>DDSA01000257.1:3513-6583 GCA_002343715.1 Phycisphaerales bacterium UBA2402 | reverse complement strand
CCGGAACCCCGCCGGGCGCCGAGTTCATGCCGCCCCCGCTCCCCGGCCGCGCGCCCAGCAACCTGCCCCACGCCACGCTCCCGCCGCAGCCCGAGAGCGACCACACGGCCCGCAAGAGGGCGAGGCAGCGGGCGATGAGGCCCGGGTACGCCAGCGCACGGCGGAGCGGGTGATGGCCGCGGCGGGGGTGGTGGTGGCGCATCGACGCCCCCGATATATACGGGATATTCGGCGGGCCTAGACTCTGGGCGGACGCGCGGCGCGGGCAACTATCGAGAGGCCCGCCCATCGCCCGCATCACGCCACAGCGCATCGTCTCGGCGGCACGCCGCGGGTGGGAGTTGCGCGCGTGGGTCCGGGGTCTCTACTCGCAGGCATCCAGCCTGCTCGCCGGGCCGTACTACGGCGCGGCTGTCGTCCAGGAGGCGCGCCCCATCGGATCGCGCGCGGTCCTCAACGTGCTGGCCACGCTGATGGACGCCTACATGCCGCAGTTGACCGGGGATCGGTGGCGGATACGCTGCGACCCCAAGATGGCCGGTCTCACGGGCGATGCCATCCTCCGCGGGCACAGGCTCACCCAGATCGCCGACGAGATCCGTGTGGCGCAGACCGATCGGCGCGTCGTCATGGACTCGGCGCTCTGCGGCGAGGGTGTCTACCGCATCGGTCTGCGGGAGGGGGCCGACTGGATCCGCGTCGATGGCGAGTTGCACGATTCCGGGCAGCCATTCGTCGCGCGCGTGCCGCCTGGCCAGTTCACGCGAGACCCGCTCTCGCGCCACTGGCACGATGACCGATTCCGCGGCGATCGCTTTACGTGCGATCGCCAATGGCTCCTGGAGATGGGGATCGGAGATCCCGACAAAGTGCGCTCCCTGCCCAGCATCGCGGATCAGAGCGTGCAGCGGGACATGACCAGCCCGGAGGCCCAGATCGGACTGGCCGGTGATGACCTGCTCTCCGATGACCTGATCCAGTTGTGGTACCTGGAGGTCTGGGACGGCGCGCGGCGGCTGGAGATGGTGGTGCCGGACCTGGACGGCTATGACGGCTGGATCATCGAGCCGCGTGAGTACATGGGGTACGAGGCGGGTCCGTACGAGTGCCTCCACCTGTACGACCACCCGGATCGCCCCACGGGGATCAGCCTCGCGGCGCGGCTGATCGACCTGCACTTAGCGATCAAGGATGTCTCCGAGCGTCTCGTGGATCACATCCTGCGGACGCGGCGCAACATGGTCTATCGCACCGAGACCGGGCGCGAGACAGCGATGGCGATACAGGAGGCTCTCGACGATCAGCCCATCCCCGGCGACCCCGAGAGCGTGCGCGAGGTGGTGAGCGGCGGTCTGATCGACCAGTTTGCGCGCGGCCTCGATGTCCTGCTTCGCCTCGCCGACAGCGCCGGGGCGAGCCTGAGACAGGCAGCCGGACGAGAAGGCGTCGCCAACACGGCCACCGAGGCCCACATGATCGCCGGCAAGGCGCAGAACGTCATGGATATGGTGCGCTCGCCCGTGACCGAAGCGCGGCGCAGGATCGTGCAGCGTCTGTCCTGGTACGAGGACACGGCCCCGGTCCGGCAGCAGGTCTACGGGATGCAGGTGATCCCCGGCGTGCTCACCAATGTCGTCTACGACCCGGCGACCCGCGAGGGAGATTTTTCGGACTTTTCTTACGACTGCCGCGTCGAGAGCGCATCAGGGATGGATGCGCCGACCAAGATCGCGCGGCTCTCCCAGGTGGTGCAGGTACTGCCCCCGTGGGTGCAGCTGGTTGCTGGTCTCGGCGGCGACATCGCCGCGGCCCTCCGCCTCTTCGCCAGTGAATTCCCGGAGATCGACGAGTGCTTCCCGACGCCGCAGGGGATGCAGGCGGCGCAGGCGATGGCGCAGATGGCCGGGCCGCCACCACAGGCCGCAGGAGTGCGCCGGGTCGGCACGGGAGGGGACAGGGTGAGGGACGGAGTGGCGCAGATGGCCAGCGATGCGGCCCCCGCGCCAGTGACATGAGCATCGAGGAGTACACCAGATGAGCGATACAGGACACACCATACCCCAGGCCCTGCCCGACACGGATCCCCGCGTCGATGACATTGACGTGCCGGTACCGGACAACTCGGCGCGGCCCAGCACGCACGAGTTGGTGCTCGCGTTGGCCGAACGGCTCGGCAGGGTCGAGGCGGCCCTGCTGGCCGCCCTTGCCGTACGCCAGGGCGAGGTCCGGGAGATGTTGCGCATCGACCGC
Organism: Phycisphaerales bacterium UBA2402; assembly: GCA_002343715.1. Classification (GTDB taxonomy): domain Bacteria; phylum Planctomycetota; class Phycisphaerae; order Phycisphaerales; family UBA1924; genus UBA2402. The sequence continues at coordinate 4,333 of DDSA01000257.1, read as the reverse complement.
ATCGTGACACATCTCGACGAGCACCCGAGACCGCGCATTTGTCAAGACGGATTCTCACGCGCTGCCACCGATCTGCTCCGCGTCGTCGAGAGCGACTGACCCTCCTCGATACGGGCGGCGCGATGAGATGCGCGACCGCCCGCTTATGCCGATGTATCCACGCCGCTGCCCATCGTGCTCGCACCGATGGGAGGACTTCGCGCACACCGCTCAGGTGCGAGAGACCGATCTCTCCACCCTGCTGCCGTGCCCGCGGTGCGCCTCCGCGAGCGAGACCGACTACGCCGATGCCAGGATCGCGCGTGGATACCGCACGTTCGACGGGCGCGGCGGACTTTCGCTGACAGAGGGCTGTCACCCGAGCGAGGTCCGGGCCATGCGCCGACTCGTGGGGCCGGATCTGGAGGGATGCGTCGGTGATGACGGTCAGATGCGGTTCGACGATTCGCGCCAGCGCCGCGATTGGGACAAAGCGATGGACAGGCTCCGCGCCCGTGAGCGCTCGATCCGCGAGCGGCGGGCACAGCGCGATCACGCGACGAAATGACGATAACCCACTATTGGTGTCGGACTCGCCGCGGCCTCTAATCCTGTGTGGACACCGATACCCCTCACACCGATCAGACCCAGCGCGACGAGATCGCCGCGGAGACTCAGCCAGAGACCGACCCCGCCCAGGCGGGGATCGAGGCCATCGCCGACCTGATGGATCAGGGATCGCAGCCCGATCAGACCGTGACCATCGACGAGGGTGCCGTGGATGCGCTGGTATCGCTCGCGGCACAGCCCGTACCGGAGGCCGAACCGAAGGCCGAACCGA
>DDSA01000257.1:0-3294 GCA_002343715.1 Phycisphaerales bacterium UBA2402 | reverse complement strand
ACCGAAGGCCGAACCGAAGGCCGAGCCAGGACTCGGCGCGAAATTCGTGGCCAAGATGCGGGCCGAGTTCGATGATGACGTAGCCGATGCGGTCGCCGAGTTCGCGCGCGGAGTTGAAACGAGCATCGAGGCGCGCGTCGAGTCGAAGATGCGAGAGATCGCAGGTCAGCGCAGCGACAGCGCGCAGCCGCCCGACATCGCGGCCCACCCGCTCAATCAGCACATCGACAGGCAGATCGCCGCGACGGACCCGCGCGCGGCCGCGCTCTACGGCGCGGATTGGGCGAGCGCCTCCGCCGAGCAGCGAGCGGCCCGCGCTCAACTCGAGCGCAACGCGATCGAGTTGGCGGATCGGGCCAAAGCCGCGGGCAGGACAGACACCGAGGCGGACATCATCGCCGCGACGGCGCGGATGATGCTGCACTCCACACCGGCCCGCGCCGCGAGGGCCGAAGTAATCAACAGGCAGGCGGCGCAGCGACAGGGGATCAGGACACCGGCTCCGGGCGGGGCCGGGATGCGTGTGGATATCGGCGGGGGTGGTGGGGGTGCATCGCAGGCCCAGCGATCGCCCGCTGAGGCCGGGGCCGCCGCGATCGCCCAGGCGTTTGCGGGTATCAGGTAGGTAGACCGGCTCTCGGTGTCATGCCGGGGCCACAGATCAGGAGACGGCTATGAGCACGTTCGGCGCGGGGATCAGTATTGCGATGCTCTCGGGCATCGTCAACGCGGCGCTGCCGCACGTAGACCGCGAGGTGTTGGAGACGCAGCGTTTGAACCGGATGCCTGGCAACGCGCTGCTGATCGACAGCGGCGAGGACCAGGACACCACCGGCAACGTCTACGCCTGGAACATCCGCCTGCGCGATGCGGCGGGGACCAACCAGACGCTGCGTCCGTTCCAGGCGACCCAGTACAGCGTGGGCTACTACACCGAGCGGTTCACGGTGCCATTCCGGGACAAAACCAACACGGCGTTCGCCTTCGACCGTCTCGAAATCGCGCGCAACCGCGCAGCGCCCAACCGCATCTACGACTTGCTGAAGGAGCGTCGGTCGGCGCAGATAGCGGCGATCGCCGACGAGAACGAGGTCGCCGTGTTCGGCTCGCCCGATGATGCGAGCGATGAGAGCGCCATCTTCGGGCTGGAGTGCTGGGCGCGGCGGAGCATGGACTCGACCGGAGCGTTCGTGTCGCTGCCCGGCGGCGGGTTCAACGGGACGTACTGGCGCGGTCGGCAAGGCGCGATCAGCGCCTCGCTGGGCGGGGTGGACTGCGCCTCATTGGCCAACGAGCGGGCCCGCAACTACTGCATCACCGTGGCACCCGTCATGGGGCCGGAGTTGATCGCCGCGGTCAAGCGCGCGATGGACGAGACGATGGTGGACTTCGTTCCCGGTCTCACTGGCGCGACACCCGGCGCGAGCGAGGAGGCCGTGATCTTCTGGGACCCGGACTACGACTCGGCATACGAGGAGTTGCTCGCCAAAGGTCCCGATGACCGCTACCGCGGTGGGGTCGGAGACTATTACCCAGGGGCGTCCAAGCGGCTCAAGGGGTGCATGTGCGTACGCACACCGGCGCTGATCGGCAAGGCCGATCGTCCCATCTTCGGGGTGCGGCGAAGTCTGGTCAAGGTACTCAAGGGCCGCGGCATGTGGATGGTGGACGGTGATGGTGTGGTGCCCGGCGCGCACAACGTCGTCTACAAGCCGCGTGACTGGACCTGGCAGATGATCTCCCGCGACCTGCGCCGCGGTGCGTTCCGCGTCCACAGCAGTTTCACCACCGGGACCTGAGCACACACACACGGAGCGACCCCATGAATCAGATCCCATTCGGACAGACACAGGCCCCGCGCGATGCGCATTTCACGGGACAGAACATCCACGCCACGGCGGGCTCGAGAACCCCGCTCAACGCCAACCTGCGCCGCGGCGATGTCCTCCAACTCGATCCATTCGACCACGACAACGCCAAGGGCGTCAGCCCGACGGTCAACCAGGGCGGTCTCTACGTCTGCGCGGTGGCTACGGCGACGTTCAAGACGCCGCTCGTCGTCGTGACCGATGAGCCCGCGCCCCAGGTCAACGACATCCAGGTGACAGCGACCGGGCTGCGGCGCGGTGGACGGATCAAGGTGGCTGCAAAAGGGCTGGTGCAGGCGCGGGTGACGACCGGGCTGGCGCTGGTCGCCGGTGTCACACACCTGGCGATCGACACCGCATCGCGCCTGCTGGTCTTGTGCAACGCTTCGACGGTGGCGCACATGCTCCTGCGGGTCGCCGCATCGGGCGGCGCGGCCAAGCCATGTGCGGTGGCGATGGAGACCAAGACCACATCCGAGCCGAGCACCGGCGCGGGCGACCTGACCTGGGTGATGCTGCTGAGCGATGAGCAGTGACAGATGGCGGGGGAGACCCCGCTCGAACCATACGGCCTGACGGTGGTACCAGAGCATCCGCTCCGCGTCGTGCGTCCACACCCGCGCCTCCGTCAGCGCCATTGTGCTACCGGGCGATGACACACTCCGCTACCGAGACATCCAGGTCCGCACGGCGGAGTTGGCGGGAATACCAGCGTACGGATCGGACGGGCTGGCGACCGTGCCCACCGACCCGCACCGGGCCGATATCGTCCGGCGTGCAGTCAACGACGCGATCGCGCAGATCGGCATCGCGGTGGTGGACGGGGCGATGGTCCGATGGACCTGGCAGCGCATCGCCTACGCCGTCACGCTCGACCCCGATGGCGACGGCCCGGCCAACATCGACCTGGACCCGTCGCGCTACGCCCTGCCCCGCTGGGTGACATCACGCCCGATGGGGCGAGTGCGCCTGGTGGCTACCTCCGGCTGGTCCGCCGATGTGCGGGCCGTCGATGCCGGGACCGTGCAGGACCGACTGGACCGCGCGCCCACCGAGACGGGTCCGCCGACCATCTGCGCGGTGCGGGCGATGCCCGACCGCAAGCACCTCGGCGAGCGCACACCCTACGAGATGATCGTCGCGCCCAGGCCGGAACAAGAGTACGTGCTGCGGTGCGACCTGCGGCTCGGATCGTGGCGTCTGGATGCGGATGCGGATCGGTGCCCGTGGCACCCGGAGATGGATCAGTTGCTGGTTGTCTGGGCCGCGAGCCTGCTCAGCCCGGCCAACGAGGCGCTCGCGGCCCGCCGCGACTCGCTCCTGGCGGGGTGGCGCGCGCTCAACCGTGAGATGACGCCGTCGGCTCTGGGTCAGACGGTGCCGCCCAGAGCGGGCTACCGCGCGGTGGATGCGCAGGTGCCAGCGA
>DDSA01000043.1 GCA_002343715.1 Phycisphaerales bacterium UBA2402 | reverse complement strand
TTGCGTGCCATCGCCCCCGCGCCCGTGACAAGAACCAGCGGGAAGTGACCGAAGACGGTGGCCACGCTCGTCATAAGGATGGGCCGCAGGCGGGTCATGGCCGCCTCGCGGACGGCGTCTCGCTTGGAGAGGCCGCTTTCCTGCAGGTGATTCGCGAACTCCACGATCAGGATGCCGTTCTTGGCCACCAATCCAACGAGGGTGATGAGACCGACCTGAGAGTAAATGTTGATGGTGGTCCAGCCGAGGAAGGTAAAGACGAGCGCGCCGCTGATGGCCAGTGGCACCGAACCAAGCAGCACGATCAACGGGTCTCGGAAACTGCTGAACTGTGCCGCCAGAACGAGGTAGATCAGACCCAGCGCGAAGCCCAGGGTGACCGCCAGGCTTGCCCCTTCCATTCGGAGCTGGCGGCTCTCACCCGCGAAGTCGATGGCGTAGCCGGGCGGGAGCACCGCCCGTGCCGCGGCTTCGAGCGCATCAAGGGCCTCTGCCTTGGTCACACCCGGTGCCACGCCGCCGTAGATCTTGACGCTGTTGCGTTGCTGGAAACGATTGAGTGTGCGCGGTGCGGCGATCGTTTCCAGACGCACAAAACTGCCCACGCTCACCAGGCCGCCGTCACGGGCCCGCACTTTCATCTGAAGGATCTGGTCGGGGGTGGCGCGGCCCGCCTCTTCGATCTGCGGGATGACCTTGTAACTGCGTCCGTCGTAGTTGAAGCGGTTGACGTACCCGCCCGAGAGCATGATCGAGAGATCTCTGCCGACCGAGGCGAGGTCCAGTCCCATGTCGGCGACTTTTTCACGGTCGATGATGATCCGCGTCTGGGGCAGGTCGATTTTGAGATCGGTGTCGGCGAACATGAACTTGCCGGTGCCGAAGGCCGCGCCGACCAGGCCGCCTGCCACCTGGGCCATTTCTTCCGGCGAGTCCTGGCTGGTGATGAGGAGTTCGACATCGAACTGCCCCGCGCCGGGCAGTGGTGGAGGCAGCACGGGGAAGGCCGTGACACCGGCGATCACACTGACCATGCCGTAGGCCTGCGGCTGGATGTCCTTCGTGGTCCGCTCGCGCTCCTTCCACTTCTTCAGATTGACGCCGCCGAAGCCCGAGGACGGTGACATCAGAACACGCCAACTGAACTCCGCTTCCGGCAAGTCCATCAGGGTCGTGGAGACGGCCGTCGCGGCCTGTTTGGTCGCCTCCAGCGAGGAATCCGGCGATCCGGACAGGACGAAGAAGATGCCGCCCTCATCCTCCGTCGGGGCTAGTTCCTTGCCGGACATCGAGTACAAGGGGACCGCGGCCAAGGCGATCAGCACCGCCGCGAAAGCCATCGACCAGCGCAGATCGAGCGTCACGCCGAGCACCCGACCGTACAGGCGACGCACTCTGTCAAAGCCCCTGTTGACCAGCCGCGTGAGCACCCCCTCTCGCCCGTGAGCGGGGACCAGTCGAGAACTCATCATGGGTGAGAGTGTCAGCGCCACAATACCCGAAACGACTACCGCCGCGGCGAGCGTGAAGGCGAACTCCTTGAACAGAACCCCCGTCAGGCCTGTCTGGAAGCCGATGGGCGCGTAGACCGCGGCGAGCGTGATGGTCATGGAGATGACCGGTGAGGCCAGTTCGCGCGCGCCCAGAAGGGCCGCATCGATGCGGCTTCGGCCTTCTCGCACGTGCCGCTCGACATTCTCGACCATGACGATGGCATCGTCGACGACCAGGCCAACGCAGAGCACCAGCGCGAGGATGGTGAGCAGGTTCAGGCTGAACCCGAAAACGGACATGAAGATGCACGCGCCCGCGATGGAGATGGGGATCGCCACCAGCGGCACCAGGACGGTGCGGATGGAGCCCATGAAGAGAAAGACGACGATCGCGACGATGGCGATGGTCTCGGCGAGGGTGGTGCCGATGGCCTTGAGGGCGTTGTCCATGTAGAACGTGCCGTCGTACGCCAGCTGCATTTCGATGCTTGGCGGAAGACGAGGGCGCAGGCGTTCCATGGTTGCCCTGAGTCGCTTGGCCACCTCCAGTTCGTTCGAGCGGGGCAACGGCCAGACCGACAGGTACACCGCCGGCTCAGCGTTCAGCCCCGCTTCGGCGGTCGGTTCTTCACTGCCCAGTTCGACGCGGGCCACATCGCGCAGCCGCACGATGGTACCCTTTCGTTCGCGGACGATGAGCTGCTCGAACTCGTGCGGTGATCGCAGGTCGGTGTTGGTCAGGAGGTCGATCTGGACATCCCGGCTCTTGGTCCGGCCCACCGCGGCGAGGTAGTTGTTCCGGCGCAGCGAGTCGTAGACCTCGCCGGGGGTCACGTCGAGGGCCGTGAGGCGCGATTCGCTGAGCCAGATGCGCATCGCCAGGTAGCGGGGGCCTTCGATGCCGCAGCGCTGGACGCCCTCGATCGTGGAGAGTTCGGGCCTTACTTCCCGGTCGAGATACTCGGTGAGTCGGGAGAGGTCAAGTTCCTTGCTCGTGAAACTCAGGTAGAACGTGGCGAAGGGCCTGTCCGCGCGCTGGATGTCGATCACGGGGCTTTCGGCCTCGGGCGGGAGTTCGCTGCGGACCTGGTTGAGCCGGGCCCCGATCTCCGCGAGGGCGTCGTTGCTGTCGTGGTTGAGCCGAAGCCGTACCGTGATCGTGCTCATGCCCGCGGCGCTTGAACTCTCGATGTAGTCGATCCCGTCGATCGCCGACACCGCCCGCTCGATCGGGGTCGTGATGAACCCTCGCACCGTTTCGGCGCTGGCCCCGATGTACATCGTCGTGATCACGACCGATGTGGACTCGATGCGCGGGTATTGGCGGATCGGCAAGTTGCTCGCCGCGCGCCACCCCACGGCGAGGATGATGAGGTTCAGAACGACCGCCAGCACGGGCCGATTGATGAAGATATCGGTGAAGGATCGCATGCGGATGTGTGTCGTGGGTGTGGCGAGATGTGGTGAAGTATCGGGGTGATGAGGACGAGGCGATTGAACGTTCAGTGCGGCTTTGATGAGGGGTGGGAGCCGCCCGAGGCCGTCGCCGGCGGTGCCTCGATCACGAGCGAACCTTCGCGTAGTTTGAAGGAGCCGGTCGCCGCGATGCGGTCGCCCGGCTTCACCCCTTCGAGCACGATCACATCGTTCTCAACCATGGGTCCGAGTTTCACGAAGCGCTGCGTGGCTCGCATCGTGTCGGGCTTATCGCCTGGGATGATCACAAAGACCTGATCCCCGTACGAGGTCCGCCGCACTGCGGTGGCGGGCACCACTGTGTAGGGCTTCTCCGGTTCGACCGGCACGCGGATCTGCACGAACATGCCGGGTCGCAGCCGGCCCTGGGGGTCGTGCACACTCGCACGCACCCGGACGTTCCGGGTGTCGTTGTTTACCGTTGCATCGACGGCAACGACCGTGATGATGATCGGTTCGGGTCCCATGACCGGGCACGTTGCATCGACTTCCAGGCCGGGGGACACCCGTGCGAGATACTCCTGCGGGATGGCGAAGTCCAGGTGGGTTGTATCCTTGACCTCCTGTAGCATCACGACCGCCGCCCCCTCGGCCAGGTACTGCCCCTCGTGAACGTTCTTCAACCCGACCCGGGCGCGGAAGGGGGCACGGATCGTGCGTTTGTCGAGGCGGGTCTGAACCTGGGCCACGCGGGCTTTCGCCTGCGAAACCTCCGCGTGCGTGCGTTCCAGATCCGCCTTGGCGCGGTCGACCTCGGCCTTCGCTCGGTCGTAATCCATCGCCGAGGCCGCGCCGCGCTCTTTGGCGGTTGTCAGGCGGCCCAACTCTGACTCGGCCACCACGACGCGCGGCTGGGCCACCGTCACGTTCGTCTCGGCCACGCGGAGTGCGGCGTTGGCGGCATCCAGGTCCGCCCGATCCACGGCATCGTCCTGCATCAGGATGACCATACCCGGTTCAACGATCTGTCCCGACTCGAAGGGCAGTTTGGTGATCACCCCGGCGAGTTCCGTGTTCACCATAATCGAGCGTTCGGCCAACACCGTCCCGACGAGGTCGGACATGGGCCTCCATACCACTTGTCGCGCTTCGGCCAATCTCACCGCTTCGGCGGGCTCAAACGGCGGCGGGGGCGGTGCGTTGATCTGGCGGTATTTCCACCATGCCAACCCACCGCCGACGCACCCGAGTACCGTGAACATGAGAAAACCCGCCAACAAGGTCGAACGTTTCACGCTCGCAAACTCCTCTCAGCCGAGTCCGGCAGAGCCGGTGATGAGCCGTCAACTCCGCGGGGTGCAAGTTCATTCCCGCCGCATGCTAACCGCTCCAGTGCCTCCCGCAGCGCATCCAGACGCTTCGGCGTCATCTCCGCCAGACCAAAGATCCATCCAAACCAGATTCCGTCCATCGCCATCTTGACCGCCTCGCCCGCCCCGGGCGGCAGCCCATCTTCCGCGAGACGCTCGGTGATCTCCCGGTGAACATCGCGCAACGGCTCCACTCGACGCGGATCATGCACCAGCGCGGCCACTAGAACCAACCCGCTCCGCCTCATTTCTTCCGTCCATTTGTCCGTGGATGAAAGACACAGACCGAGGAGCGCCCGAGCCACTCGTCCATCGCCGGGACCTTGTCGCTCGATCGCCGCGATGCATTCACCCCGCCAGCCGCACAACTTCCGTTCAACCAATGAATCAATCAGTGCATCTTTGCTCGGGAAGTAATGAAGCAGGCCACCCTTGCTCGCGCCGGCTTGTTTCGCCACTGCATCGAGGGTCAAAGATCCGATCCCATCGCGCAAAATGACTTCCTCCGCTGCGTCCAAGACGGCATCACGTTGGGTGCTGCGGCGAGGGGTGATATCAGAGGTCTTTGAGTTGTTTACTGGGGGTGGCAAGTGCGAACTATACCGTCCGGACGGTCGATATTCAACCGACCGGACGGCTTGCCCGTTTATTTGGATATAGTTCGTGCTTATCACTTCATTAACATTGGAAAAAACGCTCCGGCGCGGGCCGGAGCGTACTGGTTTTGAACTGAGTTCTGTGCTTGCCGCAGTGCGTCAACAACTCCCATTTTCCCAGGCAAAGAAGAATACTTGTACATCGCTGCCGTCGATGCCGCCATCCTGGTTGACATCTGCATCGGCGATGCCGTTCTGCCACGCCTCGAAGAAGGACTCGACATCGGCGCCGTCGAAGCCGCCATCGTTGTTGAAGTCGCCGACACAGCCGGGGGGTGGGTCGCCGCAGTGCTCATCACAATAGTTCACGCGCTGCGTCAATACCGTCTCGTACATGATGTCGTACATGTTCTTTGATTGCCAATCCTCGAGCAGGATGTAGTGTCTCTCCCAGTCATACTTGAAGAACTGGAGCAGTCGCTGCAGCCAGCGCCGTGTGTGAGGCAACGGGCGTGCCCGGCGTATCTGAATGCTGTGCGGTACATCGCCGCCCGCACCGACAAACCCGGGACGGATCAGCGGTGCATTGTCGAAGGGGTACCGGGTGTTCGGCACATGAGCGAAGACCGCAGGGTCGTCCACGACCCAACTTTCTTCATCGCAGGCGGCCCCGAAGGAGGAATTGTAATCGCGATCCCCGTTCGGCCCGGCGAAGTGATCCGCCGTGCTTTGGAGGAAGGAGTAATGGTTGGGCTTGCGGTTCCGTGGGTTGTAGCCGCCGGTCAGCTTGTACTCTCGTTGAACCGGCTGAATCATGCCGGACGGTGAGAGGTAGGGTGTTGCCGAAGCGCCTACGAGGAGCGGATGGACCACCAGCCCGATCGACGGGAACGGAGCGAACCACTTGTCTCTCACCTGGTCGATGAAGAGGCCGATCGCTTTCGTGGGTTGGCCCC
>DDSA01000253.1:24389-61906 GCA_002343715.1 Phycisphaerales bacterium UBA2402 | reverse complement strand
CGCTTTCGTGGGTTGGCCCCGACCCGCGGGGCTGAATAGGCCGCGGTCGAAGACCTTGCCGAAGAGAACCGGCAGGTCGAGTTGGGGGCGGTAGCCCGCGGGCCTCAGAAGCGGGTGGTTGGCGCTCGAGAGCGCGCTGTCGAAACTCACGGTGTTGTCGTCAAAGCCCTGGAGCAGGAGGTACTTAATCGGCGCGAGACTGGTCGGGTGCCCGCCCGCAAGCGTGAGAGTCTTGATCGGCGTGGTGTTCTGATACGACCTCCATTTGTAGTGCATGACCACCGGCACCAGGTCCACGAGATTGCTGCGTGCCAGCGGCAGGAAGTCGAAGAGGTTGTCGCAGTCGATGCGACAGGCGTTGTTGCCGACACCGGTGATGTCGATCAGATCGAGCAGGATGTTGACCGCCGGGCAGAGCCAGGGAGGGAGCGTCGGAGGATTCGTCTGGAGGTAGCCGCCCAGCACGATCGCGGCCGTGGCCAGACGACTTCCGCCGAAGGCGCCCTGTATGGACACGTGCGCCTTGCACAACTCCGGGACATGCCCGACGTTGAGATTGGAGAACCGCGATGCGGCGGACATCGTGATGTCGGTCACCGGCGCTCCGGTGGAGTGCGACACCACGACATAACTGGGCGTGCCGAAGTTATTCTCGTACCGCCCCATCGGGTCGTAGACCCCGTGGGCCGCATCGCCATACTGCATGGCATCCGCGATCTGACGCATCATCGCCCTTGCGGCGACATCGAGACGCTGCGTCGCGGCATAACTGACGATGATGTAGCGGTTTCTGAAGCCCCGGCTGGTCATATATTCATGGATGTGATCCTCCCAGTATCGCTTCGCACCTTCGTGCCAGTAGCCGCCGGGGTAGAACTCGCTGATGTCATCAGGCCATTTGGTGTAGGCCCCCGGCGCGGTGGACTCGCTGCAGACCAGCCGTTCAAAGAGCGGGTCCAGACGTAGCCCGTGAACGAAGACAATGTCCCGCCCGCCGAAGAGATACTGCTGATCGGGGCAGGGGCAATACGCGGGGGGGTTGTGGTAGGAATAGGTGACGATGGCATCGCTGTCGGGCGTGAAGGGATCGACTTCGTTGCGTACTTCCTCGAGGATCTGCTCGTCCCACTTGCGGATGGTCTCCGCGAACTCATCGCAACTCACGCCGGTGATACCCAGTGCCGCGAGGTCCGCATCGCAGTTAGGCAGGTCCGTCTCCGGGGGCGGTGGGTCGCCGCCGATCGCAGGGTCGCAGGGGAAATCCTTCAACCACGTCACCAACTGGGTGTTGAGCGTGGGGTGGAGCGAACTGACGCGTCCCTGGATGTCGATGATCCACGAACCTTCATCGAGCGAGCCGGGTTCGAGGTTCGGCGGGTAGGCGATCATGCCCGCGGGTCCGCGCTCGATCCCCTCCGATTCGCAGACGCATCGCCGTTCGAGCGTTTCCGTGCTGTTCATCCCGGGTTGTGAGAACAGATCGGCGTTGAGGTAGACCATCCTGTTCCGCGCGTTGTCGTAGCACATGCCGCTCTGGCCGTGCGCGGTGGGGGTGTCCTCCGCACGCACCCATTCAGCGCCGTCCCACTCCCATGTATCGCTCAGGAACTGCGTCCCGTTGTACCCGCCGTGCAGCACGACACGGTTGCACTTTGAGTCAAAGGCCATGGCCGAGATGGTGCGGGCGGGCGGGCCGCTGGTGCGGACCAGCGACCAGACCACACCGTCCCACTCCCATGTATCTCCCAATACCGACGAGCCTCCGGCCGTCTGGCCGCCGAAGAGAACCACCCGGCGACGGTGGGCGTCATACGCCATCGCGGGTGAATATCGGGGTGTCGGTGCCGGGCCGCCGAGTCCGACCTGGACCCAGCCGGCACCGTTCCATTCCCATGTGTCGGTCAACGGCCCCGTGCCTGTCCAACCGCCGAAGAGGACCGTCACGCCGCGGGCCGAGTCAAAGGCCATCGCGTGGCGGGAGCGGGCCGCCGGGCCGGGAGCGACCATCTGTGTCCACGTTGCGGTCAGCGCATCAAACTCCCACGTATCGCCGCGGATGCCGGCCACGCCGACACCGCCTTCACCACCGAAGAGCACGGCTCGATCTCGGAACGTGTCGGTCGCGATGCCTGCCAGCGCACGCGCGGAAGGACGGATCGCCGCGGGAAGCTGCACCCATGCCGACCCATCCCACTCCCACGTGTCGTTCAGGTACGAGGTGCCGCCGACCCAGCCGCCGAACGCCAGGCTAGTGGCGCGAGCCTCAACGAAGGTCATGGCCGGCGCGATGCGAGGTGGTGGAACATCGCGATTGACCACGGACCAGATCTGCTTCTTGCAGGCGTAGATTTTCTCGAAGGGTGTGACATCCTCGTAGGTGTTGCCGATGCGAATCTCATCGATCTCGCCGGAGTACGCCGCGGCCCCGCGGCCCAACTGGACCTGCGCCCTGGTCACACTGTGGATATCCACGAAGTTGAGCGCCGTCACCGCCGCGGTATGGTCCTCCGGCTCGATGGAGAGTGACGGGTTGATCCATAAGCGGAAATCATCGGGGCCGGTCTTGAAGTCGATCCGCATGACCAGCAGCGCCTTGGTCGTCGCCGGTACGGTGGACTGGCGATGGCCGCCGCCGATGCCGCCGTCGATGCCCCACGTCGATTCCGCGTAGGGCTGCCCGAAGAAGATGAACCGACCGGCGGGGCCGACGGGTAGTTGGACACCCAGGTATGTCAACCCGACCGAACCGCCCGTTTGCTGCGCGATGAAACTCAACCAGAGTGTGCCGGGCCGATCACCCAACGGTGCACCGCCCCCGAGGTCCAAGGGGCGCTCGATGATCGACATGGTGGACGCCTCACCCCTTCCGATCGTGTGATTCATCGGGTCGCCGCCGTTGAAGTGGGGCAGGCTGCCCGCGGCGACATTCCATTGACCTGTGTTCGAGGTCCAGGGGCCTGCCCAGCCGGTGCCGCCGGCCTGACCGGCCATGATGCTCCCGGGCTGGTAGCCGAAGCCTTCGTAGACGGTATCTGGAAGCAGTCGTGCGGCGGGCAACTGTGAGCCTGGGCCAGTCCATCGCGCCATCCGATTGGCGGAGCCTCCGTTGACGTTGACAAACCGTCCACAGGCGTACAGCCCCGTGGAGGTTGGGCCACCCGCGGTCATCCGCATGAGCGCATAGACGCGGTCATCGCATCCGGCACCCAAGGGCGCCCAGACGCCGGGCGACCATTTGGCGATTCTGGCGGCGGCTACACCACCCGCGTTCAGGAAGTCTCCACCCGCGTACAGCTGGGGCTGGTTGTTGTCGTTGAAAGATCCCAGCGCGTAGACGGCGTTATCCACGCCGTTGCTTCCCCCGCCTCCAGGCAGGTTCGACCAGAGTGTGCCATTCCAACGCGCGATACGGCTGGCGTTGCCGCCGCCCGCGACGGTAAAAGCACCGCCCGCGTACAACTTCAAGCCCGAGCCGTCGTCGAAGGTTGTCAGCGCCCAGCAGTTTCCGTTTAGGCCAGCGCCAAGAGCATTCCACGCCGAGCCGTTCCACTTGGCGATGCGGGCGGAGGCCACGCCGCCCGCCAAGGTGAAGATTCCGCCCGCGTAGAGCGCGTTGCCGGTGCCGTCGTCGTAGTCCACGAGCGCGTAGGTGCCAAGGTTGGTTCCGGTGCCGAGAGGAGACCAGGCCGAACCGTTCCAACGAGCGATGCTCGAGCACGCGATGCCGCCCGCGGTTGAGAAGTTGCCTCCTGCATACAGCGCCGGGGTGCCGTCGACACGCGAGACGTACAGCACCGGAACGAAGCCGTTGATGCCTTGCCCGGACGGTCCGACATCGACCCAGGCCGAGCCGTTCCACTTGGCGATGCGGTTGATCGCCATCGGAGTTCCACCCTGGGTAATGCTGGTGAACGCGCCCGCCGCGAAGAGCCTTGGCGGGCTGGGACCGGCGCCGTCTTCATCAAAAACGGCCAGCGCGTTGATCGTGTTATTGAAGAGCACACCAGATCCGATGGACGACCACACCGAACCGTCCCACACCGCGATCCGTGATGCGGAGACGCCTCCTGCGTTGGTGAAGTTTCCGGCCACGACGAGCCGGGGCGGGTTGGGGCCGGGACCATCGGTATCCCAGGTGGTCATGGCGTAGGCCTCGCTGTTGAGGCCCGGCACACCTGTAGAAATATCCCATTGTGCCGGTGCAAAGGAAGCGCTCACACACAGCACGGCCAGCCCTGCCCAGCCACTCGTGAGTCGCGCGGCACGCTGGGGGGTTTGAACCTGAAGTTCCATACCGCCTCCTGACATTTTCTTCATTTCACTACTACGGATGAGATCCTTGAAACATCCCGGAATGAGTACCCCGGTGACCGTCGCAGACAGAACTGCTCAGAGGTGTTCGCGCTTTCGCAGTTCGATCTAACAGTCGATTGTGAAGAAATAATCCGAGGACAATATAAATAGAAGGCAAGACCCGAATACTTAACAAAACACAAACTATTAGTGCATTGGGCTTCCCCCGCAGAGATGCACAAGTTTGAACACGAGGGTTAAGAGACGTCCGTGAGGATCAAAACCGTACCTCATAATGCAAGGGAACGAACAACCGGACGGAATTAAAGGAAAGGAGTCTCAAAACGAGAACTACATGGCGTCTTGTGCAAGTTTGAGTCTGAGCCCTCCATTGCGGACGTCCTTGCCACCCGATAAACTATAAGTACGGTTATACAACAGTCTTGGCAGCAACACATGAACGACATACGCCGCATCCTCGCTCAGGCTTCTCGCCGTTTGTGGATCACAGATTCACTGAGAACACTCACCTACGTGCTGGCCGCTGCGCTCGTCGCGGTGCTCGCTGTCCGTGTCGTGGAGCGGGTCTTCGGGTATGGATTCCCCTGGCGAACGATCTTTTACGGCACTGCCGCGGGCATCGCATTGGTGACTCTGGTGTGGAGTATCCTTGCGCGCCGCCGCGCACTCTCGGTGGCGAAGGTACTGGACGAAAGAGCCGGTCTGCGCGAGACACTGAGCACGGCTCTTTACATGCAACGATCGGAAGATCCATGGGCGAAAGCAGTCATCGAGACCGCTGGTGAAAAAGCGCGCGGCGTGAAAGTGGGGGACGCTCTTCCCATCGAGTCCCCCCGTTTCTGGCCTGTTCCCGTGGCGATGGCCATCGCCTTCGGCCTGGTGTGGCAGTTCCTGCCCGAGTTCGACATCTTCAAATACCAGGCCGACAAGGTCGCGAAGGAAGAAAAGCAGCGGGCCATCGTCGAGGTCAAGACCGATCTTGATTCCAAGAAAGAGGAACTCAGAAAGGCTCTTGAGAAGGCCAAGGTGGAGTTTCTTGATCAGTCCCCCGAAGACCCCGAGGGCAAGGACAAGAAGCCCGATGAACTCGATCCCGATGCCATGCGTCGCGAAGCTGTGAAACGTCTCACGGATCTGACGGAGAAACTCGAGGCGCAAAAAGAGGGCGAGAAGGCGGACCAACTCGACGCGATGAAAGAGGCCATGCGCCAACTCAAGCAGCCCGGCGATGGCCCGCTCAATGAACTCTCACGCGCGCTTTCACGGGGTGACTTCAACAAAGCGCAGGACCAACTCAGGCAACTGGCCGAGAAGATGGCGGACTCCAAGACCAGCCCCGAGGCCAAGGCGCAGGCGAAGGAGCAGATGGAGAATCTCGCCAAGCAACTCAAGCAACTCGCGGAGAATCAGGGAAATCTCGCCAAGCAGTTGCAGAAGGCGGGCCTAGACAAGAAAACCGCAGAAGAACTCGCCAAGGCGGCCGCCACCAACCCCGAGGCGATCCAGAAGGCGCTGGAGAAAAACCAGAACCTGAGCGAAGAGCAGAAGCAGCAACTGCTCGAGATGGCCAAGGCGGCCTGCAAGGCGGGAGAAAAGTGCGGGAAAATGGGCGAGAGCATGTCCAAAATGGCCAAAGGGATGACCCAGGAAGGTCTCCAGCAGGAAGGCATGGAGGGCATGGATGATCTTGAAAAGGAACTCTCGGAGTCCGAGATGCTCCAGGAGGACATGGCCAATCTCGATGCCGCGCTTGATGCCGCGAAGCAGCAACTCGCCGAACTTGGCAAGTGCCTGGGCGGAGACAGTGACGGCACGGGTCAGTGCGAAGGCAATGGCAAGACTGGCGGGTGGAAGCCCGGTGAGTCAACGGGCAAAACAGGCAGCGGAAGCGGCGGACCCGGTCAGAGCGCGGGTGGCCAGGCCCCGCCCCCGGAGGCGGCCGACTTCCAACTCGAAAAGGTCAAGGCCAACACCCAGACCCAGGGCGGCCCGATCATCGGCACACGACTGGTCTACGGAGAGCAGATCAAGGGTGAGAGCATCGCCGAGTTCTCCGATGTCGTCGCTGCGGGCACCCAGGAAGCCGCCGAGGCGATGGAATCCAATACCATTCCCCGCGAGTACCACGATGCTGTCAAGCGCTATTTCGGCACGCTGCAGGCGAAGGTGAACAAGGAGAACGCCACGAGCAAGCCCGCGGCGAAACCCGAACCCAAGAAGTAGAGAGTTTCAGCGGGTTGATCCATCCGCAGTGCCCGGCCGGCGTTTGACGCGGTCTTTGATGTCGCCCGCGATACGCCGTTCGAGCGCGGGGTCGCGTCGGACAGGCACCTCATACACGGCCCCTGAGGTCCGCATCGGATCTATTGCCAATGTCGTCAGACCGGCTGCCTTGCTCGGGGCACGAAGCCCGGCGGTTTGTGTGCGGTGAACAGTGACCCAGACGCTTCCCGATACGGTTTCATCGGATGAGGGAGGTCCGCCGCCCTCCCCCTCGAAAGTCACCCGTACCGTTCGTCTCTGTTGATTGAGGAGGTCTTCGGCCTCATCGTGCACTGTGGATTGCTCCAGATCCCAGGGTGAAGCCAAGCCCATGCTCGACTTCGGTCGTGTGCTCAGCACGCCTGCCTCGGCATCCACACGGTCGAGAATGAAACGGCTGTCTCGGAGCGAGTCCTTGGCCGCCGCGAACGCACATTCATACTCGCCGATGTTGATCTCGAACGAGTTGGTCGGGCCGCCCTTGGCGCACCCCACCGCGTGCCACGAACACCATGCCGTCAGTGACAAGGAAGCGAAAAAAGCCCATGAGCGTGGCTGGGGTTTCATCGGCGGGGGTTCCGGGGCGTTCCGGGTCGAGTTGGTCGGAAGGCCTGGGGCGGGGGGAATGGTGATCGTGCCGATTTCACGCCAGTATCAGCTCGAGGCACGGGATCTATATCCGTCGGGGCATTATCACGGTCTGCGTCCTCGGGAGGTAAGTCCTGTGCCGGAACGAACGGTGCTGATTCGTTCGTGAGTTTCGGATCAACCGATGATTCAGTTGCTGTGGCAGCAGGGGCTTGCGATTCCGTGATCTTCGCAAAGACAAGTCTGCCGGCGGAGGTTTGCAGACTTGACGTGACAGTCAGGTCCACCGCCTGGCCGAGCCGGGATGCCCCGTTTTCTGTAACGACCATGGTGCCGTCGGGGAGATATCCCACGGCTTGCCCGGGTTGTTCGCCCGGACGGATCAGCCGTACCTGGAGCGACTCGCCCGGCACGAGGGAAGTCTTCATCGCGTTGGCGAGGTCGTTGATGTTGAGGGTGCTGATATTCTCAATTTTCGCTACCTGCGCGAGTGCGACGTCGCTCGTCACGAGGATCGCGGGCATGGTTCTTGCCCGATCGAGCAGCATCTGGTCCACCGCCTTGCCGGGCACGGGAGTCTCGTCGATGGTCACATCGAGGCGAGCGGTACGCTGAAGGCGAGCGGTAAACTCCAACCCGCGGCGGCCTTTGGCGCGTTTCAACGGATCCTGGCTGTCCGCCAGAGTCTGCAACTCGTTGATCACGAATCGGGGGATGACGATCGGGGCCTGCAGGAACCCAGTGGCGGCGACGTCCACCAGTCGCCCGTCGATGAGCATCGTAGTGTCGAGAAGCATCGGCCTCACGCCGCGGATCTGCTTGGCGAACTCGACATACGGCACCACCAGGCGGAAATCGTCCTGGGTTTGAAGGACCGTTGTGACGCCGATGTAGCAGAGTGAGAGGCCGATCAGCACCTTGAAGGAGATGACCACAGGTCGGAGCACGTCGAGTGCCTGCGCGTTCTGCACCCAACTCTCAAGGAGCAGATCGATGACGAACCCCAGGGCGGCGGTCGCCAGCACACCCGCGATGATGCCCAGCATGACGCCCGTGATCATCGAGATTTTTTTCTTCGGCGTCGCGAAGTCGATCAGCACCGCCGCGGCGAACATGACCATGGCGACGGCCAGCGATACACCCACCGGCATCCACCACCGAACATCCGGAGAGAATACCTTCTTGTCGCTCTGCTGCTGCTGAAGGGCAGCCAACAGCGCGAATGTGACCATCAGGATGAGAAACCCTGCTCGGACCACCCGGATGATGATCGCCTTGCGGCGTTCCGCCGCTTCCGCCGGGTTGAGTTGTTCCGTTGGCAGTGACATTCAACCCAGTGTACGGGGCGGTGAGCACGGGGGCGGTTCGGAGAGAAACAGCCTTCTCGCCGGGTTCGAGTGGCTCGATCTGATCCGGCCCTCCGCGGCGAGCGATCTCCTACCCTTCGATCCAGATGGACATTCAACAGCGTATCGCCCAGTTCGAGACCATGGTCCGCCCGGAGGCCGATCCTCATAACGACATGGCGTGGTTCAGCCTCGGCGGGGCCTATGCCCAGGCGGGCAGGCACGCCGATGCCGCCCGCGCTTACACACGGTGCTTCGAGATCAACCCGGCGATGTCGAAAGCGTACCAACTCGCCGGCAAGGCGCTGATCGACTCGGGAGACACCGCCGGTGCCATCGTCACGTTGACCCGCGGCTTTCATTCCGCGGCTGGCCGGGGCGACTTTCTTCCCCGCAAAGCGATGGGGGAACTTCTCGCCTCGCTCGGAGCGCCGGTGCCGCAGTTGGAGGAAGAAACAAAGACCCCCGCCGCGGTTTCCGACGGATTTGTCTGCGGGCGGACGGGCAGGCCTGGTACAAAGATGGTCAGACCCCCGTTCCGCGGCCCTGTCGGAGAATGGATCGCGGCCAACATCTCTCAAGAGACGTGGATGGACTGGATCAAGCAGGGCACCAAGGTCATCAATGAACTCCGATTGGATCTTTCACGCGAGGAGGACAGCGCTACCTACGACAGGCACATGAGAGAGTACCTGGGCATCGACGAAAGTGTCGCGGCCTGATGGAATCTCCCGCACGCGTCACCATGCCATTGCTTCAAGCCGTCAATCTGCGAAAGTCGTTCGGCGGGCGCACCGTCGTTCGGGATGTCAGTTTTCACGTGGAGCGGGCCGAGGTCATGGGGCTGCTGGGCCGCAACGGGGCGGGCAAAACCACCAGTTTTCGCATGACCATCGGCATGATCGACCCCGACCCCGGGGCCGCAAGCCGAGTTCACTTTGATGGAACGGATGTCAGCGCACTGCCTATGTACCGGAGGGCAAGGCTTGGCATGGGCTACTTATCACAGGAGCCGAGTGTTTTCGGCCGGCTGACGTGTGAGCAGAACCTGCTCGTGATCCTCGAAACGCTCGGATTGAGCCGTGCCGAGCGTCGCATCCGTGCGACCGAACTGCTCGATCAGTTCGGCCTGGCCCATAAGGCCCGTCACCCCGCCCGCACCTGCTCCGGCGGTGAAAGGCGCAAACTTGAAATCGCCCGCGCCCTGGTCACCAACCCGCGGCTCATCCTCCTCGATGAGCCGTTTTCAGGCGTTGATCCCATCGCCGTCGAGGACCTTCAGAGCGAGGTTCGACGGCTCGCGGATCGGGGGATCGCGTTTCTGATCACGGATCACAATGTGCAGCAGACTCTCCGCGTCTGCGACCGTGCTGCCATCATTGTTGAAGGTCGCAAACTCGCCGAGGACACGCCCCGCGCCCTCATCAACGATCCCCAGGTGAAGCGTGCATATCTCGGCAATCTCTTCAGGGGCGACGAGTTCGATCACGCCGCGCCATCCGCCGGCGCGGACCATGCCTGAAGTCTGAACGAAAGGCCCCCTCACATGCTCTCTCCCGAGTTGCTCAGTTCCTCATTCGCCGCGGCGGTCCCGTACGAGCAGTATGTCGCCACCGGCACCCCGGACCAGCGAGATCAGTGGGGGCGAATCCACGCCCGTGCCTCGCTCACGGCGAGCCAGTCCTCGCTGGTACGCGGCTTTACCCGTCGGGTGAATGTGCTGGTGTCTTCCGGCCTCTGGTGCGGCGACTGTGCTCATCAGTGCCCGATGCTCGCGCGGATCGCGGAGGCGGGACCGATCCAGTCCGATGGCCGGGGAGTTGACCTGCGCTTCATCGACCGCGACAAGGCTCCGGACCTGGCAGATCAAATCCGGATCTGCGGGGGCACACGGGTGCCCACCGCCATCTTCTTGTCCGAGGATTATTACTTTGTCTCACTCCTCGGTGATAAAACACTATCTCGGCTTCGTGCCAAAGCCGACAAGTCGCTCGGGGAGTTTTGTCCGGTACCGGGTGCTGAACTTCCATCCGACGAACTCGCCGCGACACTTTCGGACTGGCTCGATGAGTTTGAAAGAGTACATTTAATTTTGAGACTTAGTCCGCGGCTTAGGCATACGCATGGCGACTAGAAACTAGTCCGATAACTCAGTATCGTCGTCGGCGTTCTCGTTCGTGTGGCCTGTAACGCTTTTTTTAAACTGATAACCGTCTGTTCATTACAATCTCTGTTGACAAAGACGAGTTTCAGAGTCACAATAGAGATGGGCCGGAGGATTGAAGAGACAAGACTCCTTGCCCGTCTGATCGCTGTTTGACTCCCGGGCGAAACCGGGAAGGGTGTGGTTTGTGATGTCACGCCGCGGCGATGGTTCGGTTCCCGCTCGTGTTTCCGCGCGAGGTCGGGCGTTCGACAAGGAGAGATGAGAGATGAAGACTGTTTCCGTTCTTGCGTTGATCGCGTTGGCCGGCGCGGCTCAGGCCACCATCGAACTGCGGGCCGATCCGCTTTCGAGCGCTCCTTCATACGTGGACCGCGCGGTGGTGTACAGCGGCATTCCTGGTCCGTACAACGCGTTCCCTGCGGCCGGCGGCTCACTTGGCTTTGACGACTACTCGTCCACCATGGCGAACCCCGTTGAGGGCTTGACTCAGATGCGTTTCGTCGGCGGTGTGACCAACGCCCTCGAGACGGCCCGGTTCGAGTTCTACAGCACGGCCGGCATCCTGATCAACTCGTTCAACGTGCAGTTCCCGCAGGGTGGGGCATTCATTTGGACGATCACTCTCGGAGCTCCGATTGATATTCCCCAGAACGGCATCATGCAGATCGTCGCAACCGGCAACTCCACGGGTCGCTGGTTCTTGACGGGCGTTGCCCCGACGGTCGGCACGAACAGCAACTCTTTCGGGGGTGCCAACGGCGGCGCGCTCTTCCACGCCTTTGAACTCACCACCCCGACGCCCGGCGCCCTCGCGGTGCTCGGCCTGGGCGGCTTGGCCATCGGCCGCCGTCGCCGGTGATTCAGACTCCGTTGCCCCGGGGCAATGGACTTCCCAAGGATTTCTCCAAACGGCCCCGCGCTCGACCCGGCGCGGGGCCGTCGTTTTTGAGTGCCTTTGTCGCGTTGGGGCGGACGACCCACGTCCTTATTGGTGCGGTTCAGCCGACTCGCCGTGCCACGATGTGGTACAGGTGGTGGTGTTTCGTGATGCCCAACGCATCGCCCCCGTCCTTCTCGACTTCCTCGAAATGCTCAAAGTGAAAGCCCTTGAAAAGCTTATCCACTTCTGCGCGCCGCCAATGGCTGGCGGGTCGCACCACCGCCCATTCATCGCGGTCCCCGAAGAACTGGCCCGCGAATCGGCCACCGGGCGCGAGACATTGCACGATCCTCTTCCACAGCGAGGGGAACGCCGCGGGATCGCAGAACGGGAGCGCGAAACTCGCGTTGACCAGGGCCACTTCCCCGGGCCAATCTTCCGCCGCCGCGGCGTCCTCCATCCGAAGCACGCGTGCCGACAGGGCGTGATGCTGATCACGTGGCACGCTCGCGGATAACCGATCGATCGCCTGACAAGTGGCATCGAACGCCCACACACGCCATCCACGGGCCAGGAGTTCACGCGTGTCCCTGCCCTCTCCACAGGCGATGTCCACCGCCATCGGTGGGTTTGCAGGGTCTGCTTGCCCGTGCAATCCCGCCGCGCGGATGAGCGTATCACGAGGCCCCAGCGACGCCACCGCGTCAAAGTAACGGGGCCAATCCCTCTGGTAATCCGGTGTGATGCTGGGGGGAAGCGTCATGAAATCGAAATGTTGGAGCCCTTATCGATCACAGGAAAAGAACTGTAGTGTTGAACCCAAGCCCCGCGGCCGCGTGCATCGTTGGGAAACGCCACAACGGCACGGGGCCGCCCCGAAAGGGAGCGGCCCCGTTGCGCGGCGTGCCTCTCTCTCGACGTTCAGCAGCCGCCGCTCTCCCACGCGGCGTAAAAGGCTTCCACATCGGAACCGTCGATGCCGCCATCTCGGTTCACGTCGGCTGCATCAACACCGTTCTGCCAATCCGCGAAGAAGGCCTCGACATCACCGCCGTCGATGCCGCCGTCCTGGTTGTAGTCGGCGGGGCAGGGCGGCGCCTGGAACTCATAAGCGCCGACATCCACGATCGGGGCTGTGCCCGCGCCGAAGTCCGCGGTCGCGGGATCATCGATCAGGCGGGGCATCCCGGCGAGGTCCCAAGGAGTGATCTCGTTCATGTTGCCGTCGGCATCGGCATCGGTGAAGTCCGTCGGCAACAAACTGTTCGTGCCGCGGTCGATACAGGGTGAGTTCGTGCTGAGGCGCAAGTCATCGTCGAGGTCGCCGGGGATGTTGTTCGGCCCGTCGTAATCCACGAAGCCCGGCGCGGTCAGGAAGTTGCCGACGCCGGGGTAGGGCACTCGGTCATCGTCCTGAATATTGCAATACGTAGCGGACATGGTTGAGTCGGGCTGTGCGTGGAGATTCTCGAACTCTTTGCCCAGCCAGGCGTTGCCCGACGTGTTGTAGTAGATGATGCAGTTGCGGGCCGAGACGGTGGAGGCCCACTCGGCGTACAAACCACCGGATTGAACGAAGGCCGAGTTGCCGACCACCGTGCAGTTGTAGAGGTGCGCATACCCCGGATCTCCGTCGCCGTTCCCCGGCTTGCGTGCCGCGACTGCGCCGCCCTCGCCCGCGTAACCGCCGCTGAAGACGCTGTTGGCGATCCAGGCGGTGCCCCCTTCGATGCAGACTCCCGACCCAGAACCGTTCACCGTGGCCTGGTTGCCTATGAACCTGCATCGGTTGATCCGCAGGACCGGCGCGAACCAGCCGCTCTGGCCGCGGAAGTCGATCGCACCGCCGTGCTTGTCCGATGTGTTGTTCAAGAACAGACAGGCTTCGAAGGTCGGCCCGCTCGAGCCTTCGCAGAAGACCGCGCCGCCGACTCCGTCCGCGTTGTTGCCGACAAACCGCACGTTACGGAAGGTGGGAGAAGCATTGGTGATCCACGCTCCTCCGCCCTTGTTGTCGTTGCCTGCGGCGTTGTGGTTGCCCCCGGTGATGGTGACGCCGTCGAGCACGGCTGTGCTGTTGACGTTGGTGATGCGCAGGACGTGGTACGAGTTGTCGCTGGTGAGTTGGCTCGCGATATCCCCGCTGAGGTAGACGGCGTTTGATTCCGGATCTCGCTGCGAGGCGAGGGATTCGATGCCGGCGAATCCCCCGAGGATCCTGCACCCTTGCACGAGTTCGAACGAGGCGTTGCGGTTGATGTTGTTCGGGGAGCCTGTCGGGTAATAGGTTCCTTCGGCGACCCAGATTTCACTGATCGCACCCTGCGATGCCTTGGCGAAATCGATGGCGTCGGTCAGGCGGGTGAAAGCGTTGGTCCACGACAAGCCCGTGTTCGCGCCCGATGCATCCTTGTCCACGTACAGGCGACTCTGGTTGATCTTGACCAGTTGGATGCCATTGATCGCGGCCCGCTCCTGATCGGTCCATCCGCAGTTGGCCTTGATCTGGACAACGGGCGAACCGCTCCCTATCACGAGCGTGCCGACCACGTAGTTGGTGCCGCGGATCCATGAGTTGGCGGGAACGGGCTGGCCGCCGCAGTTGGCGGAGAACTGCGTGACTCCCCCAACGGTGGCGGTGATGGAACTGCTGTAATAGTTCGTGAAACCCCACGAATCGATCCACGAACCCGCGGAGCCGGGCAGCGCGGAGTAGACATAGACACGGTACAGACCTTGTGAAAGCCCGTTGAGGGAAACACCGCAGGAAGCACCGAGACCTGAGACGCTCATGTAGTCGAAGATCAGTCTGCTGTAGTCCGTGGTCGCTCCCGATACGGAACTCGAAGACGAGGAGCCGTTGAGTTTCGTGCAGGAGACTCCCGAGGAGGTGCCGTTCAGAGCCAGGAGGGAAACGGGGCCGCCGGAGTTGGCAAGAAAGGAGTTCCAATGTCCGACCTGGCCGCCCGCCGCGGTGTACGCGATGGATGGGGTCCCGGACCCGGTGCCGCTCGACTGGTCAATGTCGATATTCAACGACTGTGCGAGCGCGGGGCAGGCCGTCACGATACAGGCGAGAATGAGAGCGTGGGCGGGTTGCATGTGGTCGATCCTTTCAGGTGGTGTGCGTGTACCCGATACATCCCACCATGGCACCGTTCGGCACTATGCCGATACGCGGGTGGGTGATTCAGATCGGGTCGAGGCGGGTGTCAAACCTGACCTCGTACGGACTCATGCGCGAATGGTGCAGCGATCGGCTAGGAGATTCTCCGACAGGCTACCCTCCGCCGAGTCCGTACCACACGACACCCGATCACCAACCCGGAGAACACATGGCGAAGAAAAAATCAAAGAAGGCAGCATCCAAAGCCGCGAAGAAGCCCGCGAAGAAAAACGCAGCGAAGAGTGCGAAGAAGAGAGCAGCAACCGCCAAGGGTCCGCGAGCGATGAGCACCGGCAGGGGGGCAACACCGCTTGAGATCGGATCAAGACTTGTCGCGGATTTCAACGCGGGCAAGTGGGAACTGACCGATGCCTGGAGCAAGGACCTGGTCAGCATCGAAGGACTGGGCGTGGCCATGGCCTGGGAGGGGCGCAGGGCCGTGGATGAGAAGAACGCGTGGTGGGCGAGCACGCATAAGGTCTACGGCGGGCGGGCCGAGGGACCCTTCGTCGGCGCGACGGGCTTCGCGGTCAAGTTCACGATCGACGTCGAGGACACGACCACCGGCAAGCGTGAAACCATGGTCGAGGTCGGCGTGTACACCGTGAACAATGGCAAGATCATCCGGGAAGAGTTCATGTACTTCGCCGGTTGAGCGTGGGATTGCCCGATCACAGAACAGACCCGGGTGCTCCCGAGCACCGCGGATGAGGTGATGATATTCGCCCGAAAATGTGCCTGAACGGCCTACCCGTACTGAGAACCCGAGCTCGACGCTCATGCAGGATCTCGCATCATCGCGGCTCGCGATGATGGGCGCGGTCTGCACCGGCGACTTCAACCGCGACGGCGGCGTTGACGTCGCTGATGTCGAGTATTTCTTTGAACGCCGGCAATCGGGATGCCGATTCGGTATCGGCGTGATCCGGGGCGATCGTGTCGCCTGTCACAACATCGCCGCGATGGGAGCGGATGGCGTTCTGGACTCGCCGGACTCAGATAGCCTGCTGATAACCATCGCGGCATCGAGCGCGGCGCAGGGTTTGCCGATCAACCCGGCATACCGAGACATCGCTGTGAGACGATCCGGCTCTTCGAGCAGCTCCGCCGCGACCTTGCCGGCCTGTTTCGGCTCCGGTTCCATCAACGCGGCCCCGGCACGGACCAGCATATCCGCGTTGCGTTCCTCTTGTCCGGGAATGGGCTTCAGCAGCACCATCGGCAGGCTCATCGCCGCGGCCTCCGCGGTCGAGAGTCCGCCCGGCTTGCCCACCATTAAGTCCGCGGCGGCCATGTACTCGTGCATCAGGCGCGTCTCGCCCAACACGTGGAATCTCGACCCAGCCGTGTGGTTGCGCAGCGTTTCGCTTAGACGCCTGCGTAGTCGCTCGTTGCGGCCGCAGACAACGATCGCCGTGGCCCGGCTCTGTGCATCGATCAGACCCTCGACAACCCGGTCAAGCCCCCCCAGACCAAGACCGCCTCCGCTCAGCAGCAACACCGGACCATGTCTGGGGAGACGGTGGCGTTCTCGTGCCATGAGTTTGGCGATTGGACGAGAAAAGACCGGATCGATCGGGATGCCGGTCACGGCGATGCGGTGCGTGTCCACGCCCCTTTGTTGGAGCGTGGCCGCTGCGGTCCGCGTTCCTACCAGATACATGTCAACACCCTCTACCTGCCAGATCGCGTGCGGGTGCTGATCGGTCACGACCACGCACAGTCGTGCCGAGAGAACTCCTTTCAATCGAGCGGCGCTCAACACGCGAGCACACGCGAAATGGGTGCAGACGAGAGTGCCCGCTTCACGCACCGTTTTCAACCGGGTGAACGGGGTCAACGCGTGCTGCTCGATCATCGCGGCCATCCAACCGCCCGCACGACCCTGCGGGGCGTTGTCCATTCGATCGTACAACCAGCCCGCCACGCGTGGCAGACGGCTCATGGTCGCGAGATAACCGTCCCGATAGCCGTGGACAAACCAGGCGGGAGCGTGCTCCAGCGCCTCGATCGTTTCAACCGCGCCGTACCGCGCCAACTCCGAGAACGCCGCGCTCAGGGCGTGGGCCGCACGGGTGTGGCCGGAACCGATTTCGGCGGTGCAGAGCACCACCCCGGACTGGTGATTCATGTCACGACCTCGGCATCCTCCCCGGTACCGAGTTCGATCGGCTCGGACAGTTCACGTTTGACCTCGATCCCAGCCCCCGCCAGCAGGCTCTCCACACAGAGCAGTTCGAGTCTGCCGTCATGATGCTCGACCAACGCCGTCGCCCGCTCAATCCAATCGCCGCAGTTGGCGTAGATCATTCCGCCCTCGCGGTCAACAAGGGCCGCCTTGTGGACATGCCCGCACACGACCCCGTGCAGGTTCCGGCGGGAGGCCTCGCCCAGGAGCGCTGCCTCGTAGTTCGAAACGAACGTGCACGCGGACTTCACCCTCGACTTGATGGCCGCGGCGAAACTCCATCGCCGCAGACCGAAGGCGGCTCGGCAAGCGTTGACCGCACGGTTGATCGTCACGAGGTGGTCGTACGCCCAGCCTCCGACCATGGACAACAAGCGCGAGTTCTGGACCACCAGGTCGAACTCATCGCCGTGGGTGACGAGCAGGCTGCGGCCATCGGCCGTGCGATGGATCGCTCTCATGGCCAGCCTGACGCCACCGAAATCCAGGCCAACGTACTGCCGCAGGGCGTCGTCGTGGTTGCCGGGGATGTACATCACCGCCACCCCCTTGCGGGCCATCTTCAGGATGCGGCGGATGACCTGGTTGTGGGACGCCGGCCACCTCCAGCGGGCCTTGAGCGACCAGAGGTCGATGATGTCGCCGACGAGGTAGAGCCGCTCGCAGCGCACATGCTTCAGGAATGCGGCCAACTGCTCGGCCAGCACGCCGTTCATGCCAAGATGGGTGTCGCTAATGAAGATCGATCGGTAGTTCAGTTCCATGCAGTTCCCCCGAGAGAACCAAGATTCGCAGACCAGAACATTGCGCTGCGAATCGGCTAAAGTCGCGGGATTCAGTTATCTTCTTCAGAGCCGTTTGCGAAGTCTGGCGCTTTGCTTACGCACTCTGAACCTGTTGTGAACAATCAGTTCTCTTTCGGACCTGACGGGCTGTCCAGAATGCGCCGGGCATGGCACGATCGAAGGAGTTCCGGGCCGATCCTGAGGGCGATAGCCGATACCGAGAAGAAACGACTCTGAACGGTGTCAGAGGAGCCGCTCGTCTCAGGATCGGCACGAGTCCCTTCAAGAAAGCCGGCACCTCGTGACGAAAACTCAAGCCCGTATCGGAGTCATGCTCCCGGCGCACCGATTCATAACGAGTCGGACGCCACGGTGCCGGGCCTTGAACATGCTATCCTCAGCCGGTCAATATCGCGATCCGCGTTGCGCAACGCTCGATATTCGTGCACGACTCTTGAGAACCATTGATTCCATGCCCACACTCGCCTACGCCGCCCAGTCCCCCACATCACCGATCGCTCCATTCTCGATTGTTCGGCGTGATCCGCTTCCTTCGGATGTTGAGATCGATATTCTGTACTGTGGGGTCTGTCATTCGGATCTTCACTTTGCACGCAATGAGTGGGGTTTCACGGCCTATCCGGTTGTTCCTGGTCACGAGATTCTGGGGCGGGTCACGCGCATCGGCGAGAAGGTGACGAAGTTCAAAGTTGGTGATCTCGCGGCGGTGGGGTGTCTGGTCGATTCCTGCCGCACCTGCGCCAGTTGCCGCGCGGGCAGCGAGCAGTTCTGTCTGGGAGGCCCCGTGTTTTCTTATAACGGGCCGGACAAGCATTCGGGCGGGATGACGTTCGGCGGGTACTCGGAACGCATCGTGTGCGATGAGGCATACACACTGAAGGTGCCCTCCGGCCTCGATCCGGCACGGGCCGCGCCGCTCCTGTGCGCGGGGATCACCACGTATTCACCTCTGCGCAAGTGGGGCGCTGCAAAGGGAAAGAAAGTCGGCATTGTCGGCCTCGGCGGCCTGGGGCACATGGGTGTGAAGTTCGCCCACGCCTTCGGGGCGCACACGGTCCTTTTGACCACGTCGGAGAGCAAGATCGCCGACGGCAAGCGTCTTGGTGCGGACGAGGTGGTGATCTCGAAGAACGCTGACGCGATGGCGAAGCACGCCGGCAGTTTCGACATGATTCTCGATACCGTTTCCGCCGATCACGATCTGAATGCCCTCATCGGACTCCTGAAACTCGATGGTTCGCTCGTCATCGTGGGCGCACCGCCGAACCCGTTGCCGCTCGCCGTGTTCGGCCTGCTGATGCCGCGGCGTCATGTCTCGGGATCGTTGATCGGCGGCATCGCCGAGACGCAGGAGATGCTTGACTTCTGCGGGAAGCACAACGTCGTGTGCGATATCGAACTGATCCGCATGCAGCAGATCAACGAGGCGTACGAGCGGATGCTGCGCAGCGATGTCAAGTACCGCTTTGTCATCGACATGGCGTCGATCAGGGGCTGATCGGGGCTTCGTCCAGCACGAGCATCACGACTTCACCCGCTGTGTAGCGGTCCGTTTCATGCCCCATGAACGTTCCGTTACGCCTGAACCCGCACCGCTCCAGCACTCGGATCGAGGCGACATTCGTTACGGCGGCGTACGCATGAAGCGGACGCCTGCGCGTCAACTCCAGAAAAGCTGCCAGCGCCCGGGTCGCCAAACCTCTGCCCCAGTGCGAGCGTGCGATCCAGTACCCCACCATGACGCGGGAGTCCATCTCGAAACAGGAAATCCCGCCGACAACCTCGCCGTCGTGCATGATGATGCGGTGAAGCCCGTCAGGGTCGGCGAGCGACTTGCTCCAGAGGTCGCGGAACGCGGACTCGCTCCGCGGCTTGGTGCCGGCCATTCGATTGGCCTCGGGGTCGCACTGCATGGCGTACAACACATCGACATCGGCGGGGCACACCGGTCGCAAAAGTCCTGATGGCGGATCGGCTTGCACGACGGTGGTGGGCATGAGTATGTGAGGAACTTGCTACCTGACGGGCCGGGGCACGTGCTGATCGATCAGGATCGGGTTGCCATCGGGATCGGTCAGCGTGATGTGTGCCGGGCCGGCGGAGTCGGGATCGGCGCGCAAGTCGAGCGTCAGCCCGCGGGACATCAGGACAGTCTGTATCTCACGCACATCATCGAACGCCGGGAGGGTCTTCGCAGAAGCATCCCAGCCCGGGTTGAAGGTAAGCGTGTTCTTCGGGAACATGCCTTGGAACAGGCCGATGGTGGTTGACCCGCTCTGCATGATGAGCCAGCCTTGTGCCGCGTTGCCGCCGAAGACGCGGAACCCGAGTTTCTCATAAAACTCTCTCGAGGCGGAGAGATCCTTGACTGAGAGGCTGATGGAGAAGTGCCCCAGCGCAGGGCTGGGGGCGGGTCCGGATTGACTCTGATCGTCTTTCATTGTGGAGCATCCTGTCGCCAGCGCGGCCAACAGACTGAAACCTATGAAGAATTTCATGGTACGACCGTAGCAGCGAAACCGGAAGCTTACGACATCGGTCAGGCGGATTGTTAGGCCGGGGCTTGAATCCAAACCTTCGGGATTATGAAGGGTCTATCGCCAGGGAGAGGGTGCTGATGACCTGATTGGCGAGAAGATAACCGGTCTCGCTCAGGCAGAAGGGTGTGTGTATCAGCAGGCCGCGTCCACGAAGTGCGTCCGCCGCGCGGTTCCACCGCCGGCGAATCGCGGGATCAACTGAATCGGCACGTTCCAGAAACTGGTTTTCGTCGATCCCTTCGGCGAGACGGAGTCCTGTGAGAATGAACTCGATCAGCGCTCGCCGCGGATCGGGGGGTTCGGCATCGATGATCGGTGCGAAACCGTCATCGTCGAGCGAGAGGTAGTCGTCCAGCCGTGGAGTGTTTTTCCAACACCATCCGGCGAAATGGCCGCTCGCCGCCGGCCCCGCGGCGAGCCAGTCTTTCTGCCGCCAATACGCGAGGTTGTGCCGGCATTCCGCGCCGGGACGGGCGAAGTTGCTCACTTCGTACCTGCGCATTCCCGCCGCGGCAAGGTCCGACACGGTATCGATGAACATATCCGCTTCGAGGTCTTCATCGATGCGGGAAAACTCGCCCCGCTGGTGGCGGGCGGTCATCGCCGTCCCCTGCTCGTACGTCAGGCCGTAGCACGAGAGGTGCTCTGTTCCGGCGGAGAGTGCGAGTCGAAGATCGCTTCGCCACTCGTCGATCGTCTGTCCGGGGATGCCAAAGATGAGATCCAGGGACTGCCTTTCGATCCCCGCTCGACGAGCCAGTTCGACCGCTCGAAAGACATTGTCGGGGTCGTGCCAGCGCTCAAGGGTTTTGAGGTGCACGCGATTGAACGATTGTGCCCCGATGCTGACCCGGCTGACTCCCCCTGTGCGCAGGGTGTGCATCAGTTCTGGAGTGACTGTCTCCGGGTTGCACTCGACCGTGAACTCGCCGCCGCGGGATTCGATGCTCGATGCCCCGGCTGCACGGTCGAGTCCTTCGAGCAACAAGGCCCACAACTCCGGCCGAAGGAGGCTGGGGGTGCCTCCTCCGACAAAGATGGTGCCGATGTTCGGCTCCATGAAGGGAGCCAAGGCTTCGAGTTCGCGGAGAAGTCGGCGAGTAAAAGCTTCTTGCCTGTCCCGAGTGTCCACGATGCTGTAAAAGTCGCAGTAATGGCATTTATGGAAGCAGAATGGCACATGAATGTAGAGCGAACCCGCCGGGCTGTGTGGTTTCGCGGACTGAGAAAAAATAGTCCGTGCAGAACTGTTGGTCCTCACCGCCAAAGGGAGGCGTACCGGACTCGATGCACGAGCCGGATTCGGTGCAGGGTCGGAAAAGCCCGTTTCCTCATCGTGATCCATGATCTCACGAAGCGTACACGAGGTTGCCGCTGCGGGTGGAGCCTCGGAAGGGTTCTGACTTGGCTTCAACGGGTATCGGGCCGCTCCAAGAACCGCAACGGAGCGTCGGTCGCTCGCTGATCGGGACGGGTACCATGAACCCTCACACAGGAGGTTGCCGTGCCGAGTCCTTCTGATTCGATCGATCCCGCGAACGGCGTATCACGCCGCAGTTTCATGCAGACGCTGGGGGCCTCAGCCGCCGCGGCGTCCATCACGAGCAGCGCACAAGCGCTGGAACAACGCCCTTCGTTGAAACGCGAGCCGGGTGTCGAAGGCCCCGGCCCCATCGACATCGTGCTGGATGTCAACGGTCAACCCCGACGGCTTCGGGTCGAGCCGTCGACGACATTGCTGGAGGCACTTCGTCTTCAGATCGGCTTGACGGGCACGAAGGAGATCTGCGATCGGGGCTCGTGCGGCGGTTGCTGCGTGATCCTCGATGGCAAACTGGTCAACGCCTGCATGATGTTCGCGGCGGATGCGGCCGGGGCTAAACTGACTACCGTCGAGGGCCTCGCGAGCGGCGGGGCGCTTCAACCGGTCCAGGAAGCCTTCATCAGGCACGATGCGCTGCAGTGCGGCTACTGCACCCCGGGGTTCCTTGTGGCCAGTGCTTGGCTTCTCAAGGAAACACCCAAGCCCAGTCTGGATCAGATCAAGAAAGCCCTGTCCGGCAACATTTGCCGCTGCGGCACCTACACCAATGTGTTCAACGCCGTGCTCGAAGCCAGCGGGCAACCCGTGCTGATCGATCCGATCTTGTCCTAGTCGAGGCAATCGTCGGAGGCTTTGGCAGTTCTCTTCAACTCTCGGTATCAACGTTCGAGAAGTCTTTACCGCGTTTCAGGATCTCCCCATGCCCGATTCCACAGTACTGCTGCCGACGAACAACCGTCCCGCGAACACGGGCAGTTCGATGAACGATGATGCTTCGCGCCTCGATGGGATTGCCAAGGTGACCGGCGCTGCCAAGTACGGCCGAGATGTCTATGTCCCCAACTCGCTCTTTGTCGCGTTTGTCCGATGCCCGTGGGGCGTGGGCGAACTGGTGTCGAGCAACCGCGATGCGGCGATGAAAGTGCCCGGGGTGCTCGATGTGGAACTGACCAAGAAGGAGGGGCAGTACCACGGCGCCACAGTGGGGCACATGATCGCGGAGAGTCCAGCGGCGCTCAGTCGCGGCATGAGTGAACTGGCCTGTCGTTGGAAGAGACGTGAAGCCAAGACACGGCTCGCTGAAGAGATCGGCGAAGAGCCGCCTATCGGGGAGGCCGCCGCCGCGGCGCTGGCGAAGGGGTCGAAGAGGCTCGAGGCGGACTACTCGACAGAAGTGCAGACTCATAGTTCGCTCGAAACACACGGAGTCAGCATCGATTTCAAGTCCGATTCCGCGGTGGTCTACGCCAGCACCCAGGGCACGTTTTCGGTTCGCGATGGTCTGGATGAGCGTTTGAAACTGAAACGAAGCCAGTATGAGGTCGTCTGTGAGTACGTAGGCGGCGGGTTCGGCAGTAAACTCGGCGGGGCCGGAAAGGAAGGCATCACCGCCGCGATGATCGCGGCGAAGTACAACCGACCGGTCTATCTCTTCTGCAACCGCGCGGAGGAGCACCTCGACACGGGCAACCGTCCGGGGAGTCGCACCCGGGTCAGAATCGGGTTCAATGACGACGGAACGATCGTGGGTGGTGAGATACGGACTTGGGGCAGCGTCGGGCCCAATAAAAGCGGCGGAGGGTGCAACGTGCCCAGCGGCCGCTACAACCTCGGCGATACAAAGAAAGCCCACGAGGATGTGGCTCTCAACGCCGGCATGCCCCGCGCCTTCCGCGCGCCGGGACACCCGCAGGGATCGTTCGCCGAGGAGATGATGCTCGATGAGGTGGCGTTCGCGTGCGGGCTAGACCCCCTCGCCCTGCGACTGAAACTCATCCGATCCGATGCCATCAAGGAGATGGCGAGTCTGGGCGCGAGGCAGATCGGGTGGGATAATCGCCGGCCCACGGGCAGCCAGAAGGGCGTGGTGAGACGCGGCATGGGGATGGGTATCACCAGTTGGGGCCGTTTTCCTGCCGCGGTCGAGGCCGAGGTCGTGATCAACCAGGACGGCAGCATCGAGGCACGCACGGGCACGCAGGACATCGGCACCGGCCAGCGAACGATGGTCGGCATTGTGACGAGCAGCACGCTCGGTGTGTCGCTCGATGCCGTGACCGTGCGGATCGGCCGGTCAACCTTGCCGGAAGGCCCCGGCAGCGGCGGGAGTGTCACGGCGGTCAACAGCGCTCCTGCCTTCATCGCCGCGGCGGAGGACGCCAAGCGGAAGATGTTGGAGGCTCTGACCCAGCGGATGAACGCGGAACCCGGTGAACTCGATATCGCCGATGGCGTGATCCGCAGGGGGGAACGCAACGCGGTGCAGTGGAAAGACGCGTGCGCCATGCTGGGCAACGCCATCACGGGCAAGGGGGTGAACAACCGTGCCACTGTCGATGCGGACAAGACTACAGGCAACAGCGGCGGCGCTCAGTTCGTGGATCTGGAAGTCGATACCGAGACCGGCGTGATCGCCGTGCGGAGGATCGTCGCGGTGCAGGCCTGCGGGCGGGTTGTCTCCCGGAAACTGGCCGAGAGCCAGATCATCGGCGGCGTGATCCAGGGCCTGAGTTACGCCCTGTTCGAGGACCGACTGCTCGACCGCGTGACGGGAGCGATGGTGAACCCGAACCTGGAGTGGTACAAGATCGCCGGCCCGTGCGACATGCCCCGCATCGAGCCGATCCTATGGACCAAGGATGGCACAGGGGCACGGCCATTAGGTGAACCGCCCACGATCCCCACATCGGGCGCCATCGCGTGCGCCCTCTTCAACGCGCTGGGCACCCCGGTGCGTAGTCTGCCGCTCACGCCCGACAAGGTGCTGACGGCGCTCGGATCAGGAGAGCGTGCATGAAATCGTTCGCCATCGCCCGCCCCGGCTCGCACGCGGCGGCGGCCAAACTCGCCGCCGACAAGACCTACACCCTTCCGGTGATCAAGTCCGGGGGCATTGACATCATCGATCAGATGAAAGAGGGTCTGCTGGAACCAGACCTGCTGGTACACCTGGGGTCAATCGGCGAGGGGGCCGCGACGATCTCGATGGAGGGTGGGCGGCTGCGGATCGGTGCCGGGGTGACGTTGGCGCAGATCGCCTCTTCGCCGATCGTGATCGAGCATTGTCCGGTGTTGGCCCAGACCGCGGCGTCGGCGGCGACCCCGGCTGTGCGGAACATGGCGACCATCGCTGGAAATCTGCTCCAACGTCCCCGATGCTGGTACTTTCGTCAGCACCAGTTCGATTGCCTCAAGAAGGGCGGGGGAACGTGCTACGCGGTGGAAGGAGAAAACAAGTACCACGCTATTTTTGGAGGAGGACCCTGCCACATCGTGCATCCATCCAACCTCGCGCCGGCGCTGGTTGTGGCCGGGGGCGTGGCGCATCTCGTGGGCGGCAAGCGCACGAGCATCCCGATCGCGGATCTCTTCCATACGCCCGACAAGGGAGTGCGAACCGAACACGTCCTTGAACCGGGTGAAGTTCTCACTCACTTGACCTGTGACGCGGCCCCCGCCAGCGGTTTCTGCGGGATCAAGGAGAAACAGAGTTTCGATTGGCCGCTGGCCTTTGCATGTGTTGGGCTCCGTGTGACCGACGGCACGATCCAATCCGCCGGCGTGTGCGCCGGGGCGGTGGCGCCGGTGCCGTGGTCGCTGCCGCGGGTGGCCGAGGCTCTTGCCGGCGTGAAAGTCGGGGACGATGCTGCGATCCGAGCGGCCGCGGTGTTGTCGGGCCAAGACGCACGGCCGATGCGCGACAATGGGTATAAGGTGCGTCTGCTCGGCGTGGCGGTCCATCGGGCGGCTCTCAAGGCGCTCGGGCGAGAAGCGGAGGGATTGTCATGAGTCAGAATGCGATCAACGATCATGCCGGGGACGACTTTCGACCGGTGTCTCTCAAAATCACGTGCCTCCACCTGCGGCACAAACTGATGTACGTGGACAGCCGCCAGAACCAGCCGGGAATGGTGGATGATGATTCATCGTCCCGCGTCTATTTCTGCACCAAGACACAGGAGCAACTGGGGCCGGATGAGCAACCTGTTTCGCCTTCGCAGTGCCAGCCCGGCCGGGCGTGCTGCTGCGTCCCTGTGATGTAACTTCTGCCTCCGTTGGTTCATCCAAGCAGGGATGATCAGCATCCACCGGATTGCCACCAGCAGAAGAACATCTCAACATCGGCCCCGTCGGTTCCGCCGTCGAGATTCACGTCGGCATCGCCGAACTCCCAAGCAAGAAAGAACGCCTCGACATCCGCTCCGTCGATGCCGCCATCGGCGTTGAAGTCGGCACTCGCACAATGTCCGGAACACTCGCATGAGGAAGGTGTGCCACATTCCGCACTTCCGCAGTCGCCCACCAATCGGAACTGATAGACGAATCCGTCAACAGACGGTGGTTCGGCAAGCATCGTGCCTTCACTCCGAATCCGATCAGGTCCGTGCACGATCGGTTGAATGCGATAGTGCCCTCCGGAAACGAACTCATTGCCCGGCACAGCCCGGATGAGCAGGTGACGAGGGTTGGACGGAGAGATGTTTGCGGAATAACTGCCCTCCTGCACAAGCTCGGCCCGGCCGCTGGCGGCGAGTCGGAACAACATGATCGGGGACCCGGAACCGATCCCGATCGGACCTCGGAATGAGAGCCGCACCTCGGTCCACCCGTCGATGAAGCCCCGGGCACACACATTCGAGTTCGAGGTCTCTTCACTGTGAAGGAGATATGGAACCTCTCCGACGGCACCCCCACCAAAGGAATCGGCGTGCGCGCCGTAGTGCGGCACAGGCGTAAGCGTGACTTCACGCGGTGATGTCCCGATCGACCAGTGACCGGTCCACACGCCTTCGGTGTTCCTCGCGTTGGCGATAATCTGACCGGACAATCCCATCTCACGCCGCACATGTCCATCGCCGACCAGACTTCGCCCCACACGAAAGAGTGAACCTTTCGGTACCGTGTCGAAGACCAGTCCGACTCGGGGGACATCGATCCACACGGATCCGCCCACCTCCAAAGTCATGAAACGGCTGATCCACCATCCCCGGGGCACGAGGTCGCCGCCGATACGAGCGTTGACGAGTTCGCAGTCCGTGATCGGCGGAATACCTTGAAGCGCGGAGATGCAGTCTCCGGAGATGAAGAACTCGTCGATTCGCGGGGCATAAACAAGTGGTATCACCTGATCCGGCCCTTCGATCATCGAACCGGCCACGTGCAGATGTCCGATTCCTCCGGGCGCGGTGATGGAAATCCCGAACTCGGACCCGGGAGCGGGAAACCCGGCGGGGCCGACATTTCCACCGACAGTGAGCCTCGCGAGACGGCCGCGTGAGGAGATGGGGGCGAGCATGTCGCCCCCGATCAGGATATGAGAATCCGGGCCGAATGCGCCGGCGTGAATTGATGCGTTCAGGTTGCGGGCTATTTGGATCAGCCCACGGATCTCTCCGCCGCAGACGATACCGGTGAAAGGATCCGACTCAATGCCGACGGAATCCGTCCGGAGGGATCCGTCGATCGGACCAGGATGGACGTGTAGCGCATGGAGCGGGCCGCCCTGTGAGTCTTCATCGACTGTTCGGATCTGGGCATCGATGCTGTGGGCGGAGATGAGTTCAATACCTGATCCCGCGTAGATCAGCCCGGCAGGCGGGATCGAAATCGGCCCCGTCACACGGAGTTGCTTGATGGAACCGTTCACGGCCAGAAGTGAGCCCAGCACGCTCCCCGGATCATCGCCTCCGAAAACAAGCGTGCCCAACCCTCCGTGCATTGACTCGATGCGGGTGCCCACTGCGAGTTCGCGGCACACCAGGAACTCAATCGAAGGTCGAACCTCGTCGAACGCGCCCATCACCGTGATCGGAGCGAGGATCCGACCGAACTCGCCGTGAGTCGGCAACTGAAGACGTCCGATCGAACCGGCTTCGATCAGTCCAGTCAGGTTGCCGGCTATGGCCCCGGAGAGGTGAACCGAGTGTCTGATCGCTTCGGTGCTTGACAAACCCGCCCAACTCCGACCCGCGGGAATGAGCACCTGATCGGATCCGGGCAACGAGTCGTATGCGCCTATCAGTACTTGGAGGGTCGAGGCCGTTGTTCGAGACCCGGACAAGTAAATCTCACCGATGTCCGTCGATACAGAGGTCGAGAATACTCTTATGAACTCTACGCGATCGTCGATGTTCTCCAGCCGAATCGCTTGACCGGCGCCCACCACGATCGGCGGGTCGTACCGTCCATCACGCCGTACATGAACGGCGACGTCAGGCTCTGCAGAAGGTACAGCACACAGAGAACAGGCAACGAGGATTATGCCTTCCAAGAAACACGTCATTGGAGTAACATCCGGTCCCTCCCGTGCAACTGTAGAGTCAACAAGGTGTGCAGGGGACGTTCGTTCGACTCAGAACGCGACCCCAATCCGGGGAGGAGTTTGGCTCATCCGAACCACCCGCCGTGCCGATCCGTACGTTACAGAGGTGCCGCAACGGTGTTCGCCGGCGCGGCCACCTGTCCCGTGGTTAACGGACCTCCTCCTACGCTTGGTTGATCAAGTCGAACTGCCTCTCTTGGAAACACCAATATGTGCGGAATCGTCGCCTACGTGGGTAAAAAGCCATGCCAGTCACTCCTGCTCGAGGGCCTGAAGCGCCTCGAGTATCGTGGGTACGACTCGGCGGGCATCGCCGTCATCCAGGACGGTAAGTTGAACATCTGCAAGTCCGTCGGGCGGGTGGCGAATCTCGAAGATAAACTCGAGACCATCGGGAACTTCTCGGGGACGATCGGCCTGTGCCACACGCGGTGGGCCACGCACGGCGGTGTCACGGATCTCAACGCACACCCGCACACCGACGACCGCAACGGCATCGCCATCATCCACAACGGCATCATCGAGAACTACGCTGCGCTCAAGACGTATCTTGAGGAAAAGGGACATTCTTTTCGCAGCCAGACGGATACCGAAGTTCTGGCGATGCTCATCAGCGAGTTGTACTCGCCCGCCGACGGGATCGATTTGGAGAAGGCGGTACAGGCCGCCCTGCGCGAGGTGACGGGTGCCTACGCCATCGCCGTGATCTGCGAGAAGGAACCGGGCACGCTCGTGGTGGCCCGCAAGGGCAGCCCGCTGATCGTCGGGATCGGCGCGGACGAGTACGTCGTTGCCAGCGACGCCTCTGCGATTGTGGCGCACACGACGCGGGCCGTTACTCTCGATGATTACAACGTGGTGAAGATCACCACCGCGGGATTCCGCACGAGCACGATCCACGATGTGCCCGTGACCCCCCGCATCGAGCAGTTGGAACTGGAACTGCAGGAGATTGAACTCGGCGGTTTCAGTCACTTCATGCAGAAGGAGATCCACGAGCAACCCAAGGCGCTGCGCAACTGCTTCCGCGGCCGGTGCGACACACGCGACGGCCGGGTCATTCTCGGCGGCCTGGCCGACCATGCGAAGGAACTGACCAAGATGCGCCGCGTGATCCTGACGGCCCAGGGCACGGCCCTGCACGCCGCGATGATCGGAGAGTATCTGATCGAGGACCTCGCGAAAGTTCCAGCGGTCGCCGAGTATGCCAGCGAGTTCCGATACCGAAACCCGATCATCGAGGATGGGACTGTGGTGGTGGCCGTCTCTCAGAGCGGCGAGACCGCCGACACGCTGGCCGCCCTTCACGAAGCGAAGATGCGCGGGGCCCTCTCGCTGGGCGTCATCAACGTCGTTGGCTCATCGATCTCCCGGGAGACTGATGCCGGGGTGTATCTGCGCGTCGGGCCGGAGATCGGCGTCGCGAGCACCAAGGCCTTCACGGGGCAGGTCGCCGTGCTCACGCTGGTCACACTGTTTCTGGCGCGGCGGCGGTATATGTCCGCGGATACCTGTGCCGAGTACCTCCGCGCCCTGGAGACCATCCCCGATAAGATCGAGGCCTCTCTCGCCGACAGCGACCGGATCCGCCGCGTCACAGAAAAGTACGTGGACCGGGAGAACTGGCTCTTCCTTGGGCGTGGCTACAACTATCCAACAGCGCTCGAGGGTGCCTTGAAACTCAAGGAGATCAGTTACATACATGCCGAGGGGATGCCCGCTGCGGAAATGAAGCACGGGCCGATCGCCCTCATCAGCGAGGGGATGCCCGCCGTCTTCCTCGCCAACAGGGGCCGCCAGTACGACAAGGTCATGAGCAATATCCAGGAGGTCCGTGCTCGTGGCGGGCACGTCATCGCCGTGGCCACCGAGGGCGATGAGGAGATCAAACGCTACGCGCACGATGTACTCTACGTTCCCGACATCCCCGAGCCGCTCAGCCCGATGCTTACGGTCGTCCCGCTCCAGTTGATGGCGTACCACGCCGCCGTGCTGCGCGGGCATGACGTGGACAAGCCTCGGAACCTCGCCAAAAGCGTGACGGTGGAGTGATTCTCGCGGATTGTTCGATCGGACTTTCCGGGAGGCGGAAGACGCCATAGACTCCGTCACTCTTCAGCCCAACCACCACGAGGGTCCCGCTCCGTGCCCGTCGCCACGCCTCCCTTTGTCTTTGCATCCGTGCCCGCTCGCCTCCCCGCCAACTTCGCCGCGGGGGCGATCACGCCCGACAACGCACCGCTGCGAATCTGCATCATCATCAGGACAGACGCGAAGCCCGGTGTTTCCCCGCTCGTACCAATTCGCGAGACGCTCGATGCGAGGGTGTACCTCGGTTGTATCACAGACGCTGCGGGTGCTGTGATCCGTTATGTCGAACTCTGGGTACAGGATCCAACCGGCCTGGGCCGCGCCCCCGCGGCGTACCGCAACGCCCTGACAAACCACACGCTCGATGAGCGCTGGGTGAGAATGGCGAACGACCTCGCGTCTTCGGATAGCCCCATCATCACCTGCGGGTGGGAGTCGACCCACCCCGCCCCGCTGTTTCTGGATGCAAAGACTCAGAAGATCATCCCGCCGCGGGATGAACGAACTGGAGCATCGTGGAATCTCTGCACGGACGAATCGCTCTTAGAACGCAAAGGCCTCCCGGCCTACGGCACGACACTCTCGCGGCACCTGTACCAGCCCGACCTGGCCGATACGAGCGAGGTGTTGCCGGTGGATCTCATCGGCGGTGAACCGTCGGCCATCAAGTCCGCCCTGGGTCTTGCAGGGACCCCGATCTCGGTCAACCCGGGTGGTGGGTTGATGCTCGTGACGCCGCTGGCGGAGTGTTCGTTTGAGCATTTCTGTGATGCGCTCTCGGGTCACTCGGGTGAAGCGGGCGATGCCGATAGTTTTCTGCGTGTTATTTCGGCCTCCGCTCTGGGTGCAACGAACGGCAAGCCTGTGAAGCAGGGCGGCTGGCTCGGGCTTTCTGGTGTTGGACAAACAGGCCGGATGATCGAAGCCCTTCATGTGAAACTGATGCTCCTGGCGGGGGCTGCGTCGCACCTCCATGCCGCGGCACGGCGGTCGCAGGCCCCGCTGCTGAATATCACGGCGGACTCGCTGAGAGTCCGGCTCACGCCGGGGCTCTCTACACTTCCACTCTGGTGGGCGGCACAGACAGTCCTTGTGGTTCCCGGCGAGGCCCTTGAACTGCCGATCCCGAACACGTCAACGAAGTACTTTGTTGCTCCTTCGAGCGGCGGGATGTCGATCTACGCGCCGGCCTCGATCGGGCAGATCGCCGGTGGGAAGGGCTGGCTGCGGCTGCGCAATGTCTCATCGGAAGGCGATGGCACGATTCTCGAGGGCACGCTCTCGACGCAGGAACGACTTGCCGCGGGAACGAATGATCTGTTGTGGCTTCGGTTGTCTGCCGGCCCAACTCGCATTGACCTGCACGCGACGGTAGACGCGGGCAGCGCCATGGCAACAGGTGAACTGCGGCTGCGCACAGTGCCGACGCGCCTGACCGAAGGGGCGGTCTCGCACCTGCGGTCGGCCTTGGGCGTGCCGATACCGGATGTGGCCTTCGAACTCGTGCCGCTCCTCTCGACACCCTGCGATCTCTACTCCTTCGGAGTGCTGGCTGTCCGAACATTGCTGGCGGGCGGTAAGAGGTCGTTGCCCGTGGCGCTCGACGATGTCTTGAGCCTGGCGTTGCACACGGGCAGGGATGCGGACTCGGGGCGTGACCTGGCCACGCGGATCGGGCTTGCCTTCGAGAGCGACAAACGATTTACAGAGTCATTAGGGCCACAGTCCTTGCTGGTTGATTGTCCGGACGCTACGAACGCGTTTGATGCCGTTCCGCCGCGGTTGTGGTTCGGGGTGCTCGCCTTCACGATCCGTTGCCTTACGGGCGTCTCGCCCGACAGCCGGTGCAGGGATTTCGGAGATGCGCCGGCAGGCGCGATTCATCGGGTCTTTGACGGGCCGCTTGAGGATCTGTACGCTTTGCTGTCCTCCTGCCGGGCCTTGATCGTGCCGGACCACGCCCTGAACCGCGAAATCCGGTCGGTGGTCAAGGATTGTCTCGCCTCGGCGAAGAAATAGCCCGGGGCTTAGCGGACTTCCCATGGAGCGTTTACCCAGCCCCACTCGCGGGCGTTGCTGGCGTGCAGGTCGTAGAGCCGCCCTTTGGCCTCAACTTTGATCCCCAACGCGGTCAGGTCCTGCGGCTCTTCGAGGCGGGCCGAACTGCCCGCGGGCGCGACGAAGCGACCGACCGATCCGTCGAGGAAGGCGATGTGAGAGCCGCGATTATGTCGTGCCGACAACTGATCATTCCAGGCGAAACTGCCGTCATCGAACGAACGGTTGTAGAAAGTTTCATCTTCCTCGAGGAGCAGCGGCATGGCAAGAAAATACTCACGGGGTGAGGAAGGGCCGAGTTGAGGGCGGGTCTGGTAGGTTGTCTTCCATTGAAGGTCCGTCTTGGCCCCGGCCATGCGGATCAGCATGGTGTAGTCGAACAGCCCGTTCGCGCCCCGCTTGCCGGAGGGGCACTCCATGATCTTGTCCACGGCGAGCAGGTACTCGTACAAGACGGAGGCCTCGAGCGGATGGCGGTAGTTCTGCGGTGCCGCTGTGTATCGGGCGTTGTTCTTCCCGCACCAGTCGAGGTTCTGCGGTCCCTGCCAGTACGCTCCGGGTATGACGCGGTGGTCGGCGGCGTAGGTGAAGAGTGCCAGGCCGCACTGCTTCTGGTTCGACATGCATACGACGGTGCGCCCGGCTTCGCGTGCCTTGCCCAGGGCCGGCAACAACAGACCGATGAGGAGCGCGATGACCGCAATCACGACCAGCAGCTCGATGAGTGTGAATCCTCGACGCATGACAATGCTCCCACCGTGATGACCAAACCGTCCGAGGTGTGGTGAAAGATTCCCGAGCGGGGTGCCTTCACCATCTGGAGAGGATATGCCTTTCAGGTCGAACATCGATACACGAACGCGGGGGGAAGATTCCTGAGAACTCCGCGGCTTCGTTCGACGGTCCTGAAATACCTCGGGAGTTTCGCGGCGAATCGTCTTCCCGCGGGGAGGGCAAGGCCCTGGTAGTACGCGAAGGTCACGAACCATCCGCCGGGGCGCAGGGCGCTCACGGCTGCACCAAGGATCGCATCCTGCAACGAATCCGGGAACGCGGCGAAGGGCAACCCGCTGATGATCGCGTCCAGCCC
The DNA here is from genome assembly GCA_002343715.1 of Phycisphaerales bacterium UBA2402. Lineage (GTDB taxonomy): Bacteria > Planctomycetota > Phycisphaerae > Phycisphaerales > UBA1924 > UBA2402. The sequence goes on along the minus strand of DDSA01000253.1, from coordinate 28,545 downwards.
TCCTTGCGCCGGCAGGCCTTCTTTGACGCAAACATCCGCGATATCTTCGGCGCTGGTTTCATGGATTTGCAGTTGAGGAAATCGGCGACGGACTTCGGCGGCCATGACCGGGTTCTTCTCGATGATGATGACCTTTGTTCCGGGTTGGACGCGTGAAAGGAGTTCCTGGGTAAACACTCCCGCCCCCGGGCCGAACTCCGCGACCGCTCGGACCGATTCAAAATCGAAGTTCTCCATCATCCGCCGCGCGAGGTGGATGCTGCTCGGGGCGATGGCCCCGATCTGGCCGGGGGCGGAGAGAAACTGACGAAGAAACAGGGCGGCGGGGCTGCGCTGTGCCGCGCCACTCCGCAGCTCTCTGGACTGTTTCAGCTGGCCGGAGGACTCTCTCATTCGGCCTCTTGTTTTCTACTCACGTCGCTGGCGAGTGCGCGATTCTTGGTCGATTTCCGCCAGGCGATCTGGCTGCCCGCGATCATGCCACCCACAGCGCCTCCCACCGCCGCACCGGAACCGGCACCGAACAGAAGAACGCTCAACCCGTACGCCGCCGCAGAAGTGATCAGTCCACACACGATAATGAGCAGGAGTTTTCTGGCGGTCATGAGGTTGCCTCCGAGTGGTTCGCAGGATAGCGGATCGTGGCGTGCCGAAGCGTAGCCATCCGTTTCAGACTTTCGCCCAGAGCTCATCGAGACGCTTGGCATCAAGTACCATGCCCAGTTCCGGGGCGAAGGCGCCGACCCGAAGTTCCTCCACCGCCCAACGGAACGCATGGACCGCATCTGGAAGTGCGCCCGGACGCATCGCCCACTCACCCGCATCGACGTTGACAGTGGGGGCGGCTCGTTTCGCGCCAGGAAGAGGTTGTTTTTTCGACTTCACCGCGGCCGGGGAAGGCGTGTCGCCCGCTTCCAACGCGGCGGTACGCTCGCGCGACATCGCCGCGGCGACCCACGCCGTCAGGCGCTTCCATTGCGGAAGCACCATCGCCAGTGATGGGCCTTCCACGTCTCGCCCGTCTTCGCGAAGCTTGAGCAGCCTGGCGCGGAGCGCTTCCGCGTAACGTGGATACTCACGCAGTCGTTCCCACGGGAGGGACTTCATGAAGCCTCGCGGCATGAGATACGCCGCGTGCTCACGCATATCGGCCACGCTGGCGGCCCATTGTCTAGGGGTGCCACCGGCGAGACGGGCCGCGACCTTGAAACGTGCATCAAGAACTTTGCCCGCCGCGGTCGCGACCTCGATGGTCGCCTGACCCAACCGACCCCACGCTTCCTGCTGTCGGGATTCGAACTCGGCGGCGGATCTGATCCGGGGCTGTCCGAACAGAAACGCCCGGTCGGCGATATGACACGCCAGGGCATCGCGAAGTTCATCATCGGAACCCAGCGCCTTGTGCTGACGCCTGAGTTCGTCCCACCCCGGCAGACTCTCGACACGGTGGAACAGTTCATCACGTGCCGACAAGACAAAGAGCCTGCGGATACCCCGCTCGGTGTTGGCTTCGGCGTGGACGCGGTCGGCCGAGAGGGTGAGCATGACCGAATCGCCCGCATCGAAAAGCATCGGGAATGCGGGGCTTGAATCTCCCGTGTCGATCTGATCCGGAAGTGTGCCGAACGACCAGGTCGTCAGCCCGGTTTTCTCGAACCGCGTCCTGGCGATCCCCGCCTTTGCCTTACGCACCCGACCCGCGAGGCGGGCTTTCAGTTCCGCGATGTCCCGCCCCTCACCCAGTTCCTTTCCGTGCTCATCCAGCACGATCAGGCGAATGCGCAGATACTCCGGCAGGCCGCCGGTGTTCCATTCGGCGGTGGGGACTGTTCGACCACGCAACACCCGGACGGCCTCGGAAAGCGCTTCTCCGAGCCGTCCTCGCCCGAAACTCATGACCCCGGCGCACTCTGATGCGAGTGCCGGCAAACCCCCCCGGCAATCCTCGAGCGATGAACGCGATGCGCGTGGGAGAGTCTTCAGCAAGGCCAACACTATTTCGTGAAGAAACCCCGGCACCAGCCATTCCGCCGCGTGCTCATCGAACTCATCAAGATCAAGCAACCCGACCGTGCCTGTGATACCGTCTTCATCCCTGCCCGGGGAGAGCGTGTAGGTCAACGGCACGATGCAGTTTCCGCAAAGTATGAAGCCCGGGTAGATCCCTTCTTCCGCGGCATTCACATACTCGGGTTTGACGACATCCTCCAAGTTCAGGAAAAGAAAACGAGGCTGGTCTCTCTCCGTTTCTCGTCTCCAATTCTCCAGCGAGATGGGATCGCATACCCGTGGACCCAATCGCTTTTCAAACCATGCGGCAATGTCGTCGGCGTCGCGGAGGACATCCCTTCGTCTCAGCCGCGACACGATCGCAGCGGCCTTGGCATGCACGGCGCGATTGTGGACGGCGTAGGGTGCCTCGCTCGAAGAGAGGTCCGATGCCAGAGCGTGCCTCACAAAGATGGCCCGCGCCGCCGCGGGATCGATCGGGGCGAATGGAACTTTCCGACGCGGCACCACTACCGCGCCGGCGAGGGTCAGCCGTTCCCAGACCATCGCCGCGCCGGTCTCGCGATCGAAATGTGGATCGCCGAGGATCCGCTGCATGACGTGAGACGCCAGCTCCTCGATCCACGCCGGATCGACCTTCGCGCATGTCCGGGCGAAGAGTTTGGTGGTCTGGACGAGCTCCGCGGCCATCATCCACTTCGGGCCTTTCCTGAAGAGCACCGAGCCTGGAAATATCGACACCCGATTCCCCCGACTCCCTTGATACTCGAACGGCCCGCCCTCATCGCGGCAGCATACGTTCGACAGCAGACCGGTCATCAGTGCACGGTGGATCCGATCAGTCAAGGGTCGCTTGAGTTCGGTTCTCGGTTCTTCGTGTTCCGGCTCTTCCGCGGCGTCGGCTCCGTCTTCATCCTCTCCATCCAGAACCAGACCTCTCAGTTGCCGCTCCACCTCCGTCCACTCACGCATCCGTGCGGCGTTGATGAAGCGGTCGCGGCACCACTGATGGAGTGCGGTGTGGCCGAGTGAATCGGCGGCGGCGCGGTACTGGTCCCAGATGCTGAGTAGCACCAGAAAATCAGAGTGCTCGTTCCAAAAGACGAGGTGCGCGGTGTCCGCATCACGCTGGCGACTCATCGGGCGGTCGCGCGGATCCTGGATGGAGAGCGCGGCGGCGAGCACAACCACCTCACGCACGCAGCCTTCATCCTCAGCCGCGAGGATCATCCTCCCGATGCGTGGATCCACAGGAAGTTTCGCCAGTCGAAGACCGACCCCCGTGAGATTTCCTGATGCGTTGGGTGCGTCGATGGCCGAGAGTTCGTGAAGCGTCTGGTAGCCATCGTGGATGAGCGCTGACGAAGGCGGATCGACAAATGGAAACTCTTCGATCGGGCCCAGGCCGAGGCTTTTCATCTGGAGAATCACGCTCGCCAAGTTCGTGCGAAGAACCTCCGGCGGGGAGAACTTCGGCCATTGATCGTACTGTGATCGGGAGTAAAGCCGGACGCAGATGCCCGGGCCGATGCGTCCGCATCGGCCCGCTCGCTGATCGGCGCTGGCCTGGGAGATGACGGCGATGGGAAGCCGCTGAACGCGTGTACGCGGGTCATACCTGCTCTGGCGGGATAATCCCGTATCCACGACGTAACGGATGCCGGGCACCGTCAGTGAGGTCTCCGCGACGTTGGTAGCCAGAATAACCCGCCGTTTGTCCGAAGATCGAAAGATGCGATCCTGTTCCGAGTTCGTGAGGCGTGAATACAGCGGTAGGATGTCGAGATCAAGCACGGAGCGGGCGCGGAGTGTCCTCAGACAATCGCGGATCTCTCGCTCACCGGGAAGAAACACCAGCACGTCCCCGGTGGGATTCCGCGGCGAGAGCACATCTTCCACCGCATCGGCCACGGCCTGTTCATCGACACCTGATTCATCATCCGGCTTGACCGGCCTGTAGAGGACTTCGACCGGGTACGTTCGTCCGGAGACCTCGATGATCGGTGCGACCGCGGGGCCGCCGAAGTGTTCGCTCAATCGGTGGGGGTCGATGGTGGCCGATGTGATGATGACCTTGAGGTCGGGTCGGCGCGGCAGAAGACGTTGGATGTACCCGAGCAGAAAGTCGATGTTGAGGCTGCGCTCG
>DDSA01000253.1:868-24169 GCA_002343715.1 Phycisphaerales bacterium UBA2402 | reverse complement strand
TTGAGGCTGCGCTCGTGCGCCTCGTCGATGATAAGAGTGTCGTACCGCCAGAGATCCGGATCCCCTTGCGTCTCGGCCAGGAGGATGCCGTCGGTCATGACTTTGATACGGGTTCGTTCGCTTGTGCGGTCGCCGAAGCGGATCTTGAAGCCGACCGTATCGCCCAACATGACTCCCAGTTCTTCCGCGATCCGGGCCGCAACGCTCCGAGCCGCCAATCGACGCGGCTGAGTGTGACCAATCATTCCGGTGCGACCCCGCCCGAGCGAGAGGCAGATTTGAGGGAGCTGGGTTGTTTTCCCGCTGCCGGTCTCGCCGCAGAGGATACAGACCCGGTGCTCATCGATGACTCTCGCGATCTCCGAGCGCCGCTCATTAACGGGGAGATTGGCCGAAAGACGAGGTACCGCGTGCGGACGTCTGGCGTTTCGCTCCGCGGAGCGTTCGATGTCGCGTGCCAGCTCCGACAGTCGGCTCGCGCACCATGCTTGACTCTCCGCCTCCCGGAGCGAGGCCATGAACGCGGGCCTGTCGTCCGGCAGGGCCGACATCGCCCGCTCTCGCAATGAGTTCACTGTGCATCCCGCCGTTCCGCTCATGAATCGCCCCGCCCTTATCTTTCGACGCGCTTGAGCGCGATCAGAGTCTGATCATCAGTCGGGGGCGTAGCCACGCGGAACCGCTCGACAGCATCGCGGATCGCCTCTACGCACGGTGTCGCTCCGCGCTCGCGCGTTGCAAGAATCACCTCATCCAGGCGATGCTCTCCGAACAACTCTCGTGAGCCTTCAAAGTCCTGGGGGGCCATGGACTCCGTGATCCCGTCGGTGTAGAGCACGAGCATGTCGCCCGGTTCCATCGCGATCCCGGCCTCGCCGAACGATTCCGAACCGTCAATGCCAAGAGGCATGCTCGCGGTTTCATCGAGCGGGATGATCCGATCGCCCCGGCACAGACGGGGCGGATTGTGCCCGGCGGAGGCGTACGTGAGTCGACCGGTATCCGCGTCAAGCGCCGCGTAGAAAGCCGTGACGAAACTCCCAGCGGTCGTGTACGACCGCGAAAGGTGTGTGTTGAGGTGCGTCATGACCTCGGAGGGGGGCATGAGGTAACCCTGGCGGGTATGCGCGATGGCGTGGGTGATGGCCATCAGCACCGCCGCGGGTGTGCCGTGACCCGAGACATCGGCGATGAACACACCCCACGAGTTACCCCCGAGCGGGAAGAAGTCGTAATAATCGCCGCCCGCGCGGGCGCTGGTCTGGTAGTGGGCGGCGGCTTCAAAACCGGGCATCATCGGTAATGAAGCGGGGAGGAGAGAGCGTTGAATCTCGCCGACGACTTGCAACTCCCGGTCCAGCGCTGCGAGTGCCTCCTGCAACTGATTCCGGAGCACGAGACTCTGTGTGCCACGCCCGAAGAGGCTTGCCTGCCAGTGCATCATGGGCACCATGGATGGATCGAAGCCGTCTTCAGCAAAGTAGAGCCGGATACCGATGTTGATCCCCTTGCCGGATTCATATTGAGGCAACGCGACCAGAGCCTGGTACCCGTGCAGGAAGAAGTACCCCGGATCATCGGCCTTGAGCCGGGCTGGCAAGTCCTCGATGATCACGGGTTTGTCGGCGTAGGCGATCTCGCCGAGAAGCCCGCCCGAGAGGCGGGGCAGACGCTCTCGTTGTGTCCATGGATTGGGGTGATCCGTGAACCGCACCGATCGCGTCACGAGAAACTCGGGCGGCTTCACGCCCCGACGCGAGAGCGCGAGGTATTGGTCTCCCGGCATGATGTCACTGACACCCCGCCAATACACACTCACCATCTCCTCGGGATCGGTCACGTCCGAGACGCTCCGCATGACGCGGTCGATCGCGTTGAGTTGCTCGGGCCAGGGGCGGTCGCGGAAACGCATGGACAATGAGTTTATGCAGGTGTACGGGCTCCGCGTACGGATCTCCCATACCACAGGAAGTCCTTTCCCGGCGCTTACTCCCCATCCTGACCGATCGCTCGGAACAGCACCGTGGCGTACGCCCCGCGTGGAAGAACACATCGGACAGTTCGCTTGAACAGTCCGCCGACGGAGAGTTCGTCCCGGCTCGGGTCATTCAACGCGAACTCGCCGGCTGTTGCGAGCAGCGGCCGAGGGGCTTCACCGAACTCCGGTCGTCTCAGACCAGGAATCCGAAGATCGTGAAGGCTTATACCCTCTTCGCGGAGCACGCGCTCTGCGGCGAAACACCATGGCGAACACATGCGGGTGGCTGGCGAAAAAAGAGGTAGTTCGTAACTCAAGCCGGAAAGGGCCGCGGCCGGCGGATACACAAGCCCGGATGTATCTGTGAGCACCGGGTTGGTTCCGTTGACCTCGCAAACCTCAGTACCAAGCAGAGCCGCGGTGCGGTTCCAGAGGTGGGATTGATACGCGTCAACAATGATCCGCTGCTCGAAGTTCGGCAAGGACGCAAAGGCGCTCCGGAAGTCCTTGCCCGCGGCCAGTGCTTCGATACAGGCACGTTGAGGGCAACGTGGCAATCGGGGCAACACTCCGGCCCAGTCACCCCACGCTCCTGCCAGGAGACGGGTGAACACGCGTCTCGCCCCCGTGTCTTTACGGGCAGGCGTCGCGATGGCAAGCCGAAGCGCCTCCTCGAACTCGGCGCGGATCAGGTGGCGGGCGATGAACCCCTGACCGTGGCGTGCGGAGCCGAATCGCTGATCGCCGAAGTAGTTGATGAACACCAGGCGGCCCGGCGACGACTCGAAGCGGGAGGCACGATGCTCGAGTTCACCGACGTCGGATCGGTTGATCCGACGAATGACAATTTCAAAGCTGTTTCCATCGATGTCGCTCGCGCGCACTTCGCGGGGTGACCACCCCGCCAGCGAAGCGCTTACCCCTGAAAGATCGAACCGATCCGGCGCATCCCCGTGAGGGAATCTCGCCGTCATCCATTGCCGTGTCACGGCGTGCTTGTCCTTCAGACCAGCGTACGCGACCGAACCGGCCCGTACTCCCATCGCCTTGGCCAATCTCACAACGGCTTCCTGCGTGGTGAGTGATTTCTTGTCAACTCGCCACACGCTGTGCTCGCGAAACTTGTCCCTCGCCGGCGAGAGACCGGCGGAGAACGATGCGGAAATGATCTCGTCTACGCGAAAGTCCTCTGGGATCCGTCGGATGATCATGGCCGAGTCCGACCCCCGTGCGTGCATGGCAACTCGAACACCTGGTGTTCCGCGATAGCGTATATGCGATCCCCCGAACTTCGGTCGAACGATGCTCCCGCGGTGAATCGGCTGAACGCGGGGAGTACGGCCTTGCCGGGTCCGATGTGGAAGCAGGGCAGCCGCACGGAATCACACCCTTTCCGAAGCGTGACGGCGGGGTGCACATGCCCGGCCCAGACGTACTCGTCCTCCGGACCGGGCGGTTGGTGAACAAACAGAAAGGGGCCTTCGCGGAACCTCTCACCCAGTACCCGAAGTCCCCATGTCGAGACAACAACATCAAGCCGACGGTCGTGGTTCCCCGGCACCAGGGCGACATCGAGACTCAAACGCAACTCCCGCCATGCCGCGACACGCTCGATCAAGGGGCGCGTCAGCCCCGTGGGGGCGTGGAGCAGATCTCCCAGGATCAGCAGGCGCTCGCATGCCGGTTCCGCACCGAGGGCTTCATCGAGCTGGGTCAGATGTGATTCAAGAATGAACTCGGCCGGGAGCGGAGCGCCACGGGCGCGGAAGGATTCCGCTTTTCCCAGGTGGAGGTCGGCGATAAGCATCGTCCGGGCGGCGGGCCAGTATGCCGCTCGCTGCGGGAGCAGTCGGATGATTTCTCCGGCCAGTTCGATACGGACAGGTACGGTGCTGGAGGTGGTGTGGCTGACTGGTGAATGGTGCATGGGGCAACTTCATCCGGATGTCAGCACCTTTCGCTTTGGCCTTCTGGCGCGAACACCGGACTCGACGGAACGTAGCCCTCCAGCGGCCGCGGCGAACGAGAAAACCGGCCACAATACAGATGCATAAACGACCGGGCTGCCGCTTCCTACACCTTTTTCGCGGCGGCGAGCAGCAGATCACTCCAGGGCTGCGGCGCAACGGCGGCGAGTTCCTGGAGTACCGGCTCCAGTTCCTCGGCGGGCTGCCTCGAAATACGCGCGCCATGGTGCGCAATCGCCGATGCGATGGCCAGGTAGTACCCCGCCAAGCCGGCGAGGTACTCCTCCCGGGTGGTCGGGTTTTTCACCAATGACTTGGCCCTTTCCTTCAGAGCGGTCAGTGCGTCGAGGCTGGTTCCACCCGAGAGCAAGAGACGCCCCGCGTGCGGCAGTTCGGCGAAGGGAGGGCGGCGAAACTGCGCTTCGAACCAGCGCAAGCCGTCGCACTTTTCCAGTTCATCGGCCAAATCGTCCGCCGCCCTTCGTGGGCCTTCAAGGCCTATCCGAAGCAGGGTGGAGGCCTGGTCTCGGGTGATCTCACGGTAGGGGTCATCGCCCGTACCAGTGCTTGTAGTGCCGCCGCCGTTGGCTCCGTTGTTGATGGTCGAAGACATCTCTCTCTTACTCCTCATTCAGTTTCCGACGGTCATCGACACCCGCGATTTCGAGAAGGCCCCGAATCTCGGACTCGATACTCTCTTCACCGACACCGTCCTGACGAACCAACTCGCGCAGTTTCTGCTTGAACTTTCGGGCCGCGGTGCGGGCCATCACCGCCGCTCGCTTGGGTTCGATACCGCTCTCGATCTCGATCCGTTCGTACGAGCGACCGCGGTAGAAATGGTCCTCGAAGATGCGCCAGTGCTCTGTCAGGCCCTGTGCATCGCACAGCGCTCGGGCTTCTGTGAGTGCCCCCCTGACCAACCCCATGACCCACGCCCGGTCCATATCTTCCGCGATGCGGCTCTCGGTGACCGGATCATCCATCTCGCCGGTTGCCTTGCTGTCGCGGCGGTTGGCGCGATGACGTTCTTTCAGGTAAAAGCAGAAGCCGTTGATCAGCCAGTGCCTGAGCCGCTTTCCGCTTGATTTCCAGTTGTCAAAATAATCAGCCCGCGCGAGTCGGTCCGCAAAGAAGCCCTGGACGATCTCATCCGGTTCGCCGATCCAATGGTCCTTGGTCCCCCGAAAGTACACGGTCAATGGAAAGGCGTACGCCTCCATGATGTGGCGATTCACATTGAGGCGACCTTGACACCCACCCCCGAGTTCACGGTCGATGTAGTCCGTGCGAGTCGGAGGAAAATGGTCCTGCTTGGTGTTCTGGGTCATGGCCGGTGATGATATCGGGCTTGCCCTGGAACAATCTTGTCCGTGGGTCGGTCTCGTCAGGCACGCACCTAATCCGTCGTGAGGTTGGCTGTGGTATGAAAACACGGCGGACATATTGCTGAGAGAGACACTCGGGCGAGGTACAGGCGCGCTTCTGTGGTCGGTGCAAGTTGAATCGGCCATCGTCCGGCGTTCGTAGGCAGGCGCGGACTTGCAGGCCGGGCACGCCGACACTATCTGGTATCGTGCTCGAGACGATCGCAACCGTGGTTATGGGAATGGTGTTGCTTGACGAGAGCCAGTCATACCGACGGCGTGCGCGAATCGATCGGCCGGAGTGCAGGCGTGGCCGGCAGTGACGACCCTACATGACGAAGTGTAGTTTTCATAATTACGAACACGATTGCACCGATCAGACAACTCAATGAGGCAGTGATCACGGCTTTCCACCCGGGAGCGAGAGCAGCACGAAACAACAGGACATGAAAGACGCCGACGAGCGGAGGATGTACGAGGTAGATGAACAGAGCGGCATCGGTTGCCCATCGACCCGCCCGGATTCGGGCAAAGAACCCGAGCAAGCCCCACACACCTGCCCACGCGAAGAGACTTGCCGAGATCGCGAGCCAGGGGCCGGATGGTGTCGCTGCCCGCACCAGTTGAGAGTGCATGAAGAGAAAAGCAACCAGAGCCGTTGCGACGCCGGCGAGCCACCACCGGATAACCCACGCGGGGACTCGTACCGCCCATGCTCCGACCGCGAAAAACCAACCGTGATACACGAACTCGGCGGCTCGTGGGAAGAACCAATGATGAAACTCGGTCAACGGGCGTGGATCGATCCACAGGAGCGCGGCGGTAGGGAACGGAATGAGTATCCATATCCAAGAGTGATGCTTGTCGAACGCTACCCGCAGGCGGGATGTCTCATACGCAGACAGGAGCAGCGAATACAGAATCAGATGCACAAGAAACCAGAGATGGCCGAACCCGTATAAATCCGCCTGCATCCCGTGCCGGAATCGGATGTGGACCACGTTGCCCGGGTCCGCCAGCCCGCTCTTGAGCCAACCCCAGCTCCACACGATGTACATCAGCGGCAAGACGGTGAACGTGCCGATCAGCAGAGGAACTCCGAGCCGCCGAAGCCGCCGCAGGAAGAACTCTCGTGTTGCACGCAAAGGCAGGATCTTGCCCGCGGTCATACCGGCGATCACAAAGAACAGCGGAACGCGAAAGCCGTGAAGAAACCAGTAGAGCGTATCGAAGGCGCAACTCGCCGGCTCCCGAACAGGCCAAAGAAGGTGCGGCACCGGAACCGTCATGTACGGGATCAGGGCGTGCAGCAACACCCCAAGCAGCATCGCGACGAAGCGGAGGGCGTTCAAGGACTCGGCTTGCTCATCGCGTTGATTCAAACAAGCCCAGCGTAGTGCACGTGAGGAGGGGGTTACGCGTCCGGAAAATCATGGGCGGCCATGTAACGGCCCGAGTCCAGCCATGCGATCTGGCGAAGGATGTCGTTGCACAGCGTGCTCGCACCGAAACGGAAATACTCCGGGCTGAGCCATGCTTCGCCGTGCGGGAGCCGGCCCAGAGTTTCCTTGACCATGACGAGATAGTGAAGTGCCTGCTTGGCGGTGCGGATGCCGCCGGCGGGTTTCATCCCGACCAACCTCCCGGTCTCTTCGTACCAATCGCGGATCGCCTCCAGCATGACGAGCGTGACGGGCATGGTGGCCGCCGGCTGCACTTTCCCGGTGCTGGTCTTGATGAAGTCAGGCGTTCCGCGTGCTCCGTAGGGGCAGTCACCGTCGCACGTCGCCATGGCTCGGATGGCAAGATCGCTCGCGCGACGCACATTGTCGAGTGTTTCGAGTTCACCGGTTTCGAGGATGACTTTCAGGTGCGCCGGTTCACGCCCGTACTCGATCGGCCGCATGCACTCTCGCTTCACCGCGCGTATTTCCTCGCTGACTTCGTCATATCGACCCGCGAGAAAGGCCCCCCGATTGATGACCATATCGATCTCGTCCGCTCCATCCGCGATCGCACGGCGTGTGTCTTCGAGCCGAACCTCCAGCGGGAACTGGCCGCTCGGAAACCCCGTGGCCACGCTCGCGACTTTGACCTTTGAGCCGCGCAACGCCTCCCCGGCCGTACGGACATGCGAGGGGTACACACAGACCGCGGCGACGCACGGAAGGTCGGCCCGGGATGGATCGGGCATGACAGCCTTGCGGCAGAGTGCCCGGACCTTTTCCGGTGAGTCTTTCCCCTCCAGCGTCGTCAGGTCGAGCATCGACAGTGCGAGCATCAATCCGCTGCGCTTGCTGTCGCTTTTGATCGATCGCCTGGTAAAAGAAGCGGCCCGTTCGGCCGCCATCACCGCATCGACGGTTGGGCTGGAGAACATGCGTGATCGTAGGGGCCGCGTTGTCCGGCTACGACAGCGAGCATGCGTTCACACTTTGATAAAGATTCGATGCTTCCACATCAGCCGAGCGGCACCCGCGTAGAGCGAGATGAGCGTCAGCGTGGCCAGCCACGGCCCGAGTCCCGCCGCGGGCAAAGCCCCGAGGAGTGGCTTGATCACGAACTTGAAATGAGTCTGCAGCGCGGCGAAGGCTGTTTGTGGGCCGATTTCACCCGGGCAATCGACCCGCCATCGCATCCACACCATGGTCCACAGTAGTTCCGAGGCGACGTAAAGCGCAATGGCGTTGCACCCCATCGCGGTGAGAGTCACAGCCCGTTCCTGGTTTGAGCCGCCCCTCCACGCGCACAAGAAAAATAATACCGCGCCTGTTGCCAAAATCACGGCGGTACCGGTTGCCTGCCCCGAAGTAAACCAGCCAGGTCCCGAGAATAGTGCTCCACCCGAACCCGCAACCAACAAGGCCCCTGTGAGAAGTCTGGCTTTCATGGCGCTCCAGGCGGCACCATCAAGGACATGGTAGAAAAAGCCAAGGACAACGGAGCCTGTTCCGCACGAAACCAGAACGTATGTCGGCGTGAAGAAGTCCTTGCTGATCGGTAGCCAATAAGCCCAGATAAAGCCCGTCGCGGCGACCATGCATCCGCCAAGGATCAAAAATAAGGATTTACGTTCGGACGTCAGCGACGTTCGGAGCAAGTCGCCCGCGAGCGTGCCCCACAGAACGCTCGCACCGGCGGGGAGACCCTGTGTGATGAGTGTGCCCCACCAGCCCCAAGAACGTATCGCCGCATCGAGGTCGGTGCGCTCCGCCATCCACAGGGATCGGTCGAGACCCGAGGTCGCCGCAAGGTCGGGCAAGATGACTGCTTTGGCGGTCAGGAGAGCGGCGATCAGCAGCAACCGACCCCGCCATGATGAGTAGCACGCCGCCGCCGCCAGGAAGTACCCAAAGCCGATCAACGGAAGGATGTCCCAGTGCAGGAATGTGCGCCACGAAATCGGAATGCCGCGCTGCGCGACGAGGGAGCCGTCACGCCAGACGGTGCTGTCCGGGCTTGACTTCGCGGCCCAGATCAGAATGCCCAGGAGGTAGATCACCATACCTCGGCGCAGCGCCGCGGCCAGTTTGTGCGTTGTACTTTTCGATGCGCCTCGGCCGGAGTGCATCGAAAAGGGAATGGCCACCCCGACGATGAAGAGGAACCACGGGAAAACGTAATCAGCCATAAACTGACCGTGCAGCCCGTTGTTCCACCCGGCGTGCCCAAACCATGCGGGAAAGGCATCACGGTTGCCGGACAAGTTCACGAAGAACATGAACGCGATAACGAACCCCCGGAACGCGTCGAGCGAGGTCAAACGTGACGAAGGGATCATCGGACCGGGTCCGGAGGAAGGATGACGTAGGCGGTGCCGCTCCCCCTCCTGAGCCAGACCGTCGTGAGATCGTCACGCTGGTACGTTCGTTCACCATCGCCGGGATTCGATGCCGCCGGATCACTCACCAAGATGTTCCCGGAAGAGTCGATTCCGCGGAGCACGATGAGATGGCCTGTGGTTTCACTGTATGGTGCTCCGCGGAGTTCACCGTTCGCGGCGCGGATGCTGGCGATGATCGGCTGCCTGCTTTGAAGCACGGCAACGACCTCGCTCCAGGAGTTGAACCTGGTGACGAAGCCGCCCGCACCCAGGTCGGCGGCCGCCTGAGTATTCCGTGGCCAGTTGCCGTAGATGTCATGGTCGGGATCGAACGCCGCACCGGCCACATCGCCCACCGGTACGTCGAGGCCGTGATAGGCCAGGAGCATGGCCACGCATGATGGGCTGCAGAGCCTGCCCGCGAGCGATGGATCGTCGGTTTTCTGCGATCGGAAAGGTACCGACAGACAAACTTCCGGAAGGACATGGTCGTTGAGTGTGGCCGGATGATCCTTGATCGCGGTGATGCACAGGGCCACTCGACGGACCCGCACCGGCCCTGCCCCATCGTCGCCGGTTCGGATCGCTGTCAGTCGGTACTGGACTTCTGAAAAACCGCCCGGCACCTCGAGATAGTCAATCTGAACCATCGGGCCCGTGTCGCGCGGCTCGTCTCGCAGCGGGGGCCATGTCCTCATCAAACCGGCGAGCGAATGGCGTGGAGGGGCATCTCCCGCGTATCCGATCCTGTACCACGGGCTGACATCGCCGGAGTTCCATGCCCGTACGCGGAGGTCAACAAGCGTACATGCACCGGTCGGAACGCGCATGTTCCAGGATGGCAGTGCATGAACCCCGCGCGTGCCCGACGGGATCCACTGAGATTCGTAGACGGCCTGTGAGTCGATGCCGGGCGACAGTTCGAGCCAGTCCGTGCTCGATGTCAAGCGGCCGTTACGGATCACTCCGCCAAGGCCCGCCCCGCGCCCTTCATGAACCACGGTGAAACTCTGCGTCGGCAGCATCACGCCGGGACCGCCCGCGGCTTTCTCGGAACGCCCGCACGCGAAGGCCTGAAGAATAAAGGTCAGAATCGCCGCCGCGGCGATGGATCGGAGTAAGGAGGCAGCCATCACGGATCTCCGATCGCGGAACTAGACCAGAAGAGTGGCGGGCCTCTCCAGGAGATTCTTGACCGTGTTCAAGTACTGGGCGGCCATCGCACCGTCCACAATCCGGTGGTCGCTGGACATGGTCATCGACATCACATGCCCCGGAACAACCTGACCTCCGCGGACGATTGGGCGCTCGATGGCCGCGCCGACCGCGAGAATAGCCGCGTTTGGAGGGTTGATGATGGCGGTAAAGTGTGCCACTCCGAACATCCCGAGATTCGATATGGTGAAGGTCGAATCGGACATCTCTTGAGGAGAAAGTCCTTTACTACGAGCCTTGTCTGCGAGTTGCCTGGACTGGGACGAAATCTGACGCAGTCCGATCTGGTCCGCGTTTCTGAGCGTGGCGACAACCAGACCGCCTCCTTTGTCCTCGGGAAGGGCGATGGCAATGCCGATGTTCACGTCCGCCAGTTGCTCGATCGCGGGGCCCTGCTCGACCCAGCGTGAGTTGACGAACGGGTGCTGGTGCATCGCCAAGGCGCAGGCGCGAACCAGGAAGTCGTTCACACTGAGTTTCACTCCCTGCGTCTCGAGTTGCTCGTTGAGTTGCTTGCGGAGGGTCAGCAGGGGATCCATGTCCACCTCGACCGTGACCTGGTAGTGGGGGATGGTCTGCTTGGACTCGACCAAACGGGTCGCGATGACCCGGCGCATGTTGGAGAGTGGAACGAGTTTCCCGCTGAGCTTGGCCGCGGCGGGGCTGAGTGTGTGTGAGGCACGAACCGCCGGCATGTCTTCCCCGGCCGGCCCAACACCGGAAGCGGCGGCCTCTACATCGGCTCGGACGATTCGTCCGCCGGGACCAGAACCGCTGATCGAGCCGAGATCCACACCTGTTTCTTCTGCGATCTTGCGGGCAAGAGGAGAAGCAAAGACGCGGCCGGTCGAAGTGAACCCGTTGCCCTCGCGGAATCCATCTTTCGCATGGCCATTGGCGGGTGCGGCAGTGGTCGCGGCTACCGGGGTGCGAACGCTTCCCCCCGATGCATTCTCCTTTGACACCACGGCCGATGCTTTGTTCGCAACAGCCGAGGATTGTGGGGTTGGGCCGCCGGAGCCGGCCTTCGCGGCGGCGGGATCCTCACCCGCTGCGGCGAGCGTCAGGATCACGGTGCCGATGGGTACATTCTGCCCCTCTGGCACATTGATCGCAGCGACGGTTCCGTCGTCGTACGACTGAAGTTCCATGGTGGCTTTGTCGGTCTCGATATCGGCGAGGACGTCACCGCTCTTGACTTTCTGGCCTTCCTTCACGTTCCACTTGACAACGGTGCCGGCTTGCATGGTGTCCGAAAGGCGGGGCATTTCAACGCGGATTGGCATGGGAGGCTCGGAATGACGCTGAGGAAGTGGTTTGACGGGAATGAAAGATTAGGATGGTTGCACATCATCCGGCGCGGCCATAGACCCTTCGGGCATGCTGGTTGTCATGTCTGCGGGGTGATGCGGTCTGATTGCCTGCCCCGGGTACGTGCCGTCCAGTTCAGTGGTCGGAGCCGAAAGTTTCTGAGTTCAATCTCTGCGAGCGTTCGTGCTTTTGCAACGAATGCTCATCCGGGTTTGGTTCGATATGGTGCGATACGGTGTCAAAGGTTGAGAAGTTTCTTTCTCTTACTTTCCGTGAAGCGTGCTTCTCACGGCCCTCACGATCTTCTCTTTGTTCGGCAGGTAGGCGTACTCCAACCCCTTCGCGTAAGGTGTCGGAACGTCTTCGGTGTTCACGCGCACTGGTTGGTGGTCGAGCCAGTCAAAGGCACGCTCGCAGACCTGGGTGCAGACTTCGCTGGCGACACTGGCAAAGGGCCAGCACTGATCAACGACCACGATCCGCCCAGTCCTTCTTACACTGGCGACGATGGAGTCAATATCCAGCGGGCGGATTGTCCTCATGTCGAGTACATCGATCATGACTCCTTCCGCGGCGAGTTCATCAGCTGCTTCGAGGCAGAAGTTCACAGGACGGCCGAACGAAACGACGGTGCAGGCATCACCTTCGCGACGGAGGTGAGCCACTCCGAACGGGATGTAGTACTCCTCGGCGGGCACGTGGGCCTTGTCGCCCAGCATGCGCTCACTTTCAAGGAAAAAGACCGGATCCACCTCGCGGATCGCGGTCTTGAGCAATCCTTTCGCGTCGTACGGGTTGCTGGGTATGGCGATTTTCATGCCCGGTACATTGCTGTACAAGCCCTCGACACACCAAGAATGCGTTGACCCCAACTGTCCTCCCGCCCCGTCGTTGCCGCGGAAGACGACCGGACATCCCCATTGGCCACCGGACATATACAGCATCTTCGGCACATTGTTCAGAATCTGATCCGCTGCAACCAGCGAGAACGACCACGACATGAACTCGATGATGGGTTTGAGGCCGTACATGGCCGCACCGACCGCCAAACCGGCGAAGCCGTTCTCCGAAATCGGCGCGTCGATGATTCTCTTGGGGCCGAACTCATCGAGCATCCCTTGGCTCACTTTATAAGCCCCGTTGTATTGGGCAACTTCCTCGCCGAGAAGGAAAATCCGCTTGTCCCGGCGCATCTCCTCACTCATCGCTTCGCGAAGCGCTTCACGAAACTGAATGACCCGCCCCTGACCATCCCCGGGGTTGAAAGGGGGCAATGGTTGGGAAAAGTCAGGGAGTGTCGTAGCAGCCTGCATGTGGTTCCTTCTATACTGGTGCCGGTATCACGTATTGATTGTTATTCTAGCGCGCAATATGTTCGTTCTCGCGATACGTATGCCGAGTCTCATGAGCAGCGGTCAAGACGCGTCAGTCAGGGATGGTGACACAGTTTCGACCTGTTGCTGTGAACCGACGCAGCATATTTCCTCCAGTTCTGGACCCCTCCACCCGAGCAACGTACAGTTGCCCCCTTGTGGAACGACCGTTCCGGCGCTGTCTTGCGCCCGCGGCGCGACGCGAGGAGCCGCTCCGTATGAGGGGGCGGTTCATTCGAACCGAAAGTGCTTCAACCCAGCCGGAGACAGTGGCTATGGCAGAGACCGCGACGCAGGAACTTCCCAACAAAGTGACCATCACAGACGCGGGGCCGTCGCGCAAAATGGTTTCGATCGAGATTCCCGCCGAGGCGGTGGATGAGAAACTGAAAGGCGCGGTGGACATGCTCATGGGTGAGGCGGCGCTGCCCGGATTTCGCAAGGGCAAGGCGCCTCGCTGGCTCGTCGAGAAGCAGTTCGGCTCCACGATGCGTAAGGAAGCCAAGAACGAGCTGGTCAACGCCGCGATGACGAAGGCCATCGAGCAGAACAATCTGAAGGTTCTGGGCACATACCCGACGGACACCCTCAAGAACGCCGAGATCGCGTCCGGCAAACCGCTCGCCTTCGATGTCGAAGTCGAGGTGCTGCCCGAGTTTGAACTCCCCGAACTCTCGGGTCTTGCGATCAAGAAGCCCATCATCCCCGTGACCGACGAGATGGTCGAGGACGAAGTGAAAAAGGCGTGCATCAACGAGGGGACGCTCGAATCCCGTGATGTCGCCGAGCCGGGCGATTACTGCACCGGTCACGCCGTCATGACGGGCAAAGACGCCAAGGAACACTACAACCTCAAGGGTGCCGTCATCCAGGTGCCCACGGCCGACAAAGCCGGCAAGGGCATGATCCTTGGAATTCTGGTCGACGACTTCGCCAAGCAGGTGGGCACCCTCAAGCCGGGCGACACCGCCACGATCAAGGCCAAGGGGCCGGACAATCATGAGGTTGAGGCGATCCGGGGCGACAGCCTCATCATTACGTTCAAGGTCGATCGCATCGATCGCATCATCCCTGCCAGCCCCGCCGATCTCGCGGCATCCATGGGTTTCGAGGACGAGGCGGGATTCCGGCTTCACGTCCGTGAACGGCTCGAGCAGCGTGTCTCCGTGCAGCAGCAGACGGCGATGCACCAGCAGGTGGCCAAGCACCTCGTGGACACTGTCAAGATGGATTTGCCCGAGCGGATGACCTCCAACCAGGCGGCCCGCACGCTCGAACGCCGTCGGCTCGAACTCATGTACCGTGGCGTCGAGCAGATGAAGATCGAGGAGCACATGTCCGAACTGCGCAAGAGCAGCGGAGACGCCGCGGCGTTCGACCTCAAACTCTTCTTCATCCTTCACAAGGCGTCCGAAAAACTCAGCATCAACGTGACGGAGTACGAGATCAACCAACGGATCGCCGTGATCGCGGCCCAGCGGAACATGCGGCCCGACAAACTCCGCCAGGAGCTGATCCAGTCGAATCAGGTCAGCGGCATCTACACGCAGATCCGTGACCACAAATCGCTCGACGCGATCGTGGGCATGGCCAATGTGACCGAGGTGCCGCTAGACGAGTACAACAAGTCGATGGCGAAGCCGGCCGTCTAAGCCGGGTGCGAGGAACACATGGGCGCGGCGCTCACTCCTGTCTCCCGCCTCGGTGTCTGCTCGTGGTCGTTACGGCCTTCGGGTCCTGGTGATCTGGCGGCCCGCGTTGCCGGCTGCGGCTTGCGCGCCGTGCAGATTCCCCTGGCCCCCATCCGCACGGGCGCGTGGCGGTGTGATGAAACCGCGGGCCTGCTTCGGGAGCACAGGATCAAGATCGTGTCGGGCATGATGAGCATGAAGGGGGAGGACTATTCGACCCTCGACTCCATCCGCGCCACCGGCGGGATCAGGCCCGATTCCACCTGGGATGAGAACCTTCGTGCCGCCGAAGGGAACGCGATCTTCGCTCAGCGACTTGGGCTTTCCCTCGTCACCTTCCACGCCGGATTCATTCCCCACGAGGACGGCCCGGAGCGGGAGCGATTGGTCGATCGGCTCTCCAAGCTCGCGGAGGTCTTCGCCGCGCGCGGCGTCATGATCGCGCTCGAAACAGGCCAGGAAACCGCCGAAACTCTTCTCGGCGTGCTCGAAGCGCTGGATCAACGCACCGGCCCCTCGTTCCGCGTTGGAGTGAACTTCGATCCGGCCAACATGATCCTGTACGGGATGGGCGACCCCGTCGTTGCCGTCGGTGTCCTCGGCCCTCGAATCGTTCAGGTCCACATCAAGGATGCGAATCCATCGGACAGCCTCGGCGAGTGGGGGAGTGAGGTACCGGTCGGTCGGGGGAGTGTGCGATGGAGGGAGTTTTTCTCCTCGCTCGGTGGCGCAGGGTTCTGTGGGAACCTGTGTATCGAGAGGGAAGCGGGTGACACCCGTGAGGCAGATATTGTTCTGGCCCGCGAGTTTCTCGCATCGATCAACTAAGTACGAGGCCCGTCATCCTTCGTGAGCGATCGAGGGTCGTGCGTGCGGGGACAGTCCTGATCCTCCTGGCCGATGGTCTTGTGAGCGCCATCGCAGATCGGGAATGTTCTCGAGAGTCCGCAGGCGCACACCCACACCGGCTTCAAGTTGCCCGCGGCATCGCGCGGCCAGTGGGCCGGATCGATTTTGACGGGCCCCATCGCGTCGTGACGCACGAGTCTTGGCATGCTGATTTCCTGAACAGATCAGACCGGGCTGGGAACGCCGGAAAGAATTTCACGCCAGATGCGTTCGCCCGCACCGGCCTCGCCCGGCATGACCCCCTTGGCGACGATGCGATGCCCGCACACTGGTAGTAGATTTTCGGTGATGTCCTCGGGGATCACGTAGTCGCGTCCGTCCATGTAGGCCCACGCCCGGGCCGCCTGCGAGAGAGAGAGAGCTCCCCGTGGTGAAAGACCGTGCAGCAGCCCTTCGTGCACACGGCTGGCACCGGCGAGGGCCACCATGTACTCGATGAGCGACCGATCCACTCGAACCCCGTCGACATCCTCCTGCATCCGGACCACTTCGGCTCGTCGAAGCACGGGTCGCAGATCGTGCAGCGGTTTCTGGCTCGGGCGAACCTCCAGCACGCGGGCCTCGGCCGCCGGATCTGGATATCCCAATCGGATGCGCATCAGGAAACGATCCAACTGATTCTCGGGCAACGGGTACGTTCCCTCGAACTCGAACGGGTTCTGAGTGGCAACAACCATGAAAGGCGGGTCCAGCGGGTAGGTGGCGCCGTCCATCGACACCGCCGCTTCGTTCATGGCTTCGAGCAGGGCGGCTTGGGTACGGGGCGGGGTGCGGTTGATCTCGTCGGCCAGGACGATGTTGGCGAACAACGGCCCCTTCTTAAAAACAAACTCACCTGTGCTCTTGTCGAGTATGGTGATCCCGACGAGATCGCTGGGCAGAAAATCCGGCGTCATCTGGATGCGGCTGAAAGTGCAATCGACGCTCCGCGCGAGCGCTGTGGCAAGCAAGGTCTTGCCCACGCCGGGCACGTCTTCGATCAGGAGATGGCCGCGTGCCAGGAGGCAGCAGATGACACGATCGATGCTCCGGCCACCGCCGAAGAGCACGCCCGCCATGCTCTCTCGGAGCCTTTGGATGCCTTGGTGCATGAAGGATTCGTCGCTCGAGATCGCCTCCACCGCCCGCCGACACCGGCGCTCCGCGTGGAAGAACAGCGAGTATAGCGACCTCGTTCACGCCCCCGCGGTCACCGCGGCCTCCGGGTAGGCGATCCGAACGTGGAACATGCTGGCGACGGTGCGTGAAAGCGATTCAACGATCAGGTTGAGTTCTCGCAGGGTGAGGTCACAATCGTCGAACTGACCGTCCAGCAATCGCTTGTGGGCGATCGAGTGAACGAGGTTCTCGATTCGGCTGGGCGTCGGGTCCGAGAGGGTTCTTGCCGCGCTCTCCACGGCGTCGGCGATCATGAGGATCGCGCATTCCTTGGTCCTGGGCCTGGGGCCGGGGTAGCGGTACGCGAACTCATCCGGGAGGTAGACATCCTCGGGTTCCACGGCGTCGTCCTCGTGACGGGCCGAAGTCGCGCCGCCGGCGGATTGTGCCAGCTGGCGAGCCCGGTGGAAGAAAAACTCGACCAGTGTCGTGCCGTGGTGGGCCTCGATGAAGTGCCGGATGTTGCGCGGAAGGTTGAACTCGCGGGCGAGTTCCATGCCGTCCTTGACGTGGCCCACGATGATGAGCAGGCTCATGGCCGGGGTGAGTTTGTCGTGACGGTTGAACCCGCGGGTTTGATTCTCGACAAAGTACTCCGGCTTGTTCATCTTGCCCACATCGTGGTAGAGCGCTCCCACATACGTCAGCAGCCCATCGGCCCCGATGGACTCCGCCGCGGCTTCCGCGATGCTTGCCACGTTCAAGGCGTGCGTGTAGGTGCCGGGTGCGCGTTGCTGCAGCTCCCGCAGCAGAGGCTGCTTTGGATCACGCAGTTCCATGAGCGTCAGCCCGGTCGTGACATTAAAGGCCCGCTCGATGATGGGCAGCAGGAAGAGGGCGACACCCCCCGCCACGATCATGCCCGCCGCGGCGAGGAGCGCATCGCGGATAATTTCGCCGACGATCTGCGGTGGGAGCGGGCGCTCGATGAGGCTGAAGACCACGGTCGCCGCGGAAGCACCGACCGCGGCGAAGATCGAGGTTCGGAAGAGGCTGTTGCGGTCGCGGATGTCGTGAAGGGTCCAGACGACGCACGAGATGCCCGCGATCATCACGGCGAGCGTTCCAGCGCTTTCCCTGAGGGCGATGCAGACCAGAAGACCGTGCAGCAACCCGAACGCCAGGGCGCTCCGGCGGTCGTAAGCGATGCAGAGAAGCATCGATACAAAGATCGTCGGGGCCACGGATGTCACCGCGATGAGTTGAGGGAGCGCCGCGCTCGACACCACGGCCGCCGCCAGCCCAGCGCCCATGATCGCCGCGACACCGATCATCCGCGATACCTTGTTGCGGATGCGAGGACAGAAGAGTGTTGTGTAACCCGTCAGCGCTACGGTGATGGCGATGACCGCCGCAACGATGCCTGACAGACGGAGCCAGCGCTGCCAGTATTCCGCGTTCGCCGAGTAGTTGATCAGTTCGGCGCGGAAGAGATCGGCCTGGGGCTGACTCAGCACTTCCCCACGCTGAAAAATGATCTGACCCGGTGGACTGATCACACGCACGGCGGGCACATCGGCCGCGGCCTCATTCTGGGCCGTCGCCGTCGCCGCGGCGTCGAAGGTGAATGTCGGAGTCGGGTTGATACGCAGTCGGGAAGCAACCAGTTCTCGGGCGGGCCCCGTGAAACCCGCATCGCGGGCGAGGATCGTGACAACCTCGGACAGAGCCTTGTCTTCAACGTTGACCACCTCGCCGCGAAAGACCAGGACCGATTCGGTCGGTGACGTCACCAGTTTGACCATCTGGTGAGTGCCTTCCTGCACGGACTTCTGGTACGCCTGTTGGTCCAGCATCGGTCGGCGCTTGAGAAGGGAGGCGAGTTGATTCACCTTCGAGATCCATGCACCGCTTGGCTCGCCATCCACGGCCTCTGCCTTGACCGCTGTCAGCAGTTCCGGTGTGAGCCCGAACTGCTCTCGGATGGACGGGTCCACGGCCTCCAAGCTCTGGGCACTGGACAAAGCGCGGGGTAGATTCTCAATGGACTGGGCGATTTTCTCGATCGCGGCGTTATCCGAGTTGTAGACACGCGGCGTTGATTGGCGGGCGGCTTCTTTGGCTCGCAAAGTCTGGGCTGTATCCTCGAGAGAGAGACTGATCCGCACCAGGCGAGTCTCGTCCATGATCTTGCCGACCGCGACCAGGGGCTGCTGCCTCGCCCAGATCACCAAGAGGCTGCTGACGACAGCGAAGATCCCCACAACAAGCAATCCGAGGCCTGTGTTCCGTGCCGACAACGTATCGATGACACGTTCCGCGACACCTTCCTGATTCAGGAGGCGCGTGGCCAGATCCTGTCTGCGGCTACGAACACTCCGTGTCACGGATTCGACGCGAGAGGTCGGTTTGAGTGGGTCTTTAGCCATCGTGTGCCCCACGCATCGTTTGAGCAGCGTGGGCGAGTGACCGGCCATTGTAGATCGGCACAGTGTCAACTGGAGCAGGAAACCTAACAATATCCTTACGGATTTCCCCCGGCTGACATTCTTTCTTCATTCAGCGCATCAATCTTCCACTCAGCCTGTAATGAACCTTGCAGCCCGGTACCATGCGTTCGGATCATGGCGAACATTTCACTTCCTCGATATGCACGACACGATGCCCCGCGTCAACCGGGGGTAGCGAATCACTGCTTGCCGAAAGAAAAATGTGGTGTGTTCGGTGTCTGGGGCCACGCTCGGGGGGCCGGCCTGTGCTACTTGGGGTTGTATGCACAGCAGCACCGCGGGCAGGAGTCCGCCGGAATCGCCGTCTCGGACGGGACCAAACTGAACCATCATACCGGCATGGGTTTGGTGGCCGAGGTCTTCGACGGAGACACCATCGAGGAACTCAACGCGGTCGGCGCGAGCGGGGCGATCGGTCATAATCGTTATTCGACCGCTGGTGGGAGTCTGGCTTGCAACGCACAGCCACTGCTTGAGAACTACATCGGGGGCCAGGTCGCTGTAGCCCACAACGGCAATCTCATCAACGCGGAGGCGCTGCGTCTCAAGTTCGAGCAGGCCGGCCACCTGTTCCACACGACCAGCGACACGGAGGTCATCATCCATCTGCTCGCATCGCCACGCCAGCAGCAGGCACCGGACCCGCTCGGCTCGACGCTGCGATATCTTCAGGGCGCGTTCAGCCTTCTCTTCCTCTTTCCCGATCGGATCGAAGCAGCGCGTGATCCGTGGGGATGGCGGCCTCTGGTGATCGGCCGCCTGCCCGATGGGGCGTACGTCTTCGCGAGTGAGACGGTGGCGCTCGACGTCGTGGGGGCTGTGTTTGTCCGAGAGGTCGAACCGGGGGAGATCGTCACGGCCCGCGAAGACGGACTGCACAGCCGCCGATACGCTGAAGCCGCGCCCCGCCCGGCGCACTGCGCCTTCGAGCATGTCTATTTCGCCAATCCGGCGAGCGTGATCTTCGGACAGAACGTGGAGGTGACCCGCGAACGATTGGGAGAACAACTCGCCCGCGAGGCACCCGCCCTCGCGGATTACGTGGTGCCGATGCCGGATTCAGGCCGGAGCGCAGCGCTGGGTTTCGCGAGATTCTCGGGTATTTCATACCGAGAGGCGATCGTGCCCAACCGGTACGTGGGCCGAACCTTCATCAAGCCAAGTCAGGAGCAGCGGCAGGCGGCTGTTCGTCTCAAACTGAACATCATCGACGAACTTGTCCGGGGCAAGCGTCTGGTGATCGTCGATGATTCGATCGTGAGAGGCACGACTACGAAGGCCAAGATGGACCAACTCCGTTCTTTCGGAGCCAGTGAAATTCACCTGCGTATTTCCTGCCCGCCGATCCGCCACCCGTGCTACTTCGGAGTTGACTTCGCCAGGCGGAGCGAACTGGTGGCGACGGGGCGGAGTATCGAAGATATCAGGGCCTATTTGGGGGTTGACACCCTCCATTATCTTTCAATGGAAGGCCTGCTCTCGTGCATGAGCAGGCCGGGGGCTCACTATTGCACCGCCTGCTGGACGGGCGAGTACCGCCTTGATCCCGAGCATCCCAGCACCGAACGGATCATCGAGTCCGAGCAACTCCGGATGTTCGCCACCTGAGCGGGTAACCGTGCCACGCCTCTCCCCCGCGGGCCGCATCACACTCACGTTCTCAGATACTCATCGTGCTCCTCACACTCGCCCATTCACCCGACCCCGACGATGCCTTCATGTGGTGGCCGCTCACCGGCAAGGTGCTTCCGGACGGCGCTCGCATCCAGTCCGAGGATGCACTCCCCCGGCTGGACACCTGGCCGATTCAGTTTCGCGCGATACCCGCCGACATCGAAGCGCTGAATCGCCGGGCCGCCGAGATCGGAGATTTCGACATCACGGCACTCTCGTTCCGTTCATATTGCGATGTCCAGGACCGCTACGCCATCACCGCATGCGGCGCTTCGTTCGGAGACGGCTTTGGCCCCAAGGTCATCGCACCACCCGGCGTATGCGATCGGCTCGACGGAAACGCGCGGGATGTACTGTCCGACCCCGCCCTCACCATCGCGGTGCCCGGTCGGAGAACAACCGCTTTCTTACTTCTGGCGATACTCATCGGCCCCGGCGCTATCGCCCAACGCCCTGAACGGTTCATCGAGATGCCCTTTGATCGCGTGATCCCGGCCGTTGCATCCGGCGAGGTCGGCGCAGGGATAGTGATCCACGAGGGTCAGATTCTGTACGAGGGTGCTGGTCTTGGCCTGATCTGTGATCTGGGAGCGTGGTGGAAAAACGAGACCGGCCTTCCGGTGCCGCTGGGATGCAACGCCATCCGCCGCGATCTTGATGAACGATTCGGGGACGGGACCACCTCGAAGGTGGTGGGTCTCCTTCGAGAGAGCATCGCGTATGCGTTGGCAAGAAGAGAGGAATCCGTCCGATACACCCTTCCATTTGCCCTGGCTAACGCGGCGAAAAAAGGGGCCGATGTGGCCCGGCCTCCGACGTTGGAACGCATCGACCGCTACATCTCGATGTATGTCAATGCCTTGACCGTGGACATGGGAGAGCAAGGTCACGAGGCTGTTCGCACGCTCCTGACTCGTGGCCACGGGCTGGGGCTGTGTCCACACCCCGGGGTGCTCGATGTCCGTTGAACCCTGGTGCGTGAAGGCGACGGGGCGGGCCGCCCCACCTACGATCGGCCCATGCCCATCCGGACAGCCTATCAAGCCAAGATCGACTACGTGCAGATCATGGACGAGCACGGCGTCGTCGATGAAAAACTCGTCAAAGACACCCTCAGCGACGAGCAGGTGCTTGAGTTGTACCAATACATGTGCCGTTGCCGCGCGCTCGACGAGACGGCCTTCAAACTGCAACGGTCCGGACGCATGGGCACCTACCCGCAGAACAAGGGGCAGGAAGCCGCGGCGATCGGAGCCGGTTTCGCGGCCAAGCGGGGCGTGGACTGGCTCTGCCCCTGTTACCGCGAGAACGCCGCCCTGTGGATGCACGGCCTGCCGATGCATTACGTGCTCCTGCACTGGATGGGCGATGAACGCGGCAATCAGATCCCCGAAGGAGTGCGCATGACCCCGCTGTGCATCCCGATCGGAACGCAGATGCTCCACGCCACCGGCATCGCCTGGGCCATGAAACTCAAGAAGGAACCCAGCGTGGCGATCACATTCTTTGGTGACGGCGCCACCAGCGAGGGAGATTTTCACGAGGCGATGAACTTCGCCAGCACGTTCCAGACACCCACGGTCTTCTTCTGCCAGAACAACCACTGGGCGATCTCCGTTCCGAGGGAGTCGCAGATGAACAGTGAAACCGTCGCGCAGAAGGCGCTCGCGTACGGGATGCCCACGACCCAAGTTGATGGGAACGATCTCATGGCCGTGTACAAAGTCACACGAGACGCCATCGAGCGTGCCAGGGCCGGCGGGGGTCCTTCCTTCATCGAGGCAGTCACCTATCGGCTCGCCGACCACACGACCGCCGATGATGCCAGACGCTACCGCGATCCCAAGGAAGTGGAGGCGTGGCAGGGCAAGGACCCGATCATCCGGCTCCGCAAGTACCTGACCGTCAAGGGACTCTGGGACGATCAGAAACAGGCGGAGTTGGACGAGGCGGCCAAGGCGATGGTCACGGAAGTCGTTCGGGCCGCCGAGGGGATCGCCAAACCGACCGTGCACGACATCTTTGACTACACCTACGCCCAACTGCCCTCCGAACTGGATGTTCAGAAGCGCACGATGCGAACCAACAGCCTTGGCCAGGCCCCGGAGCAGGCCGGCCTGGCAAGCGGAGCCTGAAGGCTCTTATGCCCTCTCGGCTCGAGCGCACACCTACTACGATGAACCACCCGAGGGCGGGTAGCTCAACGGCTAGAGCATTCGCTTTACACGCGAAGGGTTCGGGGTTCGAATCCCCGCCTGCCCACTTTTCCCGGGCTTCCGGCCCGATGTGCCGTTCGTGCTCGCGCCGTTCCGCGCGATGAACCGTCGCTCGCGATGAACGCCCTGGACCTTGCTTACATCCCCATCGCCGCGGCCACCGCCCCCT
>DDSA01000253.1:530-660 GCA_002343715.1 Phycisphaerales bacterium UBA2402 | reverse complement strand
GCCGCGGCCACCGCCCCCTGGTGGGCCTTCAAAAAACGGAGAGGCTGGAAAGAGCGGTTTGGCGTGCTCCCGAAGCTCGCCCCCCCGGCGGGAAAACCCCGCCTGATGATCCACGCCGTCTCTGTGGGGT
>DDSA01000253.1:0-342 GCA_002343715.1 Phycisphaerales bacterium UBA2402 | reverse complement strand
GATCCACGCCGTCTCTGTGGGGGAGGTCAACGCGCTGCGACACCTGATCCCGATACTGCGTGACGAGTTCGATCTGGTAGTCTCCGCGAGCACGGATACGGGATTGGCACGAGCGAACGAGCTTTATTCGCAGGTGTGCAGCGTGATCCGCTTTCCCCTCGACTTTTCCTGGGCTGTGGCAAGACTATTGGACGCCGCGATGCCCGATGCCGTGGCTCTTGTTGAACTCGAGGTCTGGCCCAACTTTGTCCGCGAGTGTACACGGCGTCGCATTCCGGTGTGCGTGATCAACGGTCGGCTGAGCGAGCGTTCGTACCGGGGGTACCGCAAAGTTTCGGGGTT
>DDSA01000122.1:1315-3948 GCA_002343715.1 Phycisphaerales bacterium UBA2402 | reverse complement strand
AATGACATTGCACTGACCGGGTCCATCCCCCGCTACCGAGGCGTTGACTTTTGGCGCGTGTCGATGTCCCGGATGACACGAATGGATCGAGACGCCCAAAGGCATGGAGTTTGTCGCGCGCCAACGGGGTGAATTCAGTAAGATATCCCGTGTTCGCCGCGGGGAACAACGGAACGTTAGCGGACTCTCCAAGACGATCATCTCGACGCGGAAACCAGGTTCGTCTTCGATTTAAGCAGTTCCCCGAAGTTCAGGATGAGACAGACCCGATCGGCCCGGTAGGTGGGCGGCGCGGCCCGGAGGCCCAGCACGCGGCGTCCGTCCGGAGCCGCATAGGCCGTCACAAAGAGGTCGCCCCTTGCGGCGAAGTGGAGTCGGGGTGTCGGTCGCCCGTCGAGCTGCGCCGTTTCCACCGCCTGCACCTCGACCCTCCCGTCCGAGCGTCGATGCTCAAACAGCAGACGCGAACCATCGGGCGACCACCGCGGCAGCGCACCGCCGCTGAAGGAGATGCGCTGGGCCGGCTCGCCACGCAACGGGAAAGGACGCACAAAGACTTCGGGGCGTCCGTTCTCCGCGGACGTCGAGGTATAGGCCAGGCGGGTACCGTCCGGCGAGAGGGCGGGGTCCGCATCGTGCGCTCCGGTATCCAGCACCGGGTTGAGTTGCCGGTTCTCTTCATCATCATCGGGTGAAAACTCAAAGAGGTCGCCGTCGATAGCGACGACCACGCGCAACGACCCTTCGACAGACGCGCACGCGGCGACCCCGGGCAAGCCCGGCAACTCGACCAATCGCTCGTGCGCCCCCGACCCATCCCCGGGCGTTCGATACATCGCCCAACTCCCCGTCGCGTCCGAGGCGTAATACACGCTGCGGCTGTCGGGCGACCAGCAGACCGACTTGGCGTTGCCACCGAAGGTCAGACGCATCAGCGTCCCGCGACCCTTCTCGTGGATGAACACCGAGTCGCTCGCGCCCGAGACCACCGCGGCGATCCGCTCGCCATCGGGCGATGGGCACATCTCCAGATACTCGCGCAGCGGCGCCCCCAGCGGTTCCACGCTCTCACCGGGGCCCATCCAGCATAGTTCCTTCGCCTCTTCCGCCGGGCCGCCGGGGATGTACGCCAGTCGGCCACCCTCGCGCGAGAGTGCGTACTGGGCCGCGCCGCTCGTCGGCTCGTGCATCACACCCTCCACCACCGGCACACGCACGCCCGTCAACGTCAACGTCCGAAGGTCGAAGGGCACCGCGAAGAGCGTCCCCGCGCACACGTAGAGCAGGTGCCCCGTCGGGCTGTAGCGCCCGAAACTCCCGCCCTGAAGCACGCGCCGCCAGGTTCCCGTTCGCGTGTCGAGCACGCAGATCATCGCATCATCAAAGGTCGTCATCTCACGGCGCTTGAGCGTGAAGAGCACGTGACGCCCGTCCGGCAGCGGATCGGGATAACGGTGCGAAAGTTCCCCGCTCTCGTAGTCCGGCACCGTCAGGTGCAGCGGGGGCTTGCCGCCGGAAATCGGGACGCTCATCAGCCCGCTGGTGGCGTGAGGGGAGAAGATCACGTCCGCCCCCAGGACCGCCATGCCCTTCATCACGCTCGCGCCCGTCCAGATCGTCCGCGCTGACCCGTCCGCCCCGTCCACGCGACGGATCGCCGGATCGGCGAAGAGCACCGATCGCCCGTCGGGTGTGAAACACGGATCATACTGAAACACGCCCTCACCGGGCAGCGGCCGCGCGATGCCGCGCTCGCTCTCCCACAGCATCAGCCGGCAGTTGCCCGTCGGCCCGGGCACCGCATACACCACCCGGTTCCCATCGGGTGAAATGCTCACCAATCCCGTGTTGTACATCGACCCGCACACAGGCGACCCCGGCTCGCTGATCGTCACATTGATCGGCGAGACCGTGCTCGACCTGTTCCCCGCCGCCCCGCCCCACCACTTCAAACCCACCGCCGTCAGCGCCCCACCCGCGATCAGGGAACCCGCCACCAACGCTACCGGCCCCAGCGCCCGCACCGCCTCGCGCGTCCCCGTCCACTCCCGATCCGAGAACGCCAGCTCCAGGTCCAGCCTCGCATCTCCGATATCACGAAGACGCTGCTGCGGGTCCTTCTGCAGGCACTTGGCCAGCAGTTCCAGCACCCGCCGCGGCGTGCGTGCGGGAAGCAGGTGCCACTCCGGCTCATCGTCAAGCGTCGCCAGCATCACTTCTTCCGCCGCGGCCCCTCGGAAGCATTGCCGCCCCGTCAGACACTCGAACAGCACGCAGCCGAAGGCGAAGATGTCCGCACGCTTGTCCACAGGGAGGCCCCGGTACTGCTCGGGGCTGATGTAGCCGTGCGTGCCGGAGAGGTCCGGCGGGGCATCGGCCCCCGGGGGGTGCACACGCTCGGCGCACCGCAGCGACACGCCGAAATCGAGGATCTTCGCACCCACCCGCGGCGCGATCTTGATGTTGTCGGGTTTCAGATCGCGGTGGATGATGCCCAGTTCGTGCGCCGCCTCCAATCCGGAAGCGATCTGCACCCCCAGCCGGAGCGCCTCCTCGATGCGCATCCGACCCGACGAAAGACGTTCGCTCAGCGTCGGCCCGGGAACAAACTCCAGCACCAGCATCGCCGCGCC
>DDSA01000122.1:861-1108 GCA_002343715.1 Phycisphaerales bacterium UBA2402 | reverse complement strand
TCCAGCACCAGCATCGCCGCGCCGCCCGGCCCGTCCCGCTCCAGGCCGTGGATCGCCGCGACGTTGGGGTGATTGATCCGCGCCAGTGTGCGGGCCTCATCTTCCAGGCGTTGCATCCACCCCGCATCCCGGGTCACCTCCGCGGCAAGCACCTTGATGGCCACCGTCCGGCCCAGGCGCGGGTCGACCGCCTCATAGACCTCGCCCATCGAGCCGCTCGCCAGCAGGCCGCGCACCTCGAACGCAC
>DDSA01000122.1:451-652 GCA_002343715.1 Phycisphaerales bacterium UBA2402 | reverse complement strand
GCAGGCCGCGCACCTCGAACGCACCGAGTCGATCCGTGATCGGCATCTTCGGCTCAAACATCACGCCATTGGAAAACGACGCCGCCACCACGGGCCGTTCGCCCGTTTCAGCCGCACTGTTGAACGCCCCGTCTGCCATCGCGACCGCAACTTTCTGGGTCGCCGCGCACACTCAGCGGCGGGTGAATACTCGCACCGCCC
>DDSA01000122.1:0-207 GCA_002343715.1 Phycisphaerales bacterium UBA2402 | reverse complement strand
ATCCGAACAATGTTACAACTCGAAACCGGGAAGAGCATGGATTCGGCTTACTTCGCCGCCGCCAGGGCAGCGTCCTTCTGCTCATCGTTCATCTTGTTCCACGCGGGCATGCACCCGGCGCAGCACAAGCCGACCTTCTGACCCTTGTGCTCGGTGACGACCTTCACACCCGCGGGGTGGCTGGGCATCACCGGGCACTTGGTGTTC
>DDSA01000086.1 GCA_002343715.1 Phycisphaerales bacterium UBA2402 | reverse complement strand
ATACGCTTTGATGAACTCCGGCAGGGCGACCGCGTCGAGAAGGAGTCCAAACTCTACATCTTCGATGGTGAGTGGTTCACGGAGATCAACCCGAAGTTCAAACAGGTTCTGAAGCGGCAGGTGGTGCCGCCGGGTGAGAAGTTTGATCCACTGCGCATCGGCGAGGGGCCGTTGCCCCTCCCGATCGGTCAGAAGAAAGCAGACATCGCCAAACGCTTTTTCGGCGAGTTGCTGAACGAGTCCGCCGGGCTGGACGGAATGTCGCAGGCCGATCGGGCGAAGTTGCTGGAGTTTGTCAAAGGGGCCTACCAGTTGAGGCTGGTCCCCAAGCCCAACACGGAAGAAGCGGGCAAGTTCAGCGAGATCCGCTTGTGGTACCGGGACCTCGGAGACGGGACCGGCCTCTTGCCCCGCATGGCCCGAACTGTGACCCCCGGGGATAACACCGTTTCCCTTATTCAGATGATCAACGTCAAGACCAACGTGCCCATCGATCCGAAAATGTTGGACCAGGGTGTTCAAGGCCCGGATTGGAACATCGATATCCAGCCCTGGGTTGCGCCCGCACGATAAACATTCCTTCGACGAACGGCGTACAAGACGGATCGGGCACCGCGGAGATCGATGTGAGATGAACAGTTTAAGACGGATGTCGTGGACGAGCTCCACCCGGCGTGCCGCGGGGCTTTTGGCCTTGGTTCTCAGCGCCGGGTTGTTCGCGCAACCTCCCGCGGTGAAACCTCAGCGCCGCAGTCAGTTCACGCCCCCGCCGCTGAGCGAGGTCGTGACCCAACTACTCGAACAGGATTACCTCACACCGGCGGAGCGAGCGGGGCTGCGCGTTCGGCACGGAGCATGGGAAGAGGCGGACCTCGTTACCCCCGCCTTGAAAGCGAGCGCCGCTTTGACGCGCGGGGCTGTGTCCGATCCCGCACTGCTCGACCAGGCGGCCGCGCCCGCTGACGCGGCCGAGGCGGCGGTGCTTCGCGGGGACGCCGAAGAGGCGTTGCTGTTGCTGAAAGACGCGACCGGCATGAGAGCGGCGCGTGTGCGAGCCGAAGCCCTTCTCGACCTCGGACGGATGGAAGATGCGTTGGCCACCCTCCGCAGCGCCACCGCGATGCTCGATGGCGAGTCCATCCGCGATGCCGACGAACTGGCGGAGGGTGTCCGGTGCGCGATGATCCTCTCTCGCTGGCAGGAGCCCGGTCAGCCGGGATCAGTGGGGCACCAGCGGATGCTCACGCTGCTCGCAAAGGCCAGGGATGAACTCGACCGTTCGTCGTGGAGGTCGTTTCTGATCGAGGCTCAACTCCTGTACGAGAAGGACATGTACGGGGAGGTCGGCTCGGCCATCGAGTCCGCGCTGTCGCTCAACCCGCGATGCGCCGAGGCGTATTGGCTCTACGGGCAGGTCTGCATCGACACCTTTGATTTCGACCGCGGCGAGGCGATCGCGGCGAAACTGGATGAACTCGCCGCTCCATCTCTCTCGCCCTGGGCCGCGTGCCTGCGGGCGTATGTCCGCCTGCGTCGGCAGGAAGGAGTCGAGGCCGAATCGCTCCTGGCCCCGGCGCTCGCGGCGTACCCCAGGTGCCGCGTGCTGCTCGCGTATCACGCCGCCGCCGCGGCCGGCGCGTTCCGCTTCGAGGAGTCCGATGCCCGTTTGAACTCGTTTGATGAACTCTCACCCGGGTCGCCCGATGCGTACATGCACGTGGGGAAGACCATGTCGGGTGCCCGGCAATACGACGAAGCCGCGACGTACCTGCGCGAAGCCGCCCGGCGTGCCCCGCACTGGGCTCAGCCCATCGTGGAACTGGGCCTGTCGGAGTTTCAGGCCGGGCGCAACCAGGCGGCGCTCAAAGCGTTGGAGCGGGCCACCCGGCTCGATCCGCACAACAAGCGCGCCGCCAACAGCCTGATCCTGCTCAACGAACTCGAGACGTACGTGAGCGTCGAGAGCGACCACTTCATCGTCCGTTGCAAGGACGGGATCGACAAGATCGTGGCTGCGGAGATGCTCGAACCGCTCGAAGCGATATTCGAGCGGGTCACGGGCGGCGGCCCCGGCGGGATCAACCACAAGCCCACCCACAAGACCGTGGTCGAACTCTACCCGAATCACAGGTGGTTCGGTGTGCGGATCACGGGGATGCCGGCGCTGCACACCATCGCCGCGGCGACCGGGCCGGTGATCGCGATGGAGGCGCCCCGCGATGGCCCGGGGCACCTGGGCGAGTTTGACTGGAAGCGCGTGGTGCAGCACGAGTACACGCACACCGTGACGCTTTCGCGGACGAAGAACCGCCTGCCGCACTGGTTCACCGAGGCTTCGGCGGTCTTTCTGGAGGATGCGCCACGCGATTACTCAACCGTGCAACTGCTGGCGCGTGCCTATCAGACCCAGGGACTGTTCGACCTCGACAAGATCAACATCATGTTCGCCCGGCCGGAGAAGCCGTCCGATCGTTCCCAGGCGTACGCGCAGGGGCACGCGATGTACGAGTTCATCATCGACCGCTTCGGCGCGGACAAGCCACTGCTGTTGATGGACGAGTACGCCAAGGGGGTGCGCGAGTCGGAGGCGTTTCAATCCCTGCTCGGGGTTTCGCGCGATGAGTTTCTGTCACAGTTCGGCGAATGGCTGAGCGTCAAGCTCGAGGAATGGGGCATGCTCCCGACGGAGGCGAACCCGAGCATCGTGCAGCTTCTCAAGGCTGAGCGGAACCGCTCGAACAATGCGGATGTTCCGCGCGATGATGAGGCCGCTCCGGGCACCCCCGCGGTGCCCGCAGAACCGGATATTGACCAGCCAAAGCCGAGCGCACCGGATGAAGACTCGGGCCCCACGCCGGAGATGGTGGAAAAGTGGCTGGAGCAGCACCCCCGCAATCCGTTCGTCCTCTCGCTCGCGGTGTCCGAGGCGCTGGGCAGGAACGGGGGCAAGGCCGATGCGGGCATGGTGAAACTGCTGCGTGATTACGCCCAGGCCAGACCGGTGGATCCGCTCCCCCACAAGGCTCTCGCGGCCTTTTTTCTCGCGGGTGGTGATCCCGACTCCGGCGCGCGTGCCGCCATCCCGCACCTGGAGTACCTCGATGCACGCGAGCAGCACTCCCCCGGCTACGCGGTGGAACTGGCGAAGCAGTTTGTGGCGAGCGGTGAATTGGAGCAGGCGGCTTTGAAGGCATCCCGGGCGACGCAGATCGCGCCCTACAACCCCGTCCACCGCGAGTTCGCGGCGAAGATCGCGGTCATGAGAAAGGACTGGCCGACCGCCGCCCGGCACCTGAGAGCGCTCATCGTGCTTGAACCCGAGCGGGAGATTCACACGCAGCGCTTGGAGGCGCTCGAAAGGCTCTCGCGCTAGGTACCCGCGGCGCCGGGCCGTGGTGCCTGCGATACCTTCCAGCCGCTGACCCTGGAATACCAGTCCTGGATCTTCGACGTGATCGCGTCCGGTCGCTCCGAGGATTCAAAGTGCATCATCGGTCCCACGGTGAGCCGCGAGCGGCTGCACATCCACAGACTTCCCCAGGCGCGGGGTGAGAACGGTGTGCCCTCGATCAAGATGGGCAACACCGGCGCGCCCGACTTGGCGGCCAGCAACCCGACGCCGGCGACAAAAGGGCGAAGTACTCCGGGGGGGTTCTCGATACCCCCTTCGGGAAAGACGCCGACCACACCGCTGGCTGAAAGGTGGCGGAGTGCCTCGCGAGCACTTGTCATGTCGTGGCGACCGGATCGGTCCACACCGATGACCCTCATCCATTCCCAGAACCAGGAGTACCGCGGAAGCATCATGTCCTTGGCCATCATCCAGCGAACTTCAAAGGGGCACGCCGCGGCGATCAGGGCCGGATCCACTCCCGCCGTGTGATTGCTGACCACGATCAAAGGGCCGCAGTCCCGGGGTGGGATGTTCTCGCGTCCTTCGACTCGCAGACGATGCACTACTCGGGCATAGAGCCTCACCAGCCAATACGCCGCACCCATCACCACGCATCCGCGCGGGTTGTCGAGCAACGCCCGGGCCAGGAATGCCCAGGCAAACAGCGCAGTGATGACGATGAGGATGGTCGAAGCGGTCGGCACGAAGGGGCGGATGTTAGCACGGACAAAGTTAGTATGGCCGGCGATTGTGTGCGTACTATGTTTGGTATATGAGGCGGCGGGACACCGTTAAAGTGTCGAAGTTGGCAATCGGCGTGACCACCCTTCAACTTCTGATCGTCGCGTGAGGAATACTCAATACCTGAGTCTGCAAGGTGGATCAACACCCGCCGTTGGACCAGACTGTCATGAAGACCTCGACATCAGCCCCATCCACCCCGCCGTCGTGGTTGACATCGGCGAGCGGTGAGCCGGATTCCCACGAAGCGAAAAAGTGGTGGACATCCACGCCGTCGATGCCTCCATCCCCATTGAAATCGGCGGGGCAGTCTTCATGGCCGGTCAGCAGCAGGGGTCCGAATCCCGAAAAGGCCAGAATTTGGCCGCGGTCATTGACGGCTTCGGCGCTGGTGATGCGCCAGTCGCTCGCACGCGCGGCCCGGTCGAGCAGCGTTTCGATGTCCGTGATCTGTCCATCGCGCCACAGAAAACCGCCCGATGATCCATCGGCGCGCTGCGAGGATCCAACGACTTCGCCCGCGCTGTTGATACCCAGCGCCGCGTTCGAGCGTCCGCCCAGCGTCGGCAATGTGATGTAAGAGCCATCCGGGCTACGCACCACGGCTCGGAGGACGCCCCCGATGATCTGACGACCGCACACCCATCCCGCCTCATTGATGCCAGTGGGTTGGAACGTGCCCAGGCTGTGCATCGTGCTGTTCCACAAAAATCCCGACAATCCGCCGGATGATGTATCGCCCACGCCCACGACATGATCGAGGTCGTTCATCGCGGTCGCGCGAATGTTGGTGCCGAAGGGCGGCTCGATCTGCCCCAGGTCCACCGGCGAACCGCCCGTGAAGAGGTAGGCCCGCAGCGATGAAAACGGCGCATCGCTCCGGCCCGTGACATGCCCCGAGGCGTTGATCGCCGCGGCGTCGGTGTACGTTCCCGAGAGTGGAGGAACACTCACCACCCCGCCCGGGCCGATGACGAAAGCCCGCGAGGTGAAGATGCCGCCGACATAGCCCGCCGCCGTGACCGCCACAACCGCCGAATCATTGATCGAGCATGAGGTCTGCACCTCGAATCCAAGAGCGGCCAACTCGGGAAAGGTCCGCAGCGTGCCGTCCGGGTAGCGCACGTACGCGAGCGAGGCTCCCGCGCTCCCCGTGCCCACGCCCGCCACAGCACCGGAATCGTTCAGACTCCTCGCCGTCGAAAAGTAACCGGGCAGGTTGGTGTTGGTCACCGCATAACGAACTTCACCGGCGGCCGGCCCGCTGGGACCGAACACAACGGCCGCGAACACCGTGGTCAGAGTGCGGAATGTGGTCTTCATGCACATCTTCAGGACTCCAAGAGTCATGCCCCGCATCCTTGCCCGAAAGTTGGATCCGCGCCCCGCGTCCTGGCTGCGGTGCGCGGCACGAAAGGACAGGTTGGGCTCGTGCATCCTCGTACGCCGGGTGCCGGCGTACGCATGACGCGAGGGTTCATGCTAGGCACGCCGGGGCGAGTGACATTTGTGAACCTTGGGTTCAAAGGCCGATTCGCCCGCCGCCGTCGGCTGGGAGACTCTTCGCGACTCCTTGCGTCGCGCCGGCAATCCGAGCCTGGCCGTATACTCATTGCGCCGGGATTCCGCGCGGTCGATGAAGGAGGCGCGGCCGCCATGTTTGTATGCTGGTGGCCCGGCGAGGGTTCGGCTTTCGGGCCGGTGAACGGGGTCTGGTGCGGATGGCAAAGCGCGGAAAGGCACACCTGGATACCTCCATGCAGACGCTG
The DNA here is from genome assembly GCA_002343715.1 of Phycisphaerales bacterium UBA2402. Taxonomy (GTDB): domain Bacteria; phylum Planctomycetota; class Phycisphaerae; order Phycisphaerales; family UBA1924; genus UBA2402. The sequence continues at coordinate 1,438 of DDSA01000086.1, read as the reverse complement.
CCCGGGGGCGTGGTGCTGCCCAGCGCGCCCAGCGTGTCGGATTCGTCGGACGCGGGGATCGTGATCGATGTCGACGCGGCGAGTGCCGCACCCGCCGGGGCCTCGACGATGGCCGGGCCGAGCGGCGGAGAAGTCGTTTCCTTGCCCGAACGCATCGGGCACTACAAGATCCATCGGTTGATCGGTGCGGGCGGCATGGGCGCGGTCTACGAGGCCGAGCAGGATCAGCCCCGCCGCACCGTGGCGCTCAAGGTGATGCGCGGGGCCCTCTCCAGCCCCCAGGCCAGCCGCCGCTTTGAATACGAGTCGGAACTCCTGGCCCGCCTTCGTCACCCGGGCATCGCCCAGGTCTACGAAGCGGGCACGCACACCGAGGCCTCCACCGGCCTCGCGGTGCCCTACTTCGCCATGGAGTTCATCCCCGAAGCGAAGGAACTCTGCCAGTACGCCGACGCACACAACCTCGACCGCGCGGCCCGCATCGCCCTGTTCCAACGGGTCTGCGACGCGGTGCAGCACGGCCACCAGCGCGGCGTAATCCACCGCGATCTCAAGCCGGCGAACATCCTCGTGGACTCGGCGGGTAATCCGAAGATCATCGATTTCGGCGTGGCACGCGCCAGCACCGAAGAGGGCGACCCCCGCGTCACGCAGCAGACCACGCCGGGGCAGATGATCGGCACGCTCCAGTACATGGCCCCCGAGCAGTGCGGCGGGGATTCGGGCGATATCGATGTTCGGGCCGATGTGTACGCGCTGGGCGTGATCCTGTTCGAGTTGCTCACCGGGCGCCCGCCGTACGAACTGGAGGGCACGAGCCTCTTCGAGGCCGCGATGATCGTGCGCGAGGATCCCCCCACGCGGCCCGGCACCATCGTCCGCGATCTCCGCGGGGATCTCGAAACCATCCTGCTCAAGGCGCTGGAGAAGAACCGTGCCCAGCGGTACGACTCCGCCGCGGACTTCGCGGCGGACCTCGCCAGGCACCTGCGCTGCGAACCGATCGTGGCACGCCACATCGGCGTGGCCGGACGACTGACCCGCTGGGTGAAGCGCAACCGCGCCGTGGCCACGGTGATCGCGGCGTCTTCGGTGGTGCTCATCTCCACGTCGGTCTTGCTGATCGCGAGAATTCTGGCGGAGAGCAAGCGGGCCAACGAAGCCCTCGTCGTCGCGGAGCGGAACCTGCGGGCCGCGAACGACAACTTCGCGCTGGTCCGCAACATGTTCTCACGCATCCGGCCCGATGAGACGCGCGGCGGGCTGGTGGACGTGGGCAGCCTGGTGGATTCCGCCGCGGAGAGTTTCGAGAGAAAGGAGCCGGAGCTGCCCGAGACCCGCGCGGACTTCCGCGAGTTCCTCGGCGAGGCGTACCGCGGTGTCGGCGAGTACGCCAAAGAGGTTGAGGTGCGACGGCGCGCTGTCGAGATCCGCGAGG
>DDSA01000069.1:4070-4254 GCA_002343715.1 Phycisphaerales bacterium UBA2402 | reverse complement strand
AAGCCCCTCGGCCAGGGCCAGGGCGGCATCGTCGGCGATGGTGCCCACGGCTTCGCCGCGGCAGCGTTCGAGCGCGGTCCGCAGCACCTCGCACCCGCGGCGGATCGCGCCCATGCGGAGCAGGGCGGTGCCGAAGCCGACCATCGCGCGGGCGTGCTCGATGGTCATGCCGGGCTGGTCAAGC
>DDSA01000069.1:3247-3792 GCA_002343715.1 Phycisphaerales bacterium UBA2402 | reverse complement strand
CGCTGATAGGCCCCGACGATGAGCATCGCCTCGGCCTCTTCGGCGCCGAGCCGGGCGTCCTCGTCCAGGGCGTGGCAGCCGCGGAATCTCGTGCGGGCGTGCTCGAAGAGGACGAGGGCCTCATCGACGCGGCCCATGCGGCTGTAGGCATCGGCGAGGTTGCCCTCGGCGATGGCGGCCCCGAGCGGGTGACGGGCCTGATCGAAGAGATCGCGGGCGCGGGCGAAGGCCAGGGCGGCATCATCGAGCCGGTCGAGGTCCTGGTAGGCCTCGGCCAGGTTGGTCTCGACGGTGGCGACGGCCAGGACGCTGGAGGCCAGCGCCGGCCTGGCACGCTCGAAGCACTCGACCGCGCTGAGGGCATCGCCGCGCACACGCCGAACCACGCCGAGGTTGACCAGGGCGCGACCGGCTTGAAACTCGATGCCGCGGCGGGTGAAGACCTCGTAGGAACGCCGCGCGGCCTGCTCCGCTTCTTCGGCGCGTCCGAGGCGCTCGAGGGGTTGCACGGCGGTGAGCGCGACGGCGGCGGCGTCTTCCTCCCG
>DDSA01000069.1:0-3029 GCA_002343715.1 Phycisphaerales bacterium UBA2402 | reverse complement strand
GACGGCGGCGGCGTCTTCCTCCCGTCCGAGTTCTGCGGCGATGAGTTCGGCCTCTTGCAGCGCGGCGATGGCGTCGTGGAAGCGGTTGGCGTAACACAGGGCGTGGGCGAGGCCCTTGAGGCAGGGGATGCGCGCGGCGTGGCCCTCGGGGAGGCGGCCGAGTTCGTGCCGGACCTCGGCGAGGCAGGATTCAAGGTCGCGCAGCGCGGCCTCTTCGACGTGCATGAAGACGGCGTCGGCGGCATCGGCCTCGCCCGCGAGGAGCCGGGAGACCTGATCGGCGAGGTTGGTCGGGGCGACGGTCATGCGTGGGGCGGGCTTGCACCGGGTCGGGCGATCACCCAGGTAGTTCGGTCGGCGAGGTGGAAGCGCAGCACCGCGGCCTCGGGGGCCAGGGGGATCTCGAAGTACCCATCATCACCCACGGGGGATTCGACCAGTTCGCGTTCGTCGGATTCGGCGGAGACGCGGACACACCCCAGCGCCGGATCGACGGTGCCGGTCAGGTGGGCCTCATCCCGGTCGCCGGCGTCCTCGAGACGAAGCGAGACGGCGTGGCCTGCGAAGTCGAACTGGAGCAGTCGCGCGGACCCGGACGCGGTGGAGCGGTAGCCCAGTGAGAGCGCACCCGGCGCACGCAGGCTGTCGAACACGAGCAGGCCGATGCGCTCCGTGACCCCCGCGACCCACTCGCGGAGGCGCGGGGCGGGGGGCAGGAGACGCTCGAGCACCGCCAGGCGTTGCGCCGAGACCTGCGGCATCGGGCCGACCGCGCGTGCCGCGGCGAGACGGGAAACCGTGCCCGCGAGCAAACTCAGACGGCGCTGAAGGGGTGCGTCGTGCTGAGCATCCGCGCGGAGACGGTCGGCGTCGCCCGGCCCGAGTTCGCCGAGCGCGTAGGCGACGAGTTGCTCATCGGTCCACGGGGTTGGGGGCGTGCCATCGGGCGGGCGCGGATCGCCGGGTTGTATGTCGGGTGTACACATCACCTGCTCCTCATCCACCAGAGACCGCGATCGGCTTCAAGATACCTCGATCGGAGCGCCATTGCAAGGCGGCGTACAACGGCCCTACTCATCGTGCCCGTGATCGAGGAGTTCCGCGAGTTTGCCCAGGCATCTGGCCCGCGTGGGGCCGATGCTGCCCCTGGGCATGGAAAGTCGCTCGGCGATCCGGTCGTAGTCGGGTTTATCAGACTCGAAAAAAATCGCTCGAAGAAGTTCTCGGCATCGGCCGCCGAGTTCATCGAGCGCGAGCGTGACGCGGTGGGCGTCCTCGAACCGGGCGAGGACGGCGGCGGCCTCGGGGGAATCCTGGGGAGTGTTGGAGAGACTTTCATGGGCCGCGTGCTGCGCGGCGGTCTCACGGCGCTGGCGTTGGACGATTCTCCAACAGAGCCTGCGGGTCGTCTGGGCGAGCCACGCGGGCAAGGCTTCCTGGTCGCGGATGGACGCGGCGTGTCGGAGGAGGGTGGCGAAGACGGTCTGGGCGACATCATCGCACTGGTCCTCCTCGAGGCCGTGGGCGCGGGCGACGGCGTAGACGAGTTTGGCGTGGGTGCGCAGGAGCGTGGACCAGGCGAGAGCATCCCCAGCGGCGCATGCTTCAAGAAAGCCCCGCGCATCTTGTTTTGCGGCGACGGGGTGATCGCTGTGTTGCTCATCGGCGTGGTGGTGGGCCACTCGATGAAGGGTACGCCGCGGAACGGGGAAGTTCGCGCGGCGGATGTATCTGACGGCGTGCGCCGCGCTCTGGTGTGGTGCTGGCCGGTCGTCGGCGTGACGGACGGTGCAGCGGGACACACCACCATCGGAGATGGAGAAAGCAGTCATGCGAGGCAACAACACACATCGTTCCATTCTGTTCGTTCTGTTGGCGGCGGCGGGGCTTGTGCCGGCCGCGGCGGGTCAGGTGACGAAGGTCGGGAGCACGCTGCGGATCACCACGGGCGCGGCGGACGATGACTTCATGGTGGTCTCCGGCCCGGTGCCGGGGTACACCGAGGTCCACAACGTGGCCGGCGTTCCCAGCGGGATCACGTTCACGGGTATCAGCCGGATCGAGATCAACACGAACGGCGGGCTTGACAAGATTCAGATCGAGTCGTACTCGACCTCGCCACCGGCGCTCTTCATCAACACGGGCGCCGGCGAGAGCCTGGTGAACATCGACATGCTCGTGCCGCCGACAGCGGCGCCGGTCACGAGCACGATCCGCGTGACGGGCGGCTCGCAGATCGACGTCGTGAACTTCAACGTCGAGAGTTTCGCGGACAGCATCACGATGGTCTGGGACGTGCTGGCCGGCGGCGGCTTCAACGAGACCAAGGCCGTCTTCCTGTCGGACATCCCCTCGTCGTTCACCGCGCTGGACATGGGCATCAGCGGCGGCGCGGGCAACGACACCGCTTCCATCGAGGTGAACTCGAGGGCGGATGTGACGGCGCTGAACCTCGACGGCAACCTGGGCGCCGGGTTCAACGAGTACAAGGCGATGGGCAAGGGGAGCGGCGCCTCGGTCACGAACCTGAGCACCGCGCTAGTCACGGGCAACGGGATCGACAAGGTGCTGCTCGAGTTCACCGAGTCGGCGCTGACGACCTGGCAGGGCACCATCGACACCTTCGGCGGCGCTGATGAGGTGGTCGCCCTCTTCCCCTCGGCCCTCACCGGGTACTGGAAAGTCGCGACGGGCGAGGGCAACGACAAGGGGTACGTGCTCGTGAACGGCCCCATCAGCGGCACGGCCCGCTACTTCCTGGAGGGCGGCAACGACTTCCTGGAGTTCCTGGCGGACAACGTCCTGCCGGGGTCGAGCATCGTGAGCGACGGCGGCCCGGGCATCGACGAGTTCAAGGGCGTGGGCACCGCGCTGAACTTCGAGAAGTTGAACTGAGTGTGAGGTTCTGATTTCCCCACAGCCGCACCGCGGCGCGGCTCCCCCGGTTCCGTACGGGGGAGCCGTTTTCATTTGAACGAGTCGGCTAGCAGCCGCCGGCTTCCCAGGCGAGGAAGAACGTCTCGACATCG
>DDSA01000278.1 GCA_002343715.1 Phycisphaerales bacterium UBA2402 | reverse complement strand
CGTCGTGGGCGGCACGCAGGTGCTCAGCGATTGGCTCATCGTGCGGATCGTGGCCGACCCGGGCTCGTCGTTCATCGACCGCATGATCGCGATGGTCGAGGGAGCCAAGCGGCAGAAGACGCCCAACGAGATCGCGCTGGACATCCTGCTCGCCGCTCTCACCATCACCTTCCTGCTCGCGTGCGCCACGCTCCTGCCGTACTCGATCTATGCGGTGATGCAGGCCAAGGTGGTAGATATGGCGTCCACGGCAACACCCATCACGGTGACGGTGCTTGTCGCGCTCTTGGTCTGCCTGATTCCCACCACCATCGGCGGCCTGCTCTCGGCGATCCGCATCGCCGGCATGGACCGCCTGGTGCAGGCGAACGTGATCGCGACGAGCGGGCGTGCGGTCGAGGCTGCGGGTGATGTGGATGTGCTGCTGCTGGACAAGACCGGCACGATCACCTTCGGCAACCGCATGGCGTCGGCGTTCTATCCGGTCGATGGGACTTCTGCGGAGCAACTCGCCGACGCGGCCCAGCTCTCATCGCTCGCCGACGAAACGCCCGAGGGCCGCTCCATCGTCGTCCTCGCCAAGCAGAAGTACAACATCCGCGAGCGCGACATGCACGCGCTTGGCTTTGATGGGAAACCCGCTTCGTTCGTGCCATTCACCGCCAATACCCGCATGAGCGGCGTGGACTTGCCCGTCTCCACGCAGTACCCGCAGGGTCGCCAGATTCGCAAGGGCTCCGCGGATGCCATCGACGCATACGTCTCACGCATGGGTGGCACGCCGAGCGTGCAGGCCCGCGAGATCGTGAACGAGGTCTCGAAGCGCGGCAGCACGCCGCTGGTCGTCGCCGATGGCAAGGGCAAGACGCTCGGCGTCATCGAACTCAAGGACATCGTCAAGGGCGGCATCGCAGAGCGCTTCGCGGAACTCCGACGCATGGGTATCAAGACCGTGATGATCACAGGCGACAACCCGGTGACCGCCGCAGCGATCGCCGCCGAGGCGGGCGTCGATGACTTCCTCGCCCAGGCCACGCCCGAGGCCAAGCTGAAGCTCATCCGCGAGTATCAGCAGGGCGGACGGCTCGTCGCCATGACCGGCGACGGCACCAACGACGCCCCCGCGCTCGCCCAGGCCGACGTCGCCGTCGCCATGAACAGCGGCACGCAGGCCGCCAAAGAGGCCGGCAACATGGTCGACCTCGACAGCAACCCCACCAAACTGATCGAGATCGTCCGCATTGGCAAGCAGCTCCTCATGACCCGCGGCTCGCTGACGACCTTCAGCATCGCCAACGACGTCGCCAAATACTTCGCCATCATCCCCGCGGCGTTCATGAGCACCTACCCGGCGCTGGGCGCACTCAACATCATGCGGCTCAATCCCGAGACCGCGATCCTCTCCAGCGTCATCTTCAACGCCCTCATCATCGTCGTGCTCATCCCCCTGGCCCTCCGCGGCGTGAAGTACCGCCCCGTCGAAGCCAGCCGCCTGCTCGCGCACAACCTGCTCGTCTACGGCCTCGGCGGCCTCATCGTGCCGTTCCTCGGCATCAAGATCATCGACGTGCTCGTCAACCTGCTGCCCGTGTGGAACTGAACCATGCCTACGCAACTGTCCATCCTCCGCCCTGCACTCGTCCTTTTCCTGCTCCTCTCGCTCATCACGGGCGTGGTCTATCCGCTCGCCATCACCGGCATCGCGCACGTCGCGTTCCCCGACAACGCCAACGGCTCGATCATCCTCGGCACCGCTGGCGAGGCGGTCGGGAAGCCCATCGGCTCCTCGCTCATCGGCCAGGAGTTCGGCACGTCCGACGCCACCGCCGCGCCCGCGCTCGCCAAGTGGTTCTGGGGCCGCCCAAGCGCGACCGGTCCCGTGCCCTACACCGCGCTCAACCTCGACAAGTCCACCGGGTCCAGCGGAAGCAATCTCGCTCCGACCAATCCCGCACTGCTCGACAACGTGAAGGCCCGCATCGCCGCCCTCGACGCGGCGGACGCGAGCGTGGGCATTGTGCGCGTCACCCCCGGCTCAACGTCCCGCGCGACCGCTGTCCCCGTCGACCTCGTCACCACCTCCGCCAGCGGCCTCGACCCGCACATCTCCCCCGCCGCGGCGGAATACCAAGTCGCTCGCGTCGCCAAGGCCCGCGGCCTGACCGAAGACGTAGTCCGTGACCTCGTCCGCCAACACAGCCAAGGCCGCGCTCTCGGCGTGCTCGGTGAGCCCGTGGTCAACGTGCTCGCCCTGAATCAGGCCCTCGGCGACAGTTCCCGGTGATGATGCCGACGACTCAATACGATGACGCACAAGATGGCTCCCAAGGAGACAAACCCGAGCCCACAAGCGACCGACGAGGTCTTGGACCGCTTCAAGCGTGAGCAGCGGGCTGCTGTCGATGGGGCACCGGTCGCGGGGTCGGGTCCGCCCCGCGGGCGGCTGAAGATCTTCTTTGGCATGTCGCCGGGCGTCGGCAAGACCTATGCGATGCTCGCGGCGGCACAGCGGATGGCGGCGCAGGGCGTGGATGTCGCCGTCGGTGTGGTCGAGACGCACGGGCGGGCCGAGACGGAGCAGATGCTGCTGGGGCTGGACATCATCCCGCGGGTGAAGATCGAGTACCAAGGAGCCGCGCTGCACGAGTTCGACGTGGACGCGGCCATGCGGCGGCGGCCCGACATCCTGCTCGTTGATGAGCTCGCGCACAGCAACGCGCCCGGTTCGCCCTCGGGACGCGCGAAGCGCTGGCAGGATGTTGAGGCGTGCCTGGCCGCGGGCGTCAATGTCTACACGACGCTGAACGTGCAGCATCTGGAGTCGATCAACGACGTCGTCGCGCAGATCACGGGCGTGAAGGTCACTGAGACCGTGCCCGACCGCGTCTTCGACGAGGCCGACGAGATCGAACTGGTGGACCTGCCGCCCGATGCGCTGCACGAGCGGCTCAAGGCGGGCAAGGTGTATCTCGGCGAGCACGCCGTGCGCGCCGTCGATCCGAGCGACGGCTTCTTTCGCAAGGGCAATCTCACAGCGCTCCGCGAACTGTCGCTCCGCCGCACCGCGGCGTGGGTCGATTCGGAGATGCGGCGGTACAAGCAGGACCGGGGCATCCGAGCGGTGTGGCCCGCGGGCGAGCGGATCGTGGTCGCCGTCAGCCCAAGCCCCATGTCGGGCAAGCTGGTGCGGGCGGCGATACGGATGGCGGCGGGGCTGCACGCCGACCTCATCGCCGTGTACGTAGAGACGCCTCGCACAACGAACCTGTCACCCGCGAACCGCGAGCGGTTGGACGCGAACCTGCGGCTGGCCGAATCGCTTGGAGGGACAACGCACACTGTCGCGGGCGAGAATGCCGCCCGGGAGTTGATCGCCTTCGCCCGATCACGCAACGTCGGCAGGATCGTCGTCGGCAAGACGGAACGGCCACGGTGGAAGGAGGTTCTGTTCGGGTCCTTTATTGACAACCTGATCCGCGAAAGCGGCGACATCGACATCTATGTGGTGCGAGGCGATGAGTCGGGAAATGCCGTAGTTCAACCGGCACCAGGCACAGGAGTGGGCGGCGCACGGGCCCCCAAGCCGCCCGCCCGCGTTGTCGGCGAACTCGCGGCGTCAACTGGCGTGATTGCGGCGTGCGCTCTCGTTGGACTTGCGTTCTTTCGGCCCCCGGATCTCTCCGAGGAGGCCCTCATCCTCCTCGCGGGCGTGGTTGTCAGCGCGCTGTGGTTCGGCCGCGTCGCGGCCATCTTCGCCAGCGTCCTGGCGGTACTGGCTTTCAACTACTTCTTCACCGAGCCGCGCTTCACGCTGAACATCAACGACACCGGCTATCTGGTCACGTTCTGCGTCATGCTCGCCGTGGGTGTCGTCGTCGGAACGCTTGCGGCTCGTGCACGTGAGCAGCGGCTCCGCGCCTGGTCCCGCGAACGGGCGACGGCGGCCCAGCACGCACTCTCGCGCGAACTCGCAGCCGCACGCGATGCCCGCAGCGTGGCCGCGATTGTTGCACGGCACACGCACGACCTACTCCAGGCTGATGCAGTCGTGTGTACTCCCACGCCGGGAGCGGGAGTCGGTGCCTCATCTCGACCGAATGGCCTTGATGTTGCTGCCGCCGCGGGGTTGGGCGGTCCTGACTGGTACTCCGGCGAAGGTGAGCAGGCGGCCCGCGAGCGCGGGGTGGCTCAGTGGGCCTTCGACCACGGGAACCCCGCTGGGCGCGGCACATCAACGCTCCCCTCGGCTCAGGGCCGTTACCACCCCCTGGTTGGGAGCCAAGGCCGGGCTGGAGTGCTCGGTGTACGGGCCCAGGTGAACAACGGCGTCGATCCCTTCGACGCGGCCCAGCTCGCCACCCTTGATTCGATCGCGTCGCAAGCCGCTTCGGCGCTGGAGCGCGTCACGCTTGCCGAATCCGAGCAGTCTGCGCGCATCAACGCCGAACGTGAGCGGCTCCGCAGCGCGCTGCTCAGTTCTGTGTCCCACGACCTCCGCACGCCACTCGCCAGCATCACCGGCGCCGCGAGCACGCTCCAGCAGGCGGATGACTCCCAGAAGTCGGAAGGAGCCGAAGGCGTAGGGGGTGGCATCGACGAGCCGACGCGCGCAGCCCTCCTCCGAACGATCGTTGACGAGTCGTCCCGCCTCAATGACATCATCGCCAACCTCGTCTTTGCCACGCGGCTGGAATCCGGCTCCGTTGACCTGCGGCGGGAGTGGACGACGGTTGAGGAAATCGTGGGGGCTGGGCTCTCACGCCACCGTGATGCTCTCGCCACACGCCCCTTCCGCGTACATGTTCCAACCGACCTGCCCATGATCCGCGTCGACAATGCGATGCTCCCTCAGGTCGTCCACAACCTCGTCGAGAACGCGCTTCGCTACACCGCGCCTGGTACGACACTCGGGATATCAGCGTGGACCAGCGAGACGAATATCGTCGTCAAGGTCTGGGACGAGGGTGCCGGGCTCTCCGATGATGAGTCATCCAAGGTGTTCGAACGCTTTTATCGAGGCCGCGCCAGCAAGACGGTCGGCCCGGGTTCCGGTGCTGCGGCATCGACGGGCATGGGCCTCGGCCTGACGATCTGTGAGGGGATTATCCGCGTGCACGGCGGTCGCATCTGGGCTGAGCCCAACACCCCGAAGGGTGTCGCCTTCCTCTTCTCGTTGCCGGTCGAGCACCCGCAGCCCGCGCTTCCAGCCAAGGAGGATGCGGCAGAGAACCGGGGCACGGCCAACGTGTCGCGGACAACAGACGCTGGGCTGACCCAAAGGAGTGCGTCATGAGCGACTCAACTCCTGGTCCCGCACGTGCGCAGCAACTGCAGGCTGGTGGGATGCCGCCCGCGCACATGCCCCTCGTGCTCATCATCGAGGATGAGGAGCCGATCCGTCGCTTCCTCCGCGCCACGCTCGAAGCGAACCACTACCGCGTGAAGGAAGCTGGCACGGCCCGCGAAGGGACGCTGCTGGCGATGACCACCTATCCGGATGTCATTCTGCTGGATCTTGGCCTTCCCGACGGCGACGGTCTGAACGTCACCCGCGCGATCCGCAAAGAGTCTCGCACACCGATTGTCGTCCTCTCTGCGCGCGGGCAGGAGAGCGATAAGGTGGCCGCCCTCGACGCTGGAGCGGACGACTACCTCACCAAGCCCTTTGGCGTCGGCGAACTGCTCGCCCGCTTGCGGGTTGCTCTGCGCCATGCGAACTCGGCGACAGGTCGGGGGCCCACGGGGAGCGCAGAGGTGCCGCCGTATGAATGCACCGCCGACGGCCGGACACTGCGCGTGGACCTCACCGCCCGACTGGTCTTTGTGACCGATCAGGCCACCGACCGCGAAAGCTCCGGACGTCGCGAGGTCCGCCTGACGCCGATGGAGTTCAAGCTCTTGGCATTCCTGGTCAAGCACTCGGGCAAGGTGCTTACCCACCACATGATCCTCAAGGAAGTCTGGGGTCCGCAGCACGCCAGCGACGTGCAGTACCTCCGTGTGTACGCGGGAGAGCTTCGCAAGAAGCTGGAGGTCGATCCCGCACAGCCGCGGTTCATCGTTACCGAGCCCGGGGTTGGCTACCGACTCATGGAAGCCGAAATGCGATCGATTCCTCCATCGCCGAAGACCCTCTAACAGCAAATCAGCGGGTCGATTCTGAATTCTGCATGGATTCGCGGGGCTCGTCGATGGCCTCGACCGGCGTTGTGCCAATAGATGTGTCAGAAACAGTCCGGACTCAGTCGGCAACCAGTTCATCCGGCCGCCATAAGTCCTGTGTTTTCAATGCCCCCCGAAGGACTCGAACC
>DDSA01000106.1:62610-62798 GCA_002343715.1 Phycisphaerales bacterium UBA2402 | reverse complement strand
ATCCGCTCCGCGGGTGGCGTGGGCATCAACACCAATGCGCCCCGCTCGATGCTCGATATCGCGGGTCTGACGACCACGAACGCGCTGCGCATCCCCGGCGGCACGGACGGCCAGGTGCTTCTCAGCGATGCGAGCGGGTACGCCTTGTGGCAGACCCCGGCCTTTGCCCCGACGGGCGCGGCGGGGGG
>DDSA01000106.1:0-62394 GCA_002343715.1 Phycisphaerales bacterium UBA2402 | reverse complement strand
GGCGCGGCGGGGGGCGACCTCTCCGGCAGCTATCCTGACCCGAGCGTGACCGGATTGAACGGCTCACCGCTTATGGGATCGCCGACCGCGGCGGGGCAGGTGTTGAAGTGGACAGGCGCGGCGTGGTCTCCCGCAGCGGATATGGACACAACGTACGCCGCCGGGACCGGGCTGACCCTCAATGCGGGGCAGTTCGCACTGGACACGGCGTTTGCAGACTCGCGGTACTGGCGGCAGACGGATTCGCTTGGCGGCGATGTCACCGGTCCGCGCGGGGCTACGACCGTCAACCGCATCGCCGGTCGCGTCGTGTCACCCTCCACACCCTTCGACCAGGCGGTCCTGAAGTGGAACAACAACGCGCAGCGCTGGGAGCCGGCGGGGGACGCGAACACCACATACACCGCGGGAACCGGTCTCACGCTCAACGCGGGGCAGTTCGCCCTCGATACAACGTTCGCGGACGGCCGCTACTGGAACGAGAGTCAGGACCTGGTGGGGGACGTGACGGGCGCGCCCGGCGCGAACACGGTGGCGAGGTTGCAAGGGCGGGCGGTGGCGGCGGTTGCGCCGACGGATCAACAGGTTCTCAAGTGGAACAACGCTCAACTCCGCTGGGAGCCGGGCGCGGATATGTCCGGCACCTACACTGCGGGGCAGGGCATCAATATCACCGGCACGATCATCAGCGTGCCCAACCTGGGCATCACGAATGCGCTCATCAATGATGTCGCCTGGACGAAAGTGACGGGCGCGCCGGCGGCGTTTCCGCCAGTTGGCAGCGCGGGCGGGGACCTGGCCGGCGCGTACCCGAACCCCATCATCGCCGCGAACGCTGTCGGCAACGCAGAGATCAGCGATGTCGCGTGGACGAAGGTCACGGGCGCGCCCAGCGCGTTCCCGCCCAGCGGGTCCGCGGCGGGCGACCTTTCGGGCACATACCCCAATCCCAACGTGGCCCGGATCAACGGCGCGCCCCTGTCCGGCACGCCCAGCAGCGCGGGGCAGGTGCTCAAGTGGACGGGCGCGGCCTGGTCGCCGGGCACGGATATCGGCGCGACGTACACCGGGGGAACCGGCATCAACATCACCGGCACGGTGGTGAGCGTGCCGAACCTGGGCATCGGCAACGCGCTCATCAGCGATGTGGATTGGACGAAAGTCAGCAACCGACCCACGACCCTGCCGCCCAGTGGCGCAGCGGGCGGCGACCTGGTGGGCAGTTACCCCAATCCCGGCGTGGCGAAGATCAACGGGTGGCCGGTGACAGGGAATCCCACCGCCACGGGTCAGGTGCTCAAATGGACGGGCAGCGCCTGGTCTCCGGGTGTTGACAGCAATACCACGTACACCGCGGGCACGGGCATCAGCATTGCCGGCACGGTCGTCTCCATCCCCGCCGGTGCGATCACCAACGTGCTGGTGAATGATGTGGCGTGGTCGAAGATCACCGGGGCGCCCAGCGCGTTTCCGCCCAGCGGCGCGGCCGCGGGCGATCTGGTCGGGACGTACCCGGCCCCGACGGTGATGGGCATCCGCGGCTATCGCGTCGGCACGGGTGCGCCAAGCAGCGGCTCGATCCTCATGTGGAATCAGGAGTCGGCGGAGTATCAGCCCACATCGACCAACGGAGTTTTCTGGCGCACGGGCGGCAACAGCGGCCTGACGGCGTTCAACTTCATCGGCACCACCGACAACATCCCGATCGAACTGCGGGCGAACAACCAGCGGGCCTTTCTCGCGACACCCATCGCCCGGGGATCGGTCCCCGAAACGTGGACGACGACGAACATCAACTCCGGTTGGAGTGCCAACACCATCAACAATGGCGCGATGGCGGCGACCATCGGCGGTGGCGGATGGTTTGAGAACCGTCACGGCGTTCCTGTCCAGCGCGAGAACATCGTGAACGACGATGGCGGCACGGTTTCGGGCGGCATCGACAACACCGCCGGCAACGCGGGCGCTTCATCAACGGACGCGACGTTCGCCACCGTGGGCGGTGGTCGTCTCAACACGGCGAGCGGTGATTCCGCAACGGTCGGCGGCGGATATGGCAACACCGCCTCCGGCGGCGGGGCGACCATCCCCGGCGGCTCGGCGAACACGGCGAGCGGGCTGTATGCCTTCGCCGCGGGGTACAACGCCAACGCCGCGCACAACGGCGCCTTTGTTTGGGCCGACTCTCAACTGCCGTCCTACGCCAGTTCCGCGGCGGACCAGTTCCGCGTGCGGGCGCAGGGCGGAGTGATCCTCGACACGGGATCGGCCTTCTCCGGCCTTACCGTCAACAACTCGAACTCGCTGTCTTCGGCGAGTTCGGCGACGCTGAGTTCCACCTCGGCCTTCGGCACGGGCCTGACGATGACGAACACTTCGGCCGCGCTTCGGACGTGGCAGGTGCGCTTCACCGGGTCGGCGGATCTTTCCGGGTACGGCGATCTGATCTTCAAGCGCAGCGACCTCACGACGCCGACGCTGACGTTGAGTGATGCGGGCAACGTCGGTATCGGCACGGCGTCCCCCGGGGAGCGGCTCACCGTACAGGATGGTGCGATCGGCATCTTCAACAGCGCCGATTCCAAAACCTGGCGCATGGAGTACGACAGCACAAACGACTATTTCTTCATCGATGAGTTCAACTCCGCCCGCCGCATGGTGATCCGCAACGGGGGCTATGTGGGCATTGGTACGACCTCACCAGACGAGTTGCTCGAAGTCGCCGGGAGCGATGCAACGCTGCGCGTGCGTAACACCAACGACGCGGTCGGGGGGCAGCTCTGGAACTCGTACGGGACAATCCAACTGGGCATGTACAACCCGCAGGCGTCCACGCAGGGCGGGCTGGCGGCGGGGGCGAAGCGGTCCTATTTCGGAGCACGCCACACCGATGGGCGCGTGGGTTCCCTGACGAACGTCAACATCGGCGAGCCGTCTTTCCGCAATATTCTCGATGACGGCAGCGGGCGCTGCACCATCAACGGCTACAGCAGTTCTTACACGTTCTATGTGAGCGGCACCGCCCATGTCACGGGCAACGTGAGCGCGGGCAGCAAGACCTTCAAGATTGACCACCCGCTCGACCCGGCCAACAAGACCCTGACCCACACGTGCATCGAAAGCCCGGACATGAAAAACATGTATGACGGTGTGACCACCACCGATGGCGCGGGCTACGCCGTTGTGACTCTCCCGGATTACTTCGAGGCGCTCAACTCGGACTACCGCTATCAACTGACGGTCATCGACGAGGATGACCGCACCGACTTCGTCTGGGCCAAGGTCGTCAGGAAGATCGACGCCAACCGCTTCACCATCCGCACCAGCATTCCTAACGTCGAAGTGAGTTGGATGGTTACGGGGATCCGCAAGGATGCCTTCGCCAACACCAACCGCACACCTGTCGAACAGGACAAACCCGCTCGGGACCGGGGGCGCTACCTCCACCCCGCCGCCTTCGGCAAGCCCGAGTCGATGAGCGTGGACCGAGATGAGTTGCCGGCCGGTGCCGCGGGCGGTTCATCGCTCGCGGGTCGGGCGCCGTGACGGACGCGGGGGTGTGTTCGGCGCGGCAGGGCATGGTGGCGCGGTGCCGTGTCCACGCGCCAACCAAGCGAGTTCGATGGCCAAGTTTCGCAGCGGTGCGGGCACCCGCGCGGCACCCTCGGCGTTCGCCGTTTCGAGAACGGCGAGCGCCAACGCGGGCTTGCTCATCTTCTTGATCGCCTGCCGGATGACAGCGCGAACCGCGCCGGGCGATTCGGATGCCGGGGGTGCGGTGGACCGGAATCCCGCGGCGCGTCGGTAGACCTGATGGAACCCGTGTCGGTACAGGAAGTGTTCGATGTCTGGCGCTCGGAGCCGCACTACACGCGAATCGCCCGGCGGGCACAGCGAATCCGCGGCCCGTTCGTAGTTCTCTCCCGCCTGGTCCCCGTCGGTCAGCAGCCGCCACGTGATGCCCAGATCATCCGCGAGCCGGACGAGTGGCGGGATGCCGCATTGCGCGAACTCCACGCAGCGAATGCCCTCTACCGCGAACTCGATGCCGGCGAGCCGCGCGAACTCCGGCAGTAGCCACGCCTCCGTCTCACCCTCGACCAGCAGCCAACAACGGGCGAACAACGCCTCGGGTTTGCTCATGCGGATGTGATACCCCACCCGCCGCAGATCATCCCGCCGTCGCAGCGAACTTCCCACAGCGCGCACGGCCACTTCTCCGCCGCGGCGCACCAGCCGCCGAACCGAGGTCAGGGGCACCCGCGCGAGCATCTCTCCGACGTGCGTTGACAGGACGATCTGCAGCGGCAGGTTCAAAACCATGCCCGCCGTGGCGGCAAGCCACGAAGGGTGAAACCCCGCACCAAGATCATCCATGAGCAGCACGGGCGTGGCATACGGTGCGAGCGGAGAGTCGCCGATCGCGTCCAGCATCGCCCCGACGAGCAGCAACAGAGAAAGGAGTCGGACCTCACCGGCGTTGTCCCCCTCCAAGCCCGCGGCGGAGAAGAGCGTGGTCGTTACCGGTTGCGGCGTGCCGATCAGGTCATCGAGATGGCGGTCGGGCATCGCAACGGGTCGCAACTGGGTGCCGACAGATTCAACGATCTCCTTCGCATCGAGCAGCGCGCGTCGGAGTTCTTGGATTCCTGTCTGACCACCATCTCCACCGGAAACCAGCCGCCGGTAGAGCGTCAAGACCCTCCCGCGAGCGGTGTCGGCGGTCCGGCTCTCCGCGACACTCGCCCAGGGTATCAAGGGACGCACACGGATGATCGGGATGACGGCCCGCAGCGCTCCGAGTACGGCGCGGGGATCGCGGCACCGTGCGACCCGCTCCGGAGCACCGAGAACTTCACATGTGACGGCGTGGGAATCATCGGGGCTGACCCGAACACGCACGGCGAGGGTGCCCGCCTCCCCGCGATCTGCGCCCGCCACCGCCGCGGCGCGACACGCGGCATCCAAGATCGTGCGTTCGTTGGTGGGCAGGTGGTCCGTTCGCAGAATGCGGAAGACCAAGGTGCAGCGTGTTTCGCCCTGCTCTTCGGGGTGAAGCGCGGCCAGCGAGGCAGGGAACCCCGAAGTGTCGGCATGGAGTTGTGCGGCCCGACCCAGCAGCCGTTCCAGCGCGTCGAGGGCCGCGGTTTTTCCGCAGTTGTTCTCGCCGATCAGCGCGGTGGCCCGGGGTTCGAGGTCGATCGCAAGCCGCCGGATAGTGCGGAAGTTCTCGATGACAACGTGGCGGAGATGAATCGGCGGTTCGGGAGTGCTCGGCCGCGGCAGCACCGGTCGGACGGTTCGGGCGGCTGGTGCGGGGCGGTGAGTCAAAGCGTGTCTCCGGTTCGGGGTGTGTGTCGAAGCATTCTACTCGCTTGGCGCTTTTGTGACCCAGAACGAACGCGGGCGGTTGTTCATGCTGTCGCCGGTGCGAGCAACAGGCGGCAGATCATCCAAGCCGATTCCGCAGATGGGCAAGTGCGATGCGGATGTGGCTGTAGGAGACATTTCCGCCCAGGTGTTCGCGGATACTGCTTGCGTACACGGTGGCGAGGGTTTGCTTGGCCGCGGCAACGGCTTCGTACGTCGCGGTGTCGATCCAGGCGCTGATACTCGCGGGCCGATCGTGCGCGATGAACTCGGCGAGGTACCCATACGCCGTGGACTCGGCCACGCCCAGCGAGTCGGAGACGTCCTCGATGTTGGCACGCCGGCGGAAGAGGTCGAAGGCCGCGGCCTTGCGCCCGGATACCGGCTTCTCGGAGCGGGCACGCTTGGGGGGTAATGTCGGGGGAAGGTCCGTCGGCAGGCCGCGCTGGGCGCAGTGGTGCGCGATGGCCTCGGCGAAGACCTTGCCGAACTCGCGGCACTTGAGGTCGCCCACGCCGCGGACGGTGAGGAACGTTGCCCGCCTCGTGGGCCGGATGCGCGTCATGTCCTGGAGCGTGGTATCGGCGAAGATGGCGTACGCGGGGACGCGGCGAGAACCGGCTTCCCGGGCACGCACGGCGCGGAGGACTTCGAACAACGCCTCATCGAAGGGCTCCTCGACCGGGGCGGCTTCGACGTGCTCGCGCGGTGCCACGAGGGCGGCGGTACGCGTGCCGCGGAGAAGGTCCCACGAGGCGGCGTTGAGCGCGATGGTGGGGTACTCGCCCGGCGCGCGGGAGAGCAGCCCCGCATCCAGGAGTTGATTGATAAAACTGATGACGGCGGGCTTGGAGAACCCCTTGAGGAGGCCGTAGGTGCTGAGCGAGTCGTGGCCGCGGGCCAGAACGCTCTTCTCGCGGGCGCCGCGGAGGACGTTGGCGATGTGGACCGTGCCGAAGGTCAGCCCCCCGGAGGCCTGGGCCATCCGGGCGACGCACGAGACGATCTTCATCGCCACCGTGTTCGCATCGGGCACGGGGTCGAACTCCCCGAGACAGACATCGCACGCGCCGCACCCCGCCGGGGTAGTGGGCGTGTAGGGCTGGCCGAAGTGCTCGCTGAGAAATCGGTGGCGGCACGCGGTGCCCGCGGCGAACTGGCGCATCTCTTCGAGGTGCGACAGTTGCGCGGCTGTCCGCTCGGGCGGGGCATCGGTCTCGGCCGCGCCCGACTGGATGACGCGGGCCCACTTCGCGGCGTCGGCGCCCGAGTAGAGCAGCACGCACTCGCTGGGCAAGCCGTCCCGCCCCGCGCGGCCGGTCTCCTGCTGGTAGTGCTCGAGGCTCTTGGGCAGGGCGGCGTGAACAACGCACCGGACGTTGCTGCGGTCGATGCCCATGCCGAAGGCGACGGTGGCGACGATCACGTTGGTGCGTTCCTGCGCGAAGTATTCCTGGACGCGGGTGCGCTGCTCGGCGGTCAGGCCCGCGTGGTAGTGGTCGGCGAGGATGCCCGCGGCCCTGAGCATCCCGGCGATGGCCTCGGTGTCCTTGCGGCTGATGGCGTAGATGATGACGGCGCGGTTCTCGTGGCGCTGGATGATGGAACGCAGTTGAGCGTCTTCATCGACTTTGGGTGTGACGCGGTAGGTGAGATTCGGACGATCAAAGACGCCCACGAGCACCTCGGGCCGACGAAGGCCGAGCTGGGCGACGATGTCCTCGCGCACGCGGGGCGTGGCGGTGGCGGTGAAGGCGTTGAACGCGGCGTGCGGAAAGGCTTCGCGCAGTTCGCGGAGACGGCGGTACTCGGGGCGGAAGTCGTGGCCCCATTGGCTGATGCAGTGGGCCTCGTCAATGGCGAACGTGGCGGGGCCGGCGCCTCCGTTGAGCGTCGCCAGGCGCGCGAGCATCGCCGGAGTCAGCAGGCGCTCGGGCGCGAGGTAGAGCAGGCGCAGGTCGCCGCGTTCCATTCGCTCCCGTACCTCGCGTTGCTCGGCGGCCTCCTGCCCGCTGTAGAGGGCCGCGGCGGGATAGCCGATCAGGCGAAGGCCGTCGATCTGATCCTTCATCAACGCGATCAGGGGCGAGACAACGACGGTCAACCGTCCTGTCAGAAGCGGGGGGAGTTGGTAGCAGAGGCTTTTGCCCCCTCCGGTGGGCATGACCACCAGCGAATCGCGCCGCTCGATTCCGAGGCGGATGGCCCGCTCCTGCACGGGGCGGAGTTGTTCGAAGCCCCAGTAGCGGCGGAGTGCCTCGTGGATCGTGGGTTGGTCGCGGGGCGCGGACACGGCCCAAGCGTACGAAGAGACGAAACACGCGGCGGGGGGTGGTCGGCCCCCGCCGCGTTGATGTGCGTTGGTGTGATACGTGGCGGTATGCTCGGTACTCCAACGAGAAGTAGAACATTCGGTGAGAGGTGGGGTGCCGTTGGAAGATATCGTGGGCGACGGCCGACCGCGTCGGGCTACAGCCGTGCGCCAAACAGCGCGCCGACGCCCGCCGTGAGTCCCATCGCGAGTGCACCCCAGAAGGTCACGCGGGCTGCGGATTTGAGGACCGGCGAGCCGCCGGCGCGGGCGGCGATCGACCCGAGCAGTGCCAGGAAGCCCAGCGAGGCGATCGAGACGCCCAACACGAGCCACGCCTTGGGCAAGGCCGGAACAAGGAGCAGCGGTAACGCGGCACCGATCGTGAACGTGCCGGCCGACGCGAACGCCGCCTGCACCGGCCTCGCCGCAAGCTCCTCGGTGATGCCCAGTTCGTCTCGGGCGTGGGCCGTGAGCGCGTCCTTGGCCATGAGCTGCGTCGCAACCTCGCCCGCGAGCTTCTCGTCGAGCCCGCGTTTGACGTAGATGGCCGTGAGTTCGGCGTGCTCGCTCTCGGGCTGTGTGGCCAACTCGTGCCGCTCGCGCGCCAGATCCGCGCCCTCTGTGTCGGCCTGCGAACTGACGGAAACATACTCCCCGGCGGCCATCGACATCGCGCCGGCGACCAGCCCCGCAAGCCCCGCGACGAGGATCCCGCTGCGCTCGGTATCGGCCGCGGCCACGCCGACAATCAGGCTCGCGGTCGAGACGATGCCGTCGTTGGCACCCAGCACGGCGGCGCGGAGCCAGCCGATGCGGTGGGATCGGTGGGATTCGGTGTGCCTCATGGTTTACAAAGGGTACCGCCGGCTGGGTAGTGCGTGTGCGAGGACCGCCCACGTCCCGCGATCCTGGCCCGATGTGCTGCAGCCGAGCAGTGCCTGGCGTCAGGACCAACATCGGGCAGGGGCGCTTGTGGGCGAACGCTCAGGGGGGCGGTGGAGCAATAATCAACCGATGGAAGGTGCACCTCAGCGGGTTGCCGCGTCACAGGATGCTGGACGCGCACAAAGAGTCCGCCGCATTATCGCTTGGTCGCTTCCGGCTTTGATCATTCTTCTGCTGCTCACGCAGTGCCTGCTTTGGATTTTCCAGCCCATGCGACAGTCGGTCGTGCGTGCGCTTGTGCATGGCAGACTCCAATCGATCGGGCTGACAGCGCAACAGATTCAGCGAGACACCGGTGCTGCACCGACGCTCGATGCCGTCTTGAACTCTGAACTGTTCACCGGCGAAGGGCTGGAGCAGTTCTCGCGAACAGTTCCGATCAACGCGAGCGACACGGATCTGCCGCTGGTGGTGCAGACGGTGCCATCTCGGGCGGTGCGCAAGGGCGAGAGGTGGGGCGGGATCGAAGAGAGGATCGAGCACGACCTGCCCGCCTGCCGCTTTGTCCTGATGCCCGATTGGACGGTCGTGCAGATTGATGAGCCGGACTATCAGCGGGATATTGCGCCGCGGATCAAACTCGTGCCCCTTCAGTAGTTGTGCGCTTCACGCGGCTTCCGGCCGATGCATACTCGTGCTCGGCCCTCGGTCAACAAGTGCAAGCACGTGAGCAAGCGGCCGCGGCGAGCTTCGAAAGCGGGCATATTCACGGGGTTATTGAGAGCAATCCCGGCCGTTCTCAAGGACATGGTCCATCCCACCAAAGCGGTCAACGCGTTGGAGCTCTTCGATCGCTGCCGCGGCAACGGCGTGGTGTTCGAGTGGATGACCTTCGATGCAGCTACGGCATGGACAAGGAGTTCCTGCTCGCCCCGCGGGTGACCCCCTTGGAAGCACAGCCGCACGTGGAGTTCAGCCGCTGGCACGTGGAGAAGTGCTTCCAGGAGGAAAAGAGCGAACTGGGCCTGAGTCACTTCGAGGTCCGCACCTACCGGTCCATGATGTTGCACTTCATCCTCACCAGCATGAGCCACCTCTTCCTGGCGCAGGAACATCAACGACTGGCGGTGCCCCCGGGGGGAATGAAAAGCACCTGACCGTCTGCCAGGTGAAGCTCGCGGCCACAACCGTGGTCAGGAGCCTCTGGCAAGGCGATCAGGTGCGCATCAGATACTTCGAGAAGGTATCAGCGCTGATCAACTACCACCAGCGCAACATTGCCAGGTCCGCCGAATCGCACAACCGGGCCACCCGCGAGAAACTCAGACACGCCTGCTTCGACCTTCCTGCCATGCGATGCTGCATTCTCGTATAGCAAGAACCCTCGTTGTAAAGTCAGCAGCCGCCGCCCTCCCAGAGTTCGAAGAAGACCTCCACATCGGCGCCGTCGATGCCACCGTCGTTGTTGAGGTCGCTGACGGGATCGCCGGCTTCCCAGAGGTCGTAGAAGGCCTGCACATCGGCGCCGTCGATACCGCCGTCGTTGTTCACATCGGCGTAGCAGACGGCGTGGAGTACGACGCGGTTGGAGAAGTACTCGAGGCGGTAGCCGATGCCGTTGACGGCGGGCGGCGCGGCGAGTTCGGCGAAGGCGCCGGTGATGCTCGGCGCGGTGATGATGGTCCACGATTCATCGCGGCTGGCGACAAAGGGGGGCACGATGCTCACGCGGCAGACACCGTCGAGCGTGATGGGCCGGGAGCTGGTGATGCGGTCGGCGTTGGCATCGCCGGACCCGGCGAGCTGGCAGTGGAACTCGCCGGTTGCGCCGAAGGAAAGGTCTGTTACGCCCTGCAGGTTGAGCAGGCCGATGGGGCTGCCGGGCCGCCCCGGCGAAAGGATGCCGTTGTTGTGGGTGCGGACGTAGATTCTCCCGGTGCCGCCGATGGTGTGGCCCTCGCCGTTAATAAGAACCTCGCCGGCTCCGTTGTAGAAGATGTAGCCCGTGTCAAGGTTAGCGGGGTTAGCGTTCAGATAGATCGCGCCGGACCCGCCGAAAGTCTGGCTGTTGAGGACTTGAATGAAGGTGCCCGATGATGACATGCTCGGGTTGACTGTGATCGTTCCGTTGTTCGTAAGGCCGTCGGCGATCTGCAACGCGACCCCGTTGTTCACATGGAACGGTCCCGAAATCGAGACGGTGTTGAAACGGCTGTTGCCCGTGACGCTGCTCAAACCTCCGTTGGTGGCGTTGACCTGCCCTCCTGAGATCGTGGTTCCGAAGATTCTGACTGAGCCTCCATCGCCGAGGAGTTGCGCTGTGGGGGCTTGAGTAAGACCGATGCTCGTCACGGCGAGGATGCCGCCGTTGGAGGACTTCATGGTGGCGTTGTTGGTCTTCGAGATGCCCAGCAACTCCAGAACTCGAGCATCGCGGTCGGCGTGCACCAAGCCGTCGTTGGCGAGGCTGACGTAGACTCGGCCCGTGCCGCGGATGGTGTGCGTCGCCGCGTGCGTGAGAACTTCACCTCCGCCGTTGTAGGTGATGTAGGCGGTGTCGAGATTGGTGCTCGCATTCAGGACGACCTCGCCTGTGCCGTTCAGGCCCTGGGTTGAAAGCGCCTGCACGAATGTTCCATTACCGCCGGCGGTCGGGTTGACGGTGATCGTGCCGTTGTTGACGAGGTTGGCGTGTATCTGGAGGCTCGATCCGTTGAAGATACGGGCCGGGCCGGCGAGCGTGATCCCGTCCGCTCTGTTGTTGCTGGAAAAATCAATCATCCCGTCGTTCATGGCGTTCATGTGACCGCCGACAATGTGCCCCCCCGCGATGAGCACGGTCCCGCCGTCCCCGAGGAGTTGAGCGCCAGGGGACTGCGAGATGAGAATGCCGTTGACCGACAACGTGCCGCCGTTGGTGGCTTTCATCGTGGCGTTGTTGGATTTGTTCGTGGTCCGGAGGGAGAGAATCCTGCCGGCACGGTCGGCGTTGACAAGCCCGTTGTTGAGCAGATTGACGTGAATGTTCCCCGTGCCGCGGATCGTGTGTGTTGCCGCGTGCGTCAGGACTTCGCCTCCGCCGCTGTATGTGATGTAGGCGGTATCAAGGTTGGTGCTGGCGTTGAGAACGACCTCGCCCGTGCCGCCGAGGTTCTGCGAACTCAGGGCCTGAAGGAGTGTGCCGCTGCCGCCCGCGGTCGGGTTGACGGTGATCGTACCGTTATTCACCAGATTGGCGTGCAACTGGAGGTTCGTGCTGTTGTTCACTTCGAGCGGGCCGCTCGCGGTCACTCCGTCGAAACGGCTGTTTGCCGTGATGCTGCACAGCCCGCCGTTGATCGCCCGCACGCCGCCGCCGATGACCGTTGCCCCGCTGAACTGGACGGCCCCGGCGTCCGCCAGAATCTCCGCCGCGGCGGCCTGCGTGATGCTGATGCCCGAGACCAGGAGCGTGGCGTTGTTGCTCGCCCGGATCAGCGCGTTGTTCACCTTTGGCTGGCCGAGGAGTTGCAGGGTCCGGCTGCTGATGTCGGCGTGGATGAGGCCGTTGTTTGTGGTGTTGACGTTGACCTGCCCGGTGCCCCGCACGGTCTGGTTCGCGCCGAGCGTGAGAACCTCTCCACCCCCGTTCCACGTGATATTCGCGGTTGCGAGATTGCCGGCGTTGGCGTTGAGCACGATGGTGCCCGCTCCCGCGATGCCCATGCTGTTGAGCACCTGGAGACCTGTGCTTGAGGAACCGGCGGTGCGGTTGACCGTGAGTGTGCCGTTGAGGGTGAGCGCATCGGCCAGTTGAAGGAAGACGCTGTTCTCGACGGCACCGAGACCGGAGAGGGTCACGCTGTTCCATCGCGAGCCAACGGTCACTTGATGAAGGCCGGTCCCCGTCGTGCTCAGAAATCCGCCGTTGATGGTCGCGGACGAATGCCGCGCCGTGCCGTTGATGGCCCGGATGGCCGCGCCGGGGCCCTGAGTGACGGTGCAGGCGATGTCGAGGAACGCCCCGCCGGAAGCGGTCATGAGGTTGTTGTTCGTCTTGGCCTGGTTGCTCAATAGCAGCGAGCGGCCCGAGATGTCGGCATCCACATTGCCGTTGTTGATCAGATGCGAGTAAATGCGGCCCGAGCCGCGGATGGTGTGTGTCGCGGCCTGGGTCAGCACCTCGCCCCCGCCGCTCCACGTGATGACGGCGGTCTCGATGTTCCCGGGGTTGGCGTTCAGCGCCAGCACGCCCGTCCCGTTGAGGGCGACACTGTTGAGCAACTGGAGGAACGTGCTCGATGATCCGCCCGAGGGGTTGATGGTGAGCGTGCCGTTGTTGGTGAGGCTGTTGGAGACGTACAAGGGCGTGTTGTTGGTGATCCCGAAAGGCCCGGTGAGCGTGACCCCCGACCAGGTCGTGCCGCCGGGGTTGGTGGAGGCATCGCCGCCCCCGAACACATTGATCGAGCCGCCGCTGATGGATGAGCCGCCGCCGAGGCGCAGCGAGCCGCCATCGGCATCGATGCGGCCGCCGCCGGTTTGGTCCACCGGCGTGGTGATGAGCAGCGTGCCGCCGCCGGTCGCGGCGAACAGATTGTTGTTGATCTTGCTCTGGTTCGAGAGCCAGAGCGTGCGGCCCGCGACGTTCGCATTCACCGTGCCGTTGTTGGTGAGGTAGGTGTACACGCGGCCGGTGCCCAGGATCGAGTGCCCTTCGCCTTGTGTAATGGATTCACCACCCCCGGTCCAACCGATGATGGCGGTCTCGAGGTTGCCGGCGTTCGCGTTGAGCACGACTGCGCCCGAGCCGTTCCACGGCTGCGAAGCCAGGAGTTGGATCGAGGTGCCGGACGATCCGGCGGTGGGGTTGATCGTGACGGTGCTGTCGTTGCTCAAGCCACCACCGGCGAGCCCGAAGTTGAGGCTGTTGTTGATGTTGAGTAGCCCGTTCGGGTTGGTCAGCGTGACAGCGCCGACATTGACCGAGCCGGTGAGCGACACCACGTAGGAGCCGAGCGCGCCGATCGTCGCCGTCTCGCCGGTGTTATCCGGCACGTTCGCCGGCGTCCAGTTCGACGCGATGTTCCAACTCCCGGTCCCGCCGATCCATGACATCTGAGCACAAGCGCTGCTCAGGCCGATCGAAAGCCCAGCCACCGCGGCTAACAAACGGCCATATTTCTTCCCCGCCGTTACCGGACCATTGTGCGCGCACATCGTACTTTTCCTTTTTACTGGCCGCGTATGTCGAGTTTCGCGGCGATTCTCCCCAACGGACCTGACCGATACCAGTGTCTAGTTCGCGTGCGCCGTACGTCTGACAAGAAACTTGAAACGAAAGTGCGAACGGTGCCCGAGAACAATGTCGTATGACCTATCTGTATCTTTGAATGTACACCGGAACGCGTACACATACAAGTCTAATTGCACGCCTCACCGAAGGAAATGATGAATCTGCCTGGGGTGAGTTCTGTACGCGCTACGCGGACTTGATACGGGGGTGCTGCGCAAGGCGCGGCTTGCAGATCGCGGATGCCGATGACGTCCGACAAGAAGTGCTGCTCGCGCTCTCCAAGTCGATGCCCGGGTTCCGGTACGACCCGGAGAAAGGGCGTTTTCGGTCCTACCTCAAAACAATCGTCATGCGTGCGATTTCTCGGCGAATGTGTCAGAATCCTCCGGGAGCGGGCCTAACTGGTGTGTCGGAATCTGGGAACGAGTCCGAGGAGCATGAAGAAGAAGTCTGGGAGGATGAGTGGCGGCAATACCACTTCCGCAGAGCCATGGCGACGATCGAGGTTGAGTTTTCTGAGAAGGACCGCAGTGCGTTCACCATGTACGCCGTGGGCGGGCGCGATGCCGCGGGGATCGCACGCGACCTTTCCATGAGCGTGGACGCGGTGTACCAGTCCAAAAGCAGGATCCTGAAAAGGCTGAGTGCGCTGATCGAGGCGCAGGTCGCGGAAGAGGGATGAACAGGTGCAACCCGCCCCACCCAGCGCCACGAGTTGGTTCGAGGACGAGCGCGAGTTGCTGCGTCTGGCGAGCCGAGATGCCCCCGTAATACCTTCCGTGCCGGGGTACGAAAACCTTCAGGAGTTCCGTCGGGGCGGGCAGGGCGTTGTCTATACGGCGGAGCAGCGAACTACACGACAGACCGTGGCCATCAAGGTGCTTCTCGCCGGTTCTTTGGCCGGCCCGTCGCATCGACGCCGCTTCGAGCGAGAGGCCGAACTGGCGGCGAGCCTGCGGCACCCGAACATCGTGCGGGTCTTCGACAGCGGCGTCACGCCGGAAGGCTGGCCGTTCCTGGTCATGGAGTACGTGGAGGGACGACCGCTCGACGCCGTTATCGCGGGGCCGGCCTCGGTGGGTGAACTCGATGCGCGGGTCGTGCTCTTCGAGAAGATCGTGCGCGCGGTGGCGTACGCGCACCAGCGCGGGATCATCCACCGCGACCTCAAACCGGGCAACATCCGCGTGGACGACACGGGCGAACCACGCATCCTGGACTTCGGCTTGGCGAAGTCCGTATTCGAGGATGCCGGGAAGGGTGTGACTCGGAGCGGCCAGTTTGTCGGGTCGTTGCCCTGGGCCGCGCCGGAACAGACCGGCGATGAAGCGGAGTCCGCCGATGTGCGCAGCGATGTGTACGCGCTGGGCGTGATGCTGTACCAGGCGCTGACCGGACGGATGCCCTACGACACCGGCGGTTCGCTCGCCGCGGCGGTCCATTCCATACGCACGGCGATGCCCGCCGCGCCCCGATCGATCGTGCCCGCGGTAGGCGAAGACCTCTCCGCCGTGGCGCTGCGGTGTCTGGCGAAGGAGCCGGAACGCCGCTACCAATCCGCGGCGGAGCTGGCGGACGACCTGGCCGCGTATCTGCGCCGCGCGCCGATCGCGGCGAGGCGGGACAGCGCGTGGTACACCCTGCGGGTTGCTGCGCGGCGATACCGACAGGCGGCCTGGTTCGGTGCGGCCTTCGCGATGGTTATAAGCGGGGCGCTGCTCGTATCTGTACGTGCGGCCCGAGAGGCCGCCCGCGAGCGGGATGTGGCCCGCGATCAGGCCGACAAGGCTCGGGCCGTCAGTGACTTCGTACGTGACATGCTCACCAGCCCCGACCCGAGCAAGGACGGGCGTGAGGTCAAAGTGGTGGACGTGCTCGCCGCGGCGTCGATTCAGGCGGACAAAGCCTTCGCCGATCGGCCCCGGTCATTGGCGGCGGTGCAGAACGCGCTGGGCGTCAGTTACACGAAACTCGGGCTCTTTGAGGAGGGCCTCGCGCGGCATCAAGCCGCGGGCCGGGCGGCGGCACACCTCGAGCCCGAGTCGGACGAATGGTTGACAGCACGCGGGGGCGAGGCTACGTGCCTGACGGAACTGGGGCGGGGATCGGAGGCATTGCCGATCGCCGAGACACTCGTGGAGGTGCGATCGCGTCAGGGTGGCCCGGATGATCCTCGAACGCTCGATGCGCTCACGATCCTGGGCACATGCCTGGATGAACTGGGCCGTTCCGCCGAGGCCGAACCGATCAAGCGCCACGTGGCGGATTCGTACAGGCGCATACGGGGAACGGACGACCCCGACTCGATCCTCTCACTCAATAACCTGGCGATGAACTATCACCGCCAGGGAAAGATCGCGGAGTCCACTTCAGCGCTGGAAGAAGTGCTGGCGGCGCAGCGCCGGGTGGGGAGCGGAGAGACGGCGGAGTCTCAGATGACGGCGGTGAACCTGGCCTCGGCGTACAAGGTGCAAGGACGCTTTGATGAGGCGCTCGCGCTGTTGGAATCAGCCTACGCCGATGCGGAGCGGATCTGGGGGCCTGAGCACACCCAGACGCTCATCACCGCCAACAACTACGCGGACCTCCTGATGAACCGAGGCGAACTCGCCAGAGCGGAGCCGATCCTGCTGCACGTGCTGGAGGTTCGTCGCCGGGTGAACGGTCCGCATCACGAGCGGACCCTGGGCGTGCTGAGCAACGTGGGCACGCTCTACCGCAACAAGGGAGAGGACGCCGCGGCCGGGCCGTACTTCCGCGAGGCGGCGGAGGGAGCGGTCGAGACGCTGGGGCCGTCGCACCGCACCAGCCTGATCCTGCGGAGCAACTACGCGGGCTGGCTCTCGCGCCACGGCGAGGGGGATCGGGCCGCGGCCGAGTACAGAGCGATCGTGGAAACGGCCCGGGAAGCGCTCGGCGAGGAGAACTGGATGGTGGGGGCCTTCGAGTGCAACCTGTCGCAGACACTCATCGATCTCGGGCGGCGTGAGGAAGCCGATCCGATCGCGCGTATCGCCTACGAAAGACTATTGCGGCTGCTGGGGCCTGAACACGACCGCACGCGAACTGCACGTACGTTGCTCGATCAACTGGGCACTACACCCTGAAGGCGCGACGGCGGGGGCGCAGCGCCAGTGGAGCGAGCGCCGCGAGCGATGCGGGAGAGGGCACGTTGGTGAAGCGGAACTGGGCGTTGACCTGCGAGTTGATCGGCGGATCGCTGGCCAGCCAGGTGAGTTTCATCTGCCCACGAAGTTCGAACGCCCCGAACCGCTGACCCATGTTCTCGATGCGGATGTACTCCACATCGCCCGCGCCCATCGAAGCCAGGTCGCCGATGGGCAGTTCGCCCGAAGCGGTGAAGAGCCGCATCGACGAAAGGTCCACATCGCCGAAGGTGGCCGAGCGCGTGCGGATGAAAATATCGGTGAACGTGCCGCCCAGTTCCGTGGTCGTGATGGTGGATGTGCCAAGCGAGAAACTCACGCCCCTCGACCCGTCGTAGACAATCGAGAAGGGCGCGGCCACGCCATTGAACCACTCGAGTTGACCCAGGGCCAGGAACGGCCCGATGTCGTGCACTCGCCAGATGCCCAGTTCCCACGTGCCGATGTTCAGCCGATTCCCGATTCGTCCTTCGACCGTTCCTTGCTCGCGGGCGGCGTTGTTGCTCAGCACGTTGTACCAGGCATCCCCCTCGGGGAAATAGCTCCAAACCGGATCGGCGGAGGCATACATACAGGCCGCCGCCGCGGCCAGAAAGGCCGCGCGTTGAAGTGTGTTCATGTCTGATCTCTCTCCCTCTGGTCGGCGGCTCTCCGTTCCGCCGCCAGAGTTTACTGCTTCCTTTCGTGCGAGCCAACCATTCGGGGGCGGCTTTGGTTCAGAATCGTCGAAAACACCCTGTTCCCGTTGGATTCTCGGTACGATCAACAGACCTTGACGTCCCAAAAGAAAAAGACATCCGTTAGGATGTCCTTACAATAATCGAACATGAGGGTTTGAGATCTCAGTTGCCGGCGGCGGCTTTCTGTTGCCGGGTGTAACCGTACTTGCGCTTCAGTGGTTTCACGACCAATCCTGTTCGTATGGCTTTCGCCGAAACCTTGACGCGCTGGGGGCGTCCGTCAACAACGGCGTTGAGTGTCTGAAGGTTGGCTTTGAAGGTCCGGCGTGTGATGCCGGTGGGCTTGAGGCCGAAGCCGCCCTTGCTGATCGCCTGGCCGCGCCACGCACGCTTTTTGCCGAAACTGGTCTTCTTGCCGGTAAAGTGACAGACGTTGGGCATGGGAGGTTCCTCGAAATCGGGTCGAGATGGTAGGCGTTCATTGAATCGAAGGCCAGTACCTCGGAGGATGGTCCGGTTCAATTCAGAATTGAGAGGCGTTTGGAGTGTGCTCGGGCATCACCCGCGGGTTTGAACGGCCGGGTGTTATTCCTTGACCGCCACCATCTCAAATACCGGGGGCAGTTGGATGAAACTCGCGGGATCCTTCCCTGCATCCTCCCAGGCCTTGTTGAACGCCGCCATCTCCTCGGCGGTAATGAATCCCGTCTCGACCAGGCGAGGGACGAAGGTCTGCCAGAAGGAGTTAGGCCAGTGCCAGAGTTGGCTTCCCGGTCGGGCGATGCGCTGCACCACGCCCAAATGCTCGATGCGGAATCCATGACGGAGGAACATGCCGGGCAGCTTGCCCATGATGTCGGTGTCACCGCCCCGGCTGCGCCAACTGGCCGCGACTGCTTGGATGACCTTGGTGAAGGCCTCGCGTTTGGGCGCGAGGGTGAGGCAGCGTTCGTAGTTGAAGTAATCCTGCACGGCGACGCGCCCGCCGACTTTCAGCACCTTGTGCAGTTCCTTGACCACGTCCTCGGGCCGGGGAACGAAACAGAGCACCCAACGGATGTACGCCGCGTCGATCTGCTCATCCTCGCCCGGGAGCACGCTGGTCAGATCCTGCACATCGCCCAAAACCCGCTCGATGTGATGGAACTTGCGGGAGACGGCGTGATCGTGGAGTTGCTTGAGGAACGTCGCGGACTCATCGAGAGCGATGACGCGCCCCGTCGGCCCCACGATCTGGGCCAGGTCCATCGCGGCGTGACCGGGTCCGCACCCCAGGTCGAGCACGCTCTCGCCGGGTTGAATCCGGGCACGCTCCCAGAGTTCATGGGTGGCCGCGGACCACAGGCGATGTTGTAGGCCGAGCCGGACGGCCTCATCAGATTGGGTGCCGAGAACATAATCACGCGCCGGGTTGGACTGCGGCGCGCGGGCGGTCGGTGTGGTCATGAGGGACGATCGTAGGGTGGGTTGAACAACGTGCTTGTTGAGGTCTCGTGCGAAGTGTGTTCATACCCTACCCGAGACCGAATCAGCATGGCGGTCCATGAAACACTCTTCAACAACCGGGGAAACCCACCCCCTTCACAGGGCGTATGGACCAATGTCGTGACTCGCACGACCCGATCTAAACAATCGCGATGCGCGCCTTTGCGATGCATGCCCGGTGCGGCGCTCGGCAGCCAAAGATCCTCGTTTCTCCTAATCTTCCGACTTTGATACATTGCAACGTAACAAAACGATGAACACCGCCCGTCCTCTCGCACTGTTTTCTCTTGCCGGCTGTTGCGCGATCGCATCGGGGGATGTCGGCATCGGTGACAGAGTTCCGCTGATTTCGCCGCGTGACGGTGTCATCAACCTTCGTTCGGGCGATGTCGATTCGACGACATTGCCGGATTTGCTGGCGGGTGAGGTGCTGCCGACCCGTGGGTTGATACGTCTGGATGGTCCGATGTCTCCCGCGTGGCGCGAAGCCCTTCGGGCCGCGGGCGCGGAGCCTGTGGCGTACTTCCCGACCAACTTCTTTCTCGCGGACCTGACCGGCACGACCCCGGCCAAACTCCGGGCCTTGCCCTTTGTTCGCGGCGTCGTTGAGTACCGGCGGGAGTGGAAACTCGATGCCCACCTGAAGGCGGGTGCGAACCCGCATCCGTGGCAGACCCCGGCCCGCGTCCAACTCGCCGCTCAGGGACGTGTCGCGGCGAACATCTGGCTCTTTTCGGGGGCAGCACCGGATGCGGCGCTGGCCGCGCTGGGGGCGATGCCCGGTGTGTTGGTGAGTGGCGTGGACCTGGTGTCGGGATCGCACTCGATCGGCATCATTCTTCCGGCCGAGTCCGTCGTGGCCCTGGCCGATGTGCCGGATGTGCAGTACGCCGAGCCGTTCCCCGAGTACACCCCCCGCAGCAACGCGACGACGCGCTGGGTGATCCAGAGCAACCAGACGAGCGTGACGCCCCTGTACGCGCGCGGTATCACGGGCGTGGGGCAGGTGGTGGGCATCATCGACGGGTGGGTGGCGCGGTCGCACTGCGCGTTCAACGATCCGATCAATCCCGTCGGCCCGCTTCACCGCAAGATCCTGGCCTACAACGCCGTTCCTTCGTACGACTTCCACGGCACGCACGTAGCGGGGACGGCGGTGGGCAACGACAACACCAACGGGAACAACCGGGGTATCGCTTACGGGGCCAAGATGGTCTTCAACACCTGGCCCGATGTGAACGAGCAGAGCAACTACGACCGGTTCATGCTGCACGTCTCGCAGGGCGCCCGCGTGCACTGCAACTCGTGGGGCGCGGACTGGATCGACGCCTACGACGGCGGCTGCCGCGCCATCGACACCGTTCAGCGCGAGAGCGAGGAGAGCCTCATTCTTTTCGCGGTGAGCGATTCGGCGTTCATCCACAACCCCGAGAATGCCAAGAACTCGCTGGCGGTGACGGCGAGCAACAACAACCCCAACGAGAACACGATGTGCTTCGGCGGGATCGGGCCGACGCTCGACGGGCGTCGCAAGCCCGAGGTGGCCGCCCCGGGGTGCGCGATTTCATCTTCGACGGGCAACGGGGGGTGCGCTACGACATCCGCGAGCGGCACCTCGATGGCGTGCCCGGCGGTGACGGGGCTCGCCGCGCTGGTGCGAGAGTATTACATGCGTGGCTTCTACCCCTCGGGCGCCGAAACGCCCGCCGATGTCCTCTCGCCGACCGGCTCGCTCCTGAAGGCCACACTCATCAACAGCGGGCAGGACATGACAGGTGTGCCCGACTATCCCAACTTCCGCGAGGGGTGGGGGCGTGTGCTCGCGGACTCGACGCTCTATTTCGCCGGGGATGTTCGCCGGCTGCTGGTGCGTGATGTGCGCAACGCCTCGGCCGAGGCGCTCTCGACCGGGCAATCGTTCCTCAGCGATTTTTCCGTCGACGCGGCGGATCAGGCACTGCGCGTCACGATGGTGTACGCCGATGTCCCCGCCGAGGTCAACGCATCTTTCGCGCCGGTCAACGACCTGGACCTGACGCTCACCTCACCCACGGGCGAGGTGTACCGCGGGAACGTCTTTGCCGGGGGCTTCTCCACCACCGGCGGCGATGCGGACATCCGCAACAACACCGAGCAGGTTCATCTCGTCGCTCCGCCGCCGGGTCGGTGGCGGATTGAAGTCTCGGGGCGGGCCGTCAACATCGGCACGCAGGGGTTCGCGCTGGTCATTACCGGCGCGGTGTCGGAGGTTCCCTGCATCGGCGACTTCAACCGCGATGGCGGCGCTGACGGGGCGGATGTCGAGGCGTTCTTCAACGCCTGGGAAACCGGCGACGGCAGCGCCGATATCGATCAGAACGGCGGAATCGACGGAGCCGATGTCGAAGCGTTCTTCGCGGCGTGGCAGTCGGGGTGCTGACGAAGCCGAGACTTTCAGAGTGGCGCAGCTATGAAGGACGGAATCGCCTTCACTGTTCAACTGGTGCTTGAAGTGTGGCGATAACAACACCACACGGGCTTCTTCGAGATGGGAGGACGTGTTCAGGGAAGTTCTCGGGCACAGCATCGGAGCAAACGCGCCCCAGCGCAAGTTGTTTGCATAGAGTTCGGCTCCCGTGGTTTCTGTTTGAATCGCGCGAATTCGTGATCGCGTGATTCCAGTCCGAAACAGGGGGCCTACAACCCCCGTATGGGTGTAGACTGGTTCTCCGGGAGCAGGGGTGTTCTACCTCGGGCTGATTCTTCGCCACCCGGCTCAAAGTCAGTTCATGGATCGACGATGCGTACGCGGTTCGAAACGGAGTTTTTCATGGCCAAGCAAGGAACGAACGTGCGCCGGGCAGTCGGCGCGGCACTCGCGGCGCTGATCCTGAGCGCGGGGGCGTGGGGCGTTGAACGCGCCGACACTCGCGCGCTGTTGGATGCATACCCCGGCCTGCGTGTCGAGGAGTGGCAGGGACGGCCCGCGATGTTCTACGGCAAGCCGATGAACGCGGCGGGCGATGCCCGCATCGCCGCCGAAACCTGGATCCGGGCACACGCCCGCGCGTTCGGCGTCGGCGAACTCTCCCTGAACTTCAACTGGGAGAATGACCTCGACCATGGGCGCATGACGGTCTTCAACTTCGCTCAGCACATGGACGGTCTGCCGGTGGAGTTCGGCGTGGTGCGCGTGCTGGTGCTGAACTCGCCCGAGGGGCACACGGTCGTCGCGGCCAACGCGAAAGTGGCCGAACGGCCCGCGGGAGGTTTTCCGGCCGCGACTCTGACCGCGAAGCAGGCGGTGGACTCGGTGCGGGCGGTGCGCGAATACAAGACCCTTCCGGTGTGGAGCGATCCGGAGATGATCGTCTATTTCGGCGAGGGCGACCTTGAGCAGTGGATCACGGCCCGCCGAGTCTGGAAGTTCGTGGGTGAGCAGCCCATCGGGGCGTTCGCCCGCAAGTTCTCGTTCTTTGTGGATGCGGCGACGGGCGAACTCATCCACGCGCGCAACGAGATTCTGAACATCAACGTCACCGGGCGCGTCATGGCACAGGCCACGCCGACGCCGATGGGCAACGCCGCGGCGGATCACCCCGGCAACCCCCCGAGCCTTCAGCCGGTTCCGAACATCCGCGTGCGGATCAACGGCAATAACGCCAACTCCGCGATCACGGACGATCAGGGCAACTTCAGCATCTTCTGGGGCGGGACCGCGCCGGTGCGGGTGGAGGCCTCCTTCGGTGACGGCCTATGGGCCAGGGTGGTTGACGGCGTGAACCCGGTTCAGTATGTTTCGGCGAACGCCGTTCCCGGCACGCCCGTGACACTGACGATGAACGCGACCCCAAGCGCGATCACCAACGCGCAGGCCAACGCCTTCATCCACCAGACCAGCACCCACAACTTCATCAAGCGATACGCCCCCGACTGGGGCCCCAACAGCCCCACGGGCGAACTCTCCATCGACGTGCAGTTCCCCGCGAACGTTCAGGTGCAGGGCGAGTGCAACGCGTTTTACAACGGCAGTTCCACCAACTTCTTCAACGCCTCGGGCACGTGCAACAACACGGCGTACAGCACGGTGGTCGCGCACGAGTACGGCCACCACATCGTGAACCGGCTGCAGCTCGCGCAGCGGGCCTTCGGCGAGGGATTCTCCGACGGCGTGAGCATTCTTCAGTACGATGACTTCGTGATCGGTCGCTTCTTCTTCCTTGACGGCTCACCCGTCCGCACGCCCGATACCACCAACCGGCAGTACCCCTGCAACGGCTGCGGCTCGCACGACGGGGGTGAGATCCTCGGCGGGGTGATCTGCGAGATACGCAAGGCCTACGGCCAGAAGTACGGTCAGACACCGGGCCTGGAGCGGACACGCCAGGAGTTCCTGAACTGGGGGCGCTTCACGGCGGGCGGGCGGGGCGGCAACTCGGCGCATCCCACGACCCTCGCCGAGTGGCTCACCATCAACGACGATGACGGCAACCTGGACAACGGCACGCCGGACCTGTGCGAGATCATCTCGTCCTTCAAGGCGCACGGCATCGAAGGGCCGCTCACCTTCGCCTTCCTCTTCCCCGACGGTCTTCCCGCCCGTCCCACGCTGCCGGGGGCGCCCATCGTGCTCCGCACCGATGTTTTCTCTCGCTGCATCACCGTGGTGCCCAACTCCGGCAGGTTCTTCTGGCGCTACGCCGGGGCCGCCACCTACAACGAAGTCACGATGAACCAGATCGTGCCCGACTCCTATTTCGCCGTCCTCCCCGGGCAGCAGTGCGGCACTTCCATTCAGTATCACTTCCGCGTGAACACCAACGAGGGGTTCAAGTACTGGCCGTCGGTCAACAACGGGCCGGGGATCGCCACGATCTTTGTGGCAGAGCGGTTCGCTGAGTTCACCGACGATTTCGAGCGACCCACCGGCTGGGACCTCGTCGATTCGACAGCCACCGCCGGCTTCTGGGCGCGGGTCGAACCGATCGCCACCGCCGCCGCTCCGGGCGATGACACTTCTCCCCACGGCACATCGTGCTGGGTGACGCAGCAGTCGGTCGAGGCGGGAGACCCCGCCACGGCCAACGATGTTGACGGCGGGTTCACCACCCTCAACTCGCCGCTCTACGATTTCCGCAACTACGACGATGTCGAGGTTTCGTACTGGCGCTGGTACTCCAACGGCGTCTCGGGATCGCGGTTCCAGGACCGCTTCCGCATCGAGGTGAGCGACAACGACGGCCAATCGTGGCGCTCGGGCGAGACGGTCGGCCCCGGCAGCGCCTCCGATCCGAACGTGAACCCCGGGTGGCGCTTCGCGGCGTGGAAACTCTCCGCCCGCGGCCTCGCACCCTCGGACAAAATACGGGTCCGTTTCATCGCCGAGGATGCCGGGACGGAGTCCACCGTCGAAGCCGCCATCGACGACTTCGCGATCCGCGGATTCGGTTGTCCGCTCGTGCCGCCGTGCTACGCGGACTTCAACGGCGACGGCGGGGTGGACGGGGCCGATGTCGAGGCCTTCTACCTCGTCTGGAGCACGGGTGAAAGCGCCGCGGACGTGAACCAGGACGGCGGTGTGGACGGCGGCGACATCGAGACGTTCTTCATCGCCTGGGAATCGGGCGAGTGTCCGAACTGACAGGTCCTGCCGCCGGGATCAAAGGATCGAGTGAACGCGGCAGGCCTTGAGCCTGCCGTGTTTTTTTCGGAATGTGGCCGCGCGAACGAACTGGCACAAGCCGAGTCCCCACCGAGCGTCACTTCTTACGTGCGATCGTGACCCACGCGAAGGTGTCGTTCTCGATGTCCATCGGGTGGTCGCCGCGGTCCCAACCCAACGCCCTTCCCAGCGTGCGGGTCGCGGGGGAGTCTTCCTTATCGAACTCGATGATCTCCATCCCCGCGGACTCCATCAGGGCGCGATCGAAGGGGCAGTGACCATCCGCCCACGGGATGTACTTCTCCGGGTTCTGTTTCGGGCAGATGTTGTAGATGATGAACAGACCCCCGGGTTTCAGCGCTCCGGCCACCGCGTCGAGAAAGGCCGCATCGTCCACGCCGAGATCAACAAGCATCCGCTTGTCCACCTCCTGCGCTGGATGGATGTACCCTTTCTTGAGCGTGTTCTTCGAGAGGATCAGGTCGTAGTCGCCGCCCGCGGCTTCGCGCACGACGGGTTCACCTGGCCAGCGCCCGTGGAGCAGGGTGAGTGATCCGTTGGGCGCGATGTCACCGCCCATCCCGACGCCGGGAACTTCACCGGTGTCGCCGCTCTGGCTGTAGAGCGCCGCGAGGATCGGGTCGATATCCACGCCCGTGGCGTGCGCCCCGAGGCTCGCGAGCAGCCGCAGGTGACCGATGCCCCCGTACCCGTAATCCAGGATGCGCTTCGAGGCGAAGCAACTCGGCCCGCCGCCCCAGTGTTCGCACGCCAGGTCGAGCGCACGGGCATAGGCGAGCGGTGAACCGTATCTGGTGTAATAAAAATACTTCTCCTCCAGCGGGCGGGCCTCGTACGTCTCCCGCTCGGATTCAGCCAGCGAGCTCCATGCCGACGCGCCCAGCGCGGTGCGTTTTTCCTTGTTGACATACACCGTTCGCGGGTCATGGATCGGGAGCCAGTTGGTGGCCACCAGCCATCGCTTCGCGCCCGACGTTTTCACTGTTCTCAGAACACGCGCGGCCTCTTCGCGGAGGAGTTCAACCGAAGAGGGCACATACGGATCGTGCTCCGCCGCGGACGGAGCGCTCACGGGTTGCGTGGGAGTAGCAGAGGCCGATATGTCCTGGGCCGTGGCTCCAAGAGTAATTCCCCCAAGCAGGATGGGTATGCAGTACATGCAGCATCGTACTGCACTCGTCACCTCGTATACGTATTTCGCGCGTTTTGTCGGGGGTGTGTTCGGGATCGATGCGAAAATTTCGACCTACTTGACATTCAAATGGAAACGCCTGCACCGAATCACCCGTAGGTATGGTGCCGGGGCGTTGTCCTCGGTGTTTGTTTTCGTTTTGCCCGGTTCGGGCGGTACTTCGCAAATCTTGCGTGGCGGTGTGAAAAGGGGTGCTTGGATGACGATGGCCAGTTCGTTGGTTCGTGCCCGTGGTTTGTTCGGCGCGGCGTTGGTGGTTCTCGTGGTCGGGTCGGCGCTGGGCGCGGGTGATGCGGTCCAGGACCGTGCCCGTGATCGGGCGGGTTTGCTCAACACGTACCCCGGCCTGCGAGTTGTTGATACTGCAACCGAGGTCATGTATTTCGGCAAGCCGATGAACTCCGCGCACGATCCACGCGTCGCCGCGGACACATGGCTCGCGAACCACGGGAGTGCCTTCGGCGCGGGCGACCTCTCGCTGCGCTACGAGTGGGAGAACGAACTCTCGGACGGCAAGGTCGTCGTCACGTATTCACAGTGGCTCGACGGCCTGCCCGTGGAGTTCGGCATGGTCAAAGTGGTGGTGCTGCCCACCGCCGCCGGTCACACGGTGATCTCCGCCGGCGCCAAAGTCACGCCGCGGCCCGAAGCAGGCTTCCCGCACGCGGGCGTCAGCCCCGCCGCGGCCCTCGCCGCGGTGCGTGCCTACCGCGAGTACAAGACGCTGCCGGTATGGACCGAACCCGAGCTGATCGTGTATTTCGGCGAAGGGGATTTCCCGACCCGGATGGAGGCGATCCGAGCGTGGCGGTTCGTCGGCGAGGCGCCCGAGGGTGCCTTCTCCCGCAAGTTCACGTTCATCGTCGACGCCGCAAGCGGGAAACTCGTCCACGCCCGCAACGACATTCTGAACATCGACGTGGTCGGCCGGGTGGTGGCCAACGCCACACCCTCTCCCGCGGGCAATGCCACCGCGGACCACGCGGGGAATCCTCCCGCGCTGCGCGGCGTGCCCAACATCCGCGTGCGGATCAACGGGAACAACACGAACTCGGCCTTTACCGACGATGACGGCAACTTCACGATCCCCTGGTCCGGCTCGACCCCGGTGACGGTGGACTGCTCGGTGGGCGACGGCCGCTGGGCCCGGGTGGTGGACGCGGTGACGGCGCTTCAGACCGCATCGGCCAGCGCCACCCCGGGCACCCCCGTGACGCTGACGCTGAACACGGCCCCGGATCAGTTCACCACCGCGCAGGTCAACGCCTTCATCCACCAGACATCAACGCACAACTTCATCAAGCAGTACGCCCCGAACTTCGGACCCGGCAGCCCCACGGGCGAACTGAACATCGACACTCAGTTCCCCGCGAACGTGCAGGTATCGGGCACGTGCAACGCGTTCTACAACGGCAGTTCCACCAACTTCTACAACGCCGGCGGAGGGTGCAACAACACCGCCTTCAGCAGCGTCATCGCCCACGAGTACGGCCACCATCTTGTCAACCGCCTCGGTCTGGCGCAGAACGCCTTCGGCGAGGGCATGGGCGATTGCGTGAGCATCCTGCAGTACGACGATTTCGTTGTAGGACGCTACTTCCGGACCACCGGCGGAGCCGTCCGCACGCCCGACACCACCAACCGTCAGTACCCCTGCGATTCGTGCGCCGTCCACGCCGGCGGCGAAATTCTCGGCGGCGTCATGTGCGAACTGCGCCGCAACTACGGCTCGAAGTACGGCTCGGCTCCCGGGATGGAACGCGTCCGACAGGATTACATGGACTGGGCCCGCATCACGCTCGGCGGTGAGGGGACCGGCAACTCGGCCCACCCCGCCACGCTTTCGCAGTGGCTGACGATCAACGATGATGACGGCAACCTGGACAACGGCACACCCGACATCTGCGAAATCACCAACGCCTTCTCGCAGCACAGCATCAACCTTCCCACTTCCCCCGACTTCAACTTCTCCTTCCCCGCCGGGTTGCCGGACAGCGCCGCGCCGGGCGAGACCATCGAGGTGCGGTTCAATGTCGCTGGTCTGTGCGTGGTGCCCACCCCCAACTCCGGACGCGTCTTCTGGCGGCGGGCGGGGCAGTCAACCTTCACGCAGATCGTGGCGACGCAGATCGCGGCGAACCAGTACCGCGCGCTGATCCCCGCGCAGACGTGCCCCAACACCGTGCAGTTCTACATGCAGGTCGGCTCCAGCCAGGGAAACAAGATCTTCCCGGCCTCGGGCACGCAGCAGGTCTCCATCAGCGCGGCGCAGGTCATCATCGCCTCGCACAACTTCGAATCTGATTCGGGGTGGGCCTTGGGAGATACCACCGCCACCACCGGCGCGTGGGTGCGGGTCGATCCCAACGGCACCATCGCACAGCCCGAGGACGACCGCTCGCCGATCGGGACGATGTGCTGGGTGACAGGCCAGGCCGCCGCCGGCGCGGCCGCCGGAACCGCCGATGTGGATGGCGGATACACCACACTCGTCTCCGCGGCGTACAACCTCGCCGGGTTCGACGATGCCCAGGTGTCGTACTGGCGCTGGTACTCCAACGGGGCCAGCACCAGCGGTCCCTACGCGGACACGTTCCGGATCGACGTTTCCACCAACAACGGCTCCACGTGGACTCGGGCGGAGACCGTCGGACCGGGGAGCGCTTCCGATCCGAACACCAACCCGGGATGGAGATTCGCCACCTGGAATCTTTCCTCGCTCGGCTTGACGCCCACCAACCAGATCCGCGTCCGGTTCATCGCGGAGGATGCCGGCACGGCGTCGCTGGTCGAGGCGGCCGTGGATGACTTCGAGATCGCGGGCATCGTCTGCCAGACACGCGACTTGTGCTACGCTGACTTCAACGGCGACGGAGGCGTCGATGGCGCGGACATCACCGCGTTCTTCGATGCCTGGGTCAATGGCGAAGCCCAGTCCGATGTGAACGAGGACGGCGGCGTAGACGGGGCCGATGTCGAGACGTTCTTCACAGCGTGGGAGAACGGCGGCTGCTGACCCAAGGGTGTTGAGTATGGAACGAACGCGGGCCCGCCGTTGACGCGACGGGCCCGCGCTTTGCACGAAAGCGATTGGTGAAAATATGAATGTGATCGCTCTGCTCGCCGCGACCCTATCCCTTGGCGCGATGCCCCCCGCCGAAGAGCACTGCCCCGATGGGGAGTGCGGTTGCGGCAAGGCCAACGCCCTTCGCCTCCGGCACGCCGCGGGGCTGCCGATCGGTGAAGATGGTCCGCGCGGCTACTCGGGGCGAGAGGCCCTAACCGACACGGACCTGCTCGATTGCGACCTCGACATGGAAATTTTCCCCGATCTGGCGACGCCCGAGATCGCGGGGGTGTGCGTGATGCGGGTGCGCAGCCGGGTGAACGGCCTGACGCAGTTCACCATCATGCTGCGGAGCAACTACGCCGTGACCGGAGCGACGATCAACGGGAGCACCCCGGTGACGGTCCCGGCACCGGGGGCCAACTCCTACGCGAGACGGATCACGCTCGACCGCGCGTACAACATCGGCGAGGAGTTCACGCTCCGCATCCCGTACGCGGGGCAGGCGGTCAGCCGCGGCTTCGGGTCCATCGAGTTTCAGAACCAGCCGGGCACCTCCAACGACATCGTGGCCTCGCTCAGCGAGGCGTACTTCGCCGCGACGTGGTGGCCTTGCAAGGATGGGGATGTCTTTCAGGCCGGCGACAACAGCGACAAGTTCACCATGAGCTTGGCGATCACGGCCCCCGCGGGGCTTCGGTCGGTGAGCAACGGGCTGCTTCAATCCGTCACCGATGTACCCGGCGGCAAGCGCCGGTACGCCTGGCGGAGCGGCTACCCGATCGCCACGTACCTCGTCGCCTTCGCGTCCAGCGTGTACAACACCTGGACGGTGAACTACACCTACACGCCCGATGAGGGCGGCTCGCCACGCACGATGCCCGTCGAGTTCTATATCTACCCCGCCAGCGATAACGCCTCCAACCGCGCGGCGTGGGAACGCACGGTGCCGATGCTCGCCGCGTTCCGCCCGCTCTTCGGTCTCTACCCCTTTATCAACGAGAAATACGGCATCTATCAGTTCCCCTTCAGCGGCGGCATGGAGCACCAGACCATGACCGGCCAGGGCACTTTCAGCGAGAGCGTGACCGCGCACGAACTCGGGCACCAGTGGTGGGGGGACGCCGTTACCTGCAAAACCTGGAACCACATCTGGCTCAACGAAGGGTTCGCCACGTACAGCGAGGCGCTCTGGGAGCAGTACAAGCCCGGGAGCGCGGGCATCTCCGCGCTGCACGCGGCGATGAACGCCCGCCGCCCGACGCAGGTCTCCGACAGCGTCTATGTCACCGATATCGGCAACATGAACCGCATCTTCAGCAGCACCTATTCCTACCGCAAGGGGGGGTGGGTGCTGCACACGCTCCGCGGGTTCATCGGCGATACGGCGTTCTTTGACGGGCTGCGCGAGTATCGGTCACGGTTCGAGGATTCCGCCGCGACCACCGAGGATTTCGCGGCGACGATGTCCTTCATCTCGGGGCGTGATCTGTCAAACTACTTCGAGCAGGCGGTCTACGGGGTTGGAGCCCCGGCCTACGCGACCGGATGGCAGACCGCGTCCATCGGCGGGCAGAACTTCGCGCGCATCAGCCTCCGCCAGACCCAGAACGCCGCGTGGCCCGGGAGAGGCGTGCCGGGCGATGCCTTCGCGACGCCCATCAGCGTCAGGATCGACCTCGCGGGGGGCGGAAGTCAGACCGCGATGGTCATGCCCGCCGCGCGCACCAGCCATTTCGTCGTTCCCATCCCCGCCGCTGCTACCGACGTGGTGCTCGACGAGTTCAACTGGGTTCTGGCGACGGCGAAAGTCACCGAGTCGTACGTCAACGGGCCGGCGAAGATCGTGCGGGCCGAGCCGGGACCGGGGGCGACGCTCGCAGCGGCGCAGTCGCCGAGTTCGGTGGCCATCACGTTCAGTGAAGCGGTGAACTCCACCGCCGCAGCGTTCGCGGTCGTTGGTCCGGGCGGTCAGGTGCCTGTGTCTGTCAGCGGAGCGAACGGGACCACGGGTCGATCGCTCTCGTTCTCGCAGCCGCTGCCGCCCGGCACCTACACGGTGACGGTACAACCGACCGTGACCAGCACCGCGGGCGGCGCGGCCCTCGACGGGGAGATCGTCGGCGGTGTTCTGCCGAGCGGCAATAGCGCCGCGGGCGGAGTGGCTCAATGGTCCTTCACTGTTGAGCAGGAGGCGTGTGTCGCGGATTACAACGGCGACGGTGGTGTGGACGGGAGCGATGTTGAGGCTTTCTTTGTGTCGTGGCAGGACGGTGATGCCGGGGCGGACGTGAATGAAGACGGCGGTGTGGACGGGGGAGATGTCGAGTTCTTCTTCACCCGCTGGGAAGCCGGCGGTTGCTAGTCGGCCGCGGAGGGCGG
Source organism: Phycisphaerales bacterium UBA2402 (assembly GCA_002343715.1). Lineage (GTDB taxonomy): Bacteria > Planctomycetota > Phycisphaerae > Phycisphaerales > UBA1924 > UBA2402. Next base: position 30,915 of record DDSA01000106.1, on the reverse strand, counting down.
ATTCGCGGCGTGAATGGCGCGAGGGTCGGGGTGGAACCAGACTCATCGACTATGGTGAACTCGCTCTGGCAAACCCCGGGGCAGCGCACTATCCTTGACTTCCTGTCTGTTGTAACCGTTTCACGCCGTGAGAGAGTCTGCCTATGAGCACGTCCGTACTTGATCGCCTGGATCTGTCCCCCAATCGGTGTTTCACCAATCTCTCCTCGGCCGAGTTGGTGGAGCGGGCGATCGCTGCGGGCGAGGGGCAGTTGGCCTCCAACGGTGCGCTGGTGTGCTTGACGGGGGATCGAACCGGCCGCAGCCCCAAGGACAAGCACCTCGAGGATGCACCGGCGATACATGACAAGATCTGGTGGGGCAAGGTCAACACACCCATCACCCCCGCGCAGTTCGAAGGTGCGCTCGAGATCGCGGTGAACTACCTGAACAGCCGTCCCAAGGTGTACAAGTTCGAGGGATACGCTGGTGCCGACCCCAAGCACCGCCTGGGTGTGCAGGTCGTGACGGAGCAGGCGTGGCACAGCCTGTTCGCGCAGACGCTTTTCATCCGACAGGGCACCAAGGGGGCCGGCGCGCCGGTGCCCTTCAAGAAAGATTGGACGATTCTCAACGCGGGCAAGATGCGGCTCACGCCCGAGCAGCAGGCGAAACTCAACTACAAAAGCCCGGTGCTCGTGGCACAGAGTCTGACGCGCAAGATCGTGGTGATCATCGGGACCGAGTACGCGGGCGAGATGAAGAAGAGCATCTTCTATGCCATGAACTACGACATGCCCGAGGCGGGCGTCTTTCCGATGCACTGCTCGTGCAACGTGGACCGCGCAAGCGGCGAGAACCCGGCGCTGTTTTTCGGCCTGTCGGGCACGGGCAAGACCACCCTCTCCGCGGATCCGAACCGCGCCCTGATCGGCGACGATGAGCACGGCTGGAGCGACACGGGCGTCTTCAACTTCGAGGGTGGCTGCTACGCCAAGTGCATCAAACTCAGCAAGACCGGCGAGCCCGAGATCTGGAACGCCATCCGCTTTGGCAGCGTCCTCGAGAACACCGTCATCGACCCGCACACGCGCATCCCCGACTACGACAGCCAGAAGTACACCGAGAACACCCGCGTCACGTACCCCGTCGACTTTATCGACGGCGCGGTGATCCCCAGCGTTTGCGGCCATCCGAAGAACGTTATTTTCCTTACCGCGGACGCCTACGGCGTCATGCCGCCGGTCTCGAAACTCACGCCGGACCAGGCGATGTACTACTTCATCAACGGGTACACCAGTAAGCTCGCGGGAACTGAAGCGGGCGTCACCGAGCCGACCCCAAACTTTTCTCCATGCTTCGGCGGCGTCTTCCTGCCTCGTCCGCCCGTGACGTACGCGAAGCAACTGGCGGAAAAAATCGCCAAGCACGGCGCCAACGTTTGGCTCCTCAACACCGGCTGGACGGGCGGGGCCTACGGCACGGGCAGCCGGTTCAAACTGTCGTACACGCGGGCGTTCGTCACGGCGATCCTGAATGGTTCGCTCGCCGCCGCGAAGTTCACGCCCGATGAGGTGTTCGGATTGCCCATCCCCGATGCCGTCGCGGGCGTTCCCAGCGAGGTGCTGCACCCCCGAAGAACCTGGAAGGACGGCGCGGCCTACGACGCCAGCGCCCGGAAACTCGCCCAGAGTTTCCGAGAGAACGACAGGACCTTCGACATGCCCGAGTCCGTGCGGGCCGCGGGACCCCGGGTCTGAATCGGTTACCGGGCGGGAACGGTTCACGTGGTAACGGCGGCATGGGGCGGGCCGATGGTACTGCCGTGAAACGCGGCACCAGTCCCGCGTGTAACAAGATCATGACTCGATGAAGTTTCCGCCGTTCGTGGGAGAACGACAGGTCCGTGTGAAAGTCTATGAACGATTCTCGCCGCGCGTTTACTCTCATCGAACTCCTCGTCGTCATCGCCATCATCGGGGTGCTGCTGGCGATCCTCCTTCCGTCGCTCGGTTCCGCGCGGCGCAACGCGAGGACCACCGCCTGCGGGGCGATCCTCCGCGGCGGGGGGCAGGCCTTCGTCATATACAACAACGAGCACAAGGAGATCGTTGTTCCCTCCTACAACATGACCGGCCTCGACACCACCGAGCCGCTCGACGGCTGGGCACCGATTCTTGACCGAGACGGGTACATGTCGGGGTCTCGGGAGACCAAGCGCGGCCCCTTCGTCTGCCCGGACACCGTCGATGTGGAAGGCATGCGCGGGGGCCAGACGGGCACCGACCCGCAGAAGCCCAAAGGGTGGATGGACTGGCCCAACATCCGCACCGGCAACGACAACATCGCCACCGAGATCCCCGAGCGCGGCTTTGAGCGCATCCTGCGCGTGTCGTACTGGATCAACGCCCTCAACCCCATCGGCGGCAGCACGCAGGTCGATCCCGACCTGCACTACACCGCTTCGGTGGGTTACGGCCCGGGCAGCAACGGGCTGGTCGTGCAGCCCACCAAGGTCTCGGCCTTCATGCGGCCCTCCGCGCTTGTGACCGTGGCCGACGGCGTCTACGCAGGGCGGCACCGGGACAACAAGATCGGGCGGGCCAACAGCCGCATCGGCTACCGCCACCCCGGCAAGGGAGGGGGAGCGGTCAACGCCGCCTTCGCCGACGGCCACGCGCGAGTGGTGAGCGCCGACGAGTTCCCGCGAGGGTTGGGTGCGGGCAACACACTCGACGAAGTCCGCGCCGAGAATCAGGGCGAGATCACCTTGTATTCGAACCCCGAGAAGTACCTGGGAGTTCCCTGAAGCGCAAAAAAAAGGCGGCGCCCGCGAACACTCGCGAACGCCGCCGGGGAGGTGGTATCTGTGACTGGCGGTATCAGCGCCCGGTCTTGACCACGACGAAGCGCGTCGTGTTCTGGTGACGGACCTTGAGGAGCAGGCCTTTGCCGTCTTTGGCGGCCTTGGCGGCAGCGGCGACGTCCGCTGGGCTTTCGACATCCTTGCCGCCCGCCTGGAGGATCACATGGCCCGATTCAAGCCCCGACTCGGCCGCGGGAGAACCGTCTTCAACTTCGGCGATGAGGACGCCTCTGGCATCTTTCATGCCCAGTTGCTTCGCCAGATCATCGTTCATTTTCTGGAGCGAAAGGCCCAGGGTGGGCGCGGAGGGATCCGTCGCTGGTACGGTGGCTCCCTTCGTCGGGCGTGTGCCGAGGTTCACAGTGACGGTCGTGGGCTTGCCGTCACGCAGGATGGTGATGGCCGCCTCTTCTCCGGGAGAGAGGCCCCCGACCGTGTTGACCAGTTCCCTGGACGAGCCGACCGTACGCCCGTTGACGGCGGTGATGATGTCGCCCGAGCGAAGCCCGGCCTTGTCGGCGGGGGCATCGGGCACGACCTCGGCCACCAGCGCACCGCGGGGGCTGTCGGCATTCAGTGATGTCGCCAGATCCGCGGTCAGCGCCTGGGTTGAAACACCGAGGTAGCCTCGCTCCACCTTGCCGCTGGCGATGAGCGAATCCATCACGCGGACAAAGGTGCTGCTGGGGATGGCGAAGCCGATCCCGTTGTTCCCGCCACCCGCGGAGCGGATGGCGCTGTTGATGCCAACGACTTCGCCGCGGAGGTTGATGAGCGGGCCGCCGGAGTTGCCGGGGTTGATGGCCGCATCGGTCTGGATGAAGTCTTCAAAGGTGTTGAGACCGACATCGGCGCGGCTCTTGGCGCTCACGACTCCCGCGGTGACGGTGTGGTCGAGGCCGAAGGGGGAGCCGACGGCCACCACCCAGTCACCGGGCTGGAGGGCATCGCTGCTGCCGATCCTGGCGGCGGTGAGGCCAGATGCTTCGATCTTGATCACGGCCAGGTCTGTCTCCGGATCTGCGCCGGTGAGGGCGGCGGGCAGTTCACGCCCGTCGGAGAGTTTCACCGTGATCGTCTCGGCGTCATGGATAACGTGGTTGTTGGTCAGGATCCGGCCGTCATCGCTCACGATGACGCCCGAACCTTCGCCGCGTGCCTTGGGCATCGAGCGGGGTTGTGAAGGGAGTTGGGCCCCCGGCAGTCGACCGCCGAAAAAGCGCTTGAACTCCTCGGGCAGTTCCGGCCCGCCGACCATCATGGGCGACTCGGCTTTCTTCGTGACCATGATGCTGACGACGCTGGGATCGATCCTCGCCGCGGCGGAGCGGAAGGCCGTGGAGAGCGAGGTGGCGACATCGATCGCCGCAGTGTCCTTCGCGCGTGCCGCGGCATCCTCGCCCGCGCTCGCAAGTCCCACCGGCCCGCCCGCGGCGATCGCCAGGGCGAGGGCCAGGAGCGCGGCGCGTCCGTGCCGGATGGTGGTTCCTGTGGATTCTTTCGTGCTATTCATGAGAGCCTCCCGTATCTGTGTGTGGGTCTGTCCGAACGTGCCTTTCGGGGTGTGGTGATGACACAGCCGGTACGCCCGTGAGGGCGTCAGGTCGGCGGGTGCCTCGGCACCCGGTACACAACCGCTGCTGTCTGTCACATCGGTCTCCGCGCTTTGGGGAGCGTCGGAGTTTCGCCCGTTCGACATTCGTCGGGCACACCCGTTCCTGGTGTTGCCGGCCCGTTGCCGGCGTACCGGATATACGCGCCGCGGCGGAGAAAGTTCGGGGGTTCAGCGTGGAAATTTGAGAGCGGCACCGGCGGGCGGATCGATCGTCATGCCCGTGCTACAGCAGGGGGCCCAGCAACTGCGCGGCATTGTCGAGGAATCGACGCCCGACGCGGCGATGGCGCCATTCGTCGAGGTGGATCTGCTCGGACTCATCGATGTAGCGGGTCTGGAGGAAGCGCAGCATCCCGGCGAAGTCGTCGTCGTAGATGAAGAGGCTGACCTCGAAGTTGAGCCAGAAACTGCGCATGTCGAGGTTCGCGCTGGTGACCACGGCCAGTCGCTGGTCGATCACGGCGGTCTTGGCGTGCAGGAGGCCCTCGGTGTGGTGCATGATGCGCACACCGGCTTCGAGCAGTTCGTCGTAGTGCGATCGGCTCGCCGCGGCGACGATCACGGCGTCGAGCACATCGGGCACCACGAGCGTGACCCGCACGCCCCGCAGGGCCGCGTTGAGCAGCGCCGCCTTCGTCGCCTCATCGGGCACGAAGTAGGGCGTGGTCATGATGATCTCCTGCTTCGCCGAGAAGAGCATCGCCAGGAGCGCCTGATGGATGGCGTCGGGCTGAGGGCCGGGGCCGGAGGGGATGACGTGGACCAGCGAGGTGCCTCGCGTCGGTACCTCGGGGAAATAGGGATCGAGTCTCGTGATGTCTTCGACTTCTTCACAGGACCAGTCGCGCAGGAAGACGGTCTGGAGCGGCAATACCGCGGGGCCGACGATGCGGACGGTGGTGTCGATCCACGGGCCGGTCTTGCGGTGCTTGCGCGAGCGGAATGTTTCGTCGGTCAGGTTCTGGCTCCCGCAGTAGGCCGTGTGCCCGTCGATCACGGCGATCTTGCGGTGGTTGCGCAGGTCGATGCGGGCGAAGAGCATGCGCAGCGGGTTGACGGGCAGGGCCGCCGTGACTTTGACCCCCGCTGCCCGCATGCGCTGCGGCCACGGGCTGCGCAGGAACTTCTTGCTCCCCACGGCATCGACCAGCACTCGGCATTCCACGCCGCGCAGGGCGGCGCGGATGAGGGCTTCGGCGACCGTCACGCCCCGCCCGGCGGGCATCCAGATGTAGTAGAGCAGATGGCAATGATGCTGCGCGCGGTCGATGTCCGCGGCGAGGCGGTCGAGGACCTCGTTGGCATCGTCCATGATCTCGAGCACGTTGCCCCGCAGCGGGACGAACCCGCTCACGGTGTTCCCGAGTTGCACGAAGCCCGAGTACTCCTCGGGGATCGGCGTCTGGGCGGCGGCCTGACGCTCCCAGAGGGCAAGCGCCTGGATTTCGCAGGCGGTGGAGAGAGCCTGCAACCGTTTCGCCCGCCGTCCGCCCAGGCGGTTCTCACCCATCAGCAGGTACAAAAAGGCGCCGAGAAACGGCGCAAAGAGCAGCAACACCAGCCACGTAAGGGAGGCGGGCACGGGTTGCCGGCGCAGAATTACCCGCACCCCCAGCCCGATGCGCAGCAACGCATCAATGGTGAAGACGGCCCACGCCTGCCAGTGCTCGGCGATGGTGTTCCACAACGGCAACGCGGGAAGCATACACGCGTGAGACCTCAGCGGTCGATGTCCGCAGCGCCGGCGCTGCGCGATTCGGGCCCACGCGTCTCTTCCTGCTTGACGTACGGGTCGGGCGGCAGGGCGACATCGGTGACAACGATCTCGACGCGCTGGTTGGTCCGGTCCTTGTCTCGATCGAAGGGTCGTGCGACCAGTCGGTCGTTGTCTCCGCACGCGACAATACGGAGCGAGTCCCACGACAGTCCTCCCTCGACCAAGGCCGTCGCCGCGGCGATCGCACGCTGGTGCGCGAGTTCCATGGCACGGACAGGGTTCCGCATCGCCTCGTAGGGGCTGACGTGGCCGCGGACCTCGATGACCCAGCGTTGATCGCGGAGCATGTTCGCGGTCTCGATGAGCGTGGCCCGTGCCGATGCGGAGAGAGTGGTGCCGCCGTCGTCAAAGGGAACGGAGGCCGTGACGCGGTTGAACTCGGTGGGGCGCAGGGCCTGCTGCCCGTCGTTCTTCCCCTGTGGTCCGGGGTCGTTGCTCTTGCCGCTGGTGCGCTGGAGCATCCGGCGGATCAGGGGGGCATCGGTGGGGTCCTTGGAGTTGATGTCCACCTTGTTGTTGAAGGCCTCGCGCATGGCGATGACGAAGTCGAGCATCTCGGCATTGGCGCTGGGAGACGTGTTGCCGTCGCCCTCGTTGATGCCCTTGACCTTCGGCCCCATGTTCATGGCGAGCAGGATGACGAAGAAGCCCATCAGGAGCGCCACGTTGTCGGCGAAGGAGATGAGCCACTCGGGGGCGCCTTCGTGCTCGCCCTCGGCATGGCCTCCGCCGTGGCAGCAATGCCCGCCGGCGCGGGCCTTGCCGTGCCCGCCGCCGTTGTCTTCGCCGTGCTTGCCGTGGTCGTCGCCCATGGGTGCTCGTGGATCAGGCCGCCAGTTGCAGTTTGCCCCGGCTGGCCATGGGGATGAAGGCCAGCATCTTGTCCTGTGTGACGCGCGGGTTATCGCCCGCCTGGATGGAGAGGATCGCCTGGAGCATCATCTCCCGGGCAAGAATCTCCTCGCTGGATCGGAGGGCGAGCTTGTCGCCGATGGGCCCCGCGATAGCGTTGGCCACGATCGCGCCGTAGAGGGTGGCCACGACCGCGATGGCCAGGGCGCTGCCCAGGGCGCCGATGTCCGCTGAGGCGAGTTTGCCGAACATGCCCACCTGGCCCACCAGCGTCCCGACCAGGCCATAGCCGGGTCCGTACAACTTGATCAGGTCGAAGAACTTCTTGCCCGCTTTGTGTCGGTCCTGCATCGCCAGCAGCTCCATCCGGGCGGTCGCCTCGATCTGTGATGGTTCGATCCCGTCCACGGCCATCTTGAGGCCCGCGGCGAGGAAAGGATCCTTGATGTTCGCCATCTCGCTTTCGAGGGCGAGGATGCCGTCGCGCCGGGCCTTCTCGGACAGGCCCGCCAACTGCTTGATGATCTCGGGGATCGGCTGGGCCTTGTGGAACATGAACCGCTTCACGTACCCCGGCACCGCCTTGATCCGCTCCATCGGCATCGCCATGAAGCAGACGCTGACCGAGCCGAAGCCCACCATCAGCACGCCTTCACCCGAGAAGAACATCATCAGGTGGCCGTGCGAGACCTCGTAAAAAACGATGCCCAGCGCGGCCACGCCGATGATGACGCCGATGAGACTGGCCTTGTCCATGCCGGGGTTCTTCCGAGTGTGGTTGACGCGGCCCGGCGACGTGCCGGACCCCGCAGGGCTATCGGCGACCCGGACCGGCGACCCACGCCCGTCCGCGCGGGCAATCGTTCATGGCGGCCCATCTATGACGACCGCTCGCCCGATAAGGGCCTACACCCGCCGACGCATCCCGGCGAACAACCCAAACCCCGCCGCCCCCGCCGAGGGGAGCGCCCCCGTCACCAGCGCCTGGAAAGACTCGGTCTGACGTGAGACCCATCCGCTCCCCTCTTCGTACTTGTCCTCGATCGCACCCCATTTCACCTCGATCAGGCCGCCGTACTGAAGGCCGAAGAGCAGCAGCGCCATGAACCCCGCCGCCAGCAGCGCGGTCTTCAGGAACCATCGCAGGGCATAGGCCACAACGAACCCGACAAAGAAACTGAAGCCCAGCCGAAAGATTGCCGGAGACCAATCCTCGCTCGTGGCCGGTGCCTCGGTCGCCAGGCTGTTGGTGAGCGCTCCGATGGACTGCGGGGGCTCCCGCCGTACGAGGGGTAGGATGACCCCGACAGCCATGAGCGCCACCGAACCCAGGAGGAGGAACTTGACCCAGGTCGGGAGACCAGACGCCGGGGCGGATCGCGGTGGGCGGGGAAGTTCGCTCATGCCCGATCGTTGGCGCATCCGCGGATGGGAGAACCTACACCCGTCCGGCCGCCTCGCGGGCCAGTTCTTCCGCCAGCGCATCCCCGAGGTGTTCGTACTGAGAGGGTGTGTTGTACACCTGGGCCGACACTCGAACCACTCGGGCGTTGGTCGCTCCGAACCTCCACACGGGCGTCACGATCCGGTGACGCTCGAACAGCGCATCCTGCAGGGCATCGTCGTAGTTGGTCGGGCGGTTGGCCAGTGACTCGGGCGGCTCGGGCACGATGATCGTGATCATGCAGCCGATCATCCGCTCCGGGGCGGTCTCGACACAGCAGCCGGGTATGTCCGTCAGTGCCGAGGCAAGGATGCCCCGCCCCTTCATGATGAGTTCGTGATTGTGGCGCATCAGCGCCGGCCAGCTGCCGGGCAGGAGTCGCCCCATGCACTCCGCCGCCACCGGCACGGTGAGAACACCGGAATAGTCCGCCGTGCCCTGGTAGTCAAAGTCTCTCAGGAACAAGGCCCGCTCGGGCCGGACCTTGTGGACGCGGCTCGAAATCTGAAGCGGTCGGAAGCCCACTTGTCGATCCGATCGGATGTAGAGAAACCCGGTCCCCTTCGGCCCGCTCAGCCATTTGTGACCGCTGAAGACAAAGTACGTGGGTTTGAGCGCGGCGATATCAACCGGTACCTGGCCGGGTGAATGGGCGCCGTCCACGCAGATATCGATGCCCCGTCGGTTGCACTCCCGGACGATCTCGGCGACGGGAAAGACCAGCGACGTGCAACTGGTGATATGGCTGATGAATGCGATCCGCGTGCGAGGCGACAGGCACCCGAGAAAACGCTCCGTGACGACGGCAGGGTCGCTGATGGGAAACGGGAATGACGCCCGGACCACCACCGCGCCGGTCCTCGCGACCACCCGCTCCAACTCGTTGCTGAGGGACTGGTACTCGTGGTCGGTGATCAGTATTTCGTCGCCCGGCTCCAGCCGGGTGTTCTGAAGAATCGTGCACAGAGCGATGGTGGCGTTCGGAAGAGGGGCCAGATCGCTGGGTCTGCAGTTGAGCAGCGCTCCAAGCCGGGAACGCATCTCATCGAGAAGGGGTTCAAGGTCCGTCTTATAGAACCTGACCGGATCTCGCTCCAGCCGCGTGCGAAGATCCGCCTGATGCTTCAGCGCGGCCCGGGGCACCGCGCCGTAGGAGCCGTGGTTGAGGAACGTCAGAGTCGGGTCGATCGACCACTCTCCGTTGGTCCGATCCATCGGGACCATCTGGCCTCGGATCGGAAGTGTGCCCGGCGGGACGGCGTCGGGAACGGTTCGAGTGAGATCGGCGACAAGCGAAGCGAGCATTCGGCGCGGTATATCGGTCAACAGGGGCGGCTTCGCACACCCGAAGTGGGCGATTCGTGAAAGACAATCTTTGGCATGCCGCACAGCCCGGACAGAGCGATTCGGTCGGCATCAAGAGGCCGCCCGTACACTCCGCCGGTGAGCAGCGCCCCCCACACCGCCGATCGACAGTGGACCACCCGGTCCCTCATGGCCTGGATGATCGACGCCTTTACCAGGAAAGACCTCGACAGCCCGCGCATCCAAGCCGAAATGCTCCTCGAACACGTCCTTGGCTGCAACCGGATGAAGTTGTACATCGACCCGGACCGGCCCGCCAGCCCGGCCGAGCGGCAGTCGCTCCGTGAACTGGTCGCCCGTGCTCTCAGGCACGAACCGGTTCAGTATCTGGTTGGAACCGCCAAGTTTTTCATGCTCGACTTCGTGGTCGATCCCCGGGTGCTGATCCCCCGCCCTTCGACCGCGACCATCGCGGAGGAGGTGCTGCAACACGTACGTGCAACACGAAGCGCGGCCGCCTCGGACGGTGAAGGTCTCTTGATCGCCGACATCTGCACCGGCTCGGGGTGCTTGGCCGTGGCCCTGCTCAAGAATCTGCCGGCGGCCCGCGCCGTCGCCACCGATCTGAGCGAGCCCGCGCTCGCAGTCGCCGCGGCCAACGCCCAGAGGCATGGTGTGGACGACCGTCTGGACCTGCTCCGGGGGGATCTACTTGCCCCCCTGCTTGAGTTTCCCGCCACGCGGGGGCATGAGAGCGTGGATTACCTCGTCTCGAATCCACCTTATATCCCCGATCATGAATGGCCGGATGTCGCGCCCAACGTCAAGGACTACGAGCCTCACCTGGCACTCAGGGGCGGGCCGGACGGGCTGGCGTGTGTCCGGCCGGTCTTGGAACACGGGCCGCGATGGTTGCGACCCGGTGGGCTGATCCTGGTTGAAGTCGCTTCGTGTACCGTGGATGCCGCGGCGGGCCTGCTTCGGTCTGTTCCGGGCGTGGAGGATGTCCGCGTGCTCAAGGACATCGACGGTCTGCCCCGGGTGGTGGTGGGGCGGAAGGCGTAGCCGCCATCCGCCCCGACCCGCGAGCGTGTGTGAATCAGACGCAACCACCGGCTTCCCAGGCGTCGAAGAAGGCATCGACATCAGCGCCGTCCACGCCGCCGTCATCATTGACGTCGGCGGTCGAGATGCCCTGTTCCCAGACCTCGAAGAAGGCATCAACGTCGGCACCGTCGATACCCCCGTCCTGATTGAAGTCTGCCGGACAGGGGATCGGGGTGATGCTGTCGAGACGGAGGCGGACGTTGGTGGCGTTGTAGAGCACCGTCCATGTGTAGATCAGGCCGTTGGCGATGGTCTGGGGGTTGGCGGCAAAGGTGCCCGCGACACCCGATGGGGAGTGAATGATGGTGAAGAGATCTCCGGGGTTTGGCTGAAACGAGTTTCCCAAGTCCGCGAGCCGCACCGAGATGTCGCCCGCGAGCGTGGCCGGGCCGGAGCCGGTGGTGATGCGGTCGTACTGGGTGCCGAAGGCATAGCCGCCGATGTCGATATCGAGGCGGCCGTTGGCGGTCTGGGTGAACCGGCCCACGCTGACGGCGGCGGGGGTGCCGGGGGTGTTGCCGGGATCAAACACTCCCTCGTTGGTGAGGCCGACACCCGCCAGATTGGTGTTGTGCGCGGCGTTCATCCTGCCGGTAGTCGTGACGTAGAGCGTTCCCGTTCCGGCGAAAGAGGCTCCCGAGGCGATGTAGGACTGGCCGGAGAGTCGCAGGATGCTCGTGCCGCTGGTGAATGTGGTGGTGCTTCCTGAGAGGAGCCGCAGGTCGCATGTGGCCAGGACACGGTTGGTCACATTCAGGTTGCCATAGTTCCACAGAGGCGAGCCTGCAAGGCGGGTGAAGTACAGGTTCGCATCCCCGGTGACGTTGATGGTGCCCGAGGATCGCCAATAGGTCTGCGACTGCGAGAGGAGGTTCACGGTCAACCGGGCGGGGAGCGAGCCGGCGATGGTCATGACTCCGCCAAAGTCGTTGTTGAATCCGGCGGCATCGACCATGTGGGCGTTGATGGTGAGTGCTGCGTTGATCGTCCAGTTCGTGCTGCCTGGTGTGCCGTCCAGATCGAACGCGGCGGCGTTGATGGTGGTCGTGCCGATGACCGTGGCATTGCCGGATTGGGAGGCCAGACCGTTGACAGTCAAGGAGCCGTTCCACTGCGTCGGCCCACGGAAGTTGACCATGCCATCGGTCTGCGTTGTGCTGTAGGTTTGGAACCACCCTCCTTGAACGGTGGTGGGGCCGTCGAAGTTGATGTACGCGTTATGCTCCAGTGTGTACAGGCCGCCCTGGATGATGGTCGTGCCGTTGCACTCAAGGACATCATTTTCTGTGAGCGTGGCCGAGGCGGAGGTTCCCAAGGTCAATGGACAGTTGAACTGGCCGTGGGCGTTGGAGGAGATGAACCGGATCGAGCCGTTGAACTGCAGGGCCGAGCCGTTGATTTGTGCCGGTCCGGGGTACTGCGAGTTGCCGTAGATCACGAGTTCTGCGGAGGGGCCGATCGCCCACCCCTCGTTGAGATTCATCGCCAGGAAACTGTTGCCGCCGATCCACAGGTCATCATCGAAGGTGTCAAAGAGGGCTGTGCCGAAGATAGTCAGGCTTGCAAACCCCGTGCCGTTCATCATGTACCCGGCGATGCCGAGAGCCCGGTCGCCGGCCACCGATCCGTCGAGATCAATCAAACCCGTGCCCGTCTGCGTGATGGTGAAACCGTTGGTTGAAGACTGAAGCACACCGTCAACGATCAGCGAGCGTGCGCCGTTGCCCGTCAGGCTGAGAACTCCGTCGCCGTACATGTGCCCACCGTCGAGGTGGATGAGGCCGGTCGCCCGCAGTGTGCTGCCGCCATGAATATCCGCGCGGGCGTTGTCGCTTACAGTGATGTTCCGCACTTGGCAGTCGATCGCCGCGGGGCTTTGCTCAACCCGCAGGCCGGACGGATACCCGATATTATTGACTATGTTATACCCGGTGGCCGTCAGGTCCCCGGTCAGAGTGAACGAGAATCCGTTGGTGTCGAGCGTCATCCCGTCGCTCGCCGTGAGCGAGGCGGCGGTGGTGTTCGCGGTGAGGCGGACCGAGCCGTTCGCGGAGGCGGCCGTGTTCCCGATGAAAATCGCATCCGCCGCTGCGGGCACGCCGGCCGGGGTCCAGGCGCTCGCCGTGCTCCAGGTGCCGGAACCGGCGACGTTCCAACTCTTGTTGATGGCTTGAGCGCTGCCCGCCGTGAGAGCGATCAGGGCGGCGGCACATGGAATCAGGCGGCGTGAACGTGTGATCGCGTCTGGAGAGAGCATGGCAAAAACTCCTATTCGGTCGGGCCTGTACGGCCGGGTGTGAGTGTCGATATCAGTGGCCCCTGGTACCAGGCGGCGTCTTTCACCGTGGCCAGGGGGCGGCTACTCAACAAAGTGCGCTGGCGGGGTCGGTGTGACGTTCGTGCATGTGAAAAACTACACAAGATGCCCGATAAGACCTTCCCTGCCCGCCGGGACGGCGGGACGGTTTGACCTCTGGGTGCGCCGGAAATGTCTGAAGCCCGGTTACTTCGTCACGAGCACATACAGAGGGATGCCTACGGCGATGTTGAAGGGGAACGTCACCCCCAGCGCCATGGAGACGTACAGACCAGGCGTGGCCCGCGGCAGCACAAGCCTGGCCGCGGCGGGGACCGCGATGTAGCTCCCGGATGCGCAGAGCGTCATCAGCAGGATGGTGTCGCCCCTGGGCAGGGCCGCGTATCGGCACAACAGGAAGGCCGCCGCTGCGTTCACGAGCGGGATCGCGATGCCCAGCAGCACGAGCATCACGCCGGCCTTCCGTAGATCGTGCAGGCGACGGGACGCGAGGATTCCCAGGTCGAGCAGGAAGAAGACCAGCACACCGTTGAACAGATCACCGGCGAGAGGCTTGAATAGTTTGTAGCCGCGGTCGGCCGTGATGCAACCGATCAGCAGGCTTCCCAGGAGCAGCAGGACCGGGCCGTTGAGGAAGGCTTCGTGCAGCAGCCTTCCCCAACTGCCGTGGCTCCGCCGCGAGGTTGCGCACCCGTCGCCGGTCTCCTCTCCGGAGTTGCCGGAAAGCCGCAGCAGAATCACCGCGATCACGATCGCGGGTGACTCCATGAGCGCCATGACGGCGACCATGTGCCCGCCGTACATAATGCCGCGTGTATCGAGTATGGCGGAGGCGGCCATGAACGTCACGGCGGAGATGGAGCCGTAAGTCGCCGCCAACGCGGCGGCGTTCGGCCCGTTGACGAACCGACGCACGAGGAAGAAGACGTAGACGGGCACGACGCACGCCAAGCCGATGCCGATGGCTCCGGCCCACACCGCCTCGGCCGTCAGACCGCTTCGGGCGATCTCCACACCACCTTTGAAACCGATGGCCCAGAGAAGATAGAGCGAGAGGAGCTTGGTAACGGGCTTTGGTACGTAGAGGTTGCTCTTGACCAGCGCCGCGAAGGCTCCCAGGAAGAAAAAGAGAACCGGCGGCGACGCGAGAAGAACCTGCAACGCCGCTCCCGGCGACAACACTTCCTGTGCCAATGTCCACATCGATCCTCTCCACGAGCCGGCCGGTGTTCCCGGGTGTTCGAGCGGCAACAGTATCGCGTCGCCGCGTCGGTCTGAGCACCGGAGATGACACCCGGAGATCAGGCCCGATGGGTTGTCGGGAGCACCTCGAAGAAACAGTCACCTTGATCGCCGGGCCATCGTGACGGAGCGTGACCGGGCCGTACGCTTGGTTCGTGAACCCCGCGGCGGAACTTCGGAGCCTGGTGGCGTCCCACCCCGGCGTGTGCGAGCTTGCGCGCGCCCTCGGGGCGGGGCGACGTGTGGTCGCGTCGGGTGTCGGGATCGCCGCGGCGGGGTTGACAGCTGCGGCGGTGGCGGATGCGGCCTCGCGGCACGTGGTGCTGGTGGTGGCTCATGCGGACGATGCGGACGAGGCGGCGGATGAACTGGCGAGCCTGCCTGTGATCGTCCTTCCGGCGCTGGAGGTGCTCCCGGGTGAGACCAATGTGAGTCTGGACTTGTTCGCCGAGCGGCTCGCGGCGATCCGCTCGGTGGTCTGTCTGACGGAGCCGACAGTGATCGTCTGCCCGATCCAGGCGTTGATGCAGCTCGTGCCCGGGCCGGATCAGATCGCCTCGCTGGCCCGAACCGTGCGCGCGGGCGAGGATGTGCGCCTGACCGACCTGACCCGCTGGCTGCTCGAAGCGGGGTACAAGCGGATCGAGACAATCGAGGAACCGGGCGACTTCTCACTACGCGGGGGGATTCTCGACATCTTCCCCATCGGAGCGGGAGCCTCGCCCGTGCGGTTGGATTACTTCGGCGACACCGTGGAGCGCATCACCGAGGTGGACATCGAGTCAATGGGTTCCGACCGCGCCGTCAAGAGCGTGGACCTGTTCGCCGCGGACGCGGGTCGGGCAACGCAGGGGGACGGCGGCGTGAGTTTTCTGGAGAACGTCCCCGCCGAGGCGCTGGTGCTGATCGCCGAGACGATGGAAGTGGTGGAGCAGGGCCGCGGCTATTTCGAGCGCGTCCATGACGGGAAGGGGATCGTGGGACCGCCATCGGTGCTGCGGTTGATCGAGTCGCGGTTCCGAGGCGTCGCGGAACTCAACCAGTTCTCTGCCGGGGCGACGGGGGCAGACATACGCATCGATCTGGGGATGGGTGTTCTGCCCGCATTTTCCAAAGACCTTGCGGAAGCCGTGGCGGAGTTGCACGCCATCGGCGCACCTCCGGCGGGATCGCGGGTTGTGGTATGCTGCACCAACGAGGGCGAGCGGCACCGCCTGGCCGAACTGCTCGGCGTCTCCGCCCTCCGCGGCGGGCTGGAAGCCGCGAGCGACGGCGCGACGGATTCATCGGCTGTCATCGAAGCACGCACCGTCTATCTGCACCGCGGATTCGTCTGGCGCACTCCTTCGTCGTTGAATGCCGAGGCAACCACGGCCTTCGTGCCGTACCACGAACTGGTCAACCGTTTCACGGTGCGGCGACGCGCCGGGCGGTTGCGGGCGGGGCGCGCGATGGACACGTTCCTCGATTTCGCGCCCGGCGACTTCGTGGTCCACCGCGACCACGGCATCGCGCGGTTCGAGGGGCTGAAAGTGATGACCCCGCGCGAGGTCCCCGCGGCGGGGCGTTCACCGCTGGACAAGAAAGCGGTGGAGCCCGAGGAGTACCTCACGCTGGAGTTTGCCGGGAAGAGCAAACTGCACGTTCCCGCGGTTCACATCGACCGGGTGCAGAAGTACATCGGCGGGTTCGCGGGCAAGCCGCCCTTGTCGGTGCTGGGCGGGCAGAAGTGGCAGAACCAGAAGGAACGCGCGGCCGAGAGCGTCCGCGACCTGGCGGCGGAGTTGCTCCGGGTTCGTGCGGCGAGGGAGCACATGCCCGGCATCGCCTACCCCGCCGATACGCCGTGGCAGGCCGAGTTCGAGGAGGAGTTTCCTTACGAAGAGACGCCGGATCAGCTGGCGGCGCTCTCGGAAATCAAGAAGGACATGCTCCGAGGGCGGCCGATGGACAGGCTGATCTGCGGGGATGTCGGCTTCGGCAAGACGGAACTGGCGATCCGGGCGGCGTTCAAGGCGTGCGAGTTCGGCAAGCAGGTGGCGGTGCTGGTGCCCACGACGGTGCTGGCGGAGCAGCACGAACGCACCTTCCGATCGCGCTTCGCGGGGTACCCCTTCCGGATCGAGAGCGTAAGCCGGTTCAAGAGCGACGGCGAAGCGCGTGCGATTCTCGATGAGTTGAGGAAAGGCCGCGTGGACCTCATCATCGGCACGCACCGGCTCCTGTCAAAGGACGTGGTCTTCGCCGACCTGGGGCTGGTGATCGTGGACGAGGAGCAGCGCTTCGGCGTGGAGCACAAGGAGAGCCTGCTGCGGCTGCGTCTGACGGTGGATGTGCTGACGCTTTCGGCCACGCCCATCCCCCGGACGCTGCACATGGCGATGCTGGGCATCCGGGATATCTCGAGCCTGACCACGGCACCGGCGGACCGGCGGGCGATCGTCACGGAGGTCTTCCCGTACAACGAGGTCCGTGTCAAACGCGCCGTCGAGCGCGAACTGGCCCGCGAGGGGCAGGTCTACTTCGTGCACAACCGCGTGCATGACATCCAGAGTGTCGCGGACAATGTGCGACGTCTGTGTCCCGAGGGGACGCGGATCGTGGTCGGGCATGGGCAGATGCCCCCGCACCAGTTGGAAGAAGTGATGCTCAAGTTCATCCGACGCCAGGCGGATGTGCTGGT
Organism: Phycisphaerales bacterium UBA2402; assembly: GCA_002343715.1. Taxonomy (GTDB): domain Bacteria; phylum Planctomycetota; class Phycisphaerae; order Phycisphaerales; family UBA1924; genus UBA2402. Next base: position 13,728 of record DDSA01000106.1, on the reverse strand, counting down.
GGCGACGACGATCATCGAGAGCGGCATCGACATTCCCACGGCGAACACCATGCTCATCAACGATGCCGACCGCTTCGGCCTTGCCGACCTGCACCAGTTGCGGGGACGTGTCGGCCGGAGCAAGCACAGGGCGTACTGCTATCTGCTGCTCCCGCCCGACCGCACCGTGAAGGAGGTTGCGCAGAAGCGGCTCAAGGCGCTGGAGCAGTTCTCGATGCTCGGCGCCGGGTTCAAGATCGCCATGCGCGACCTGGAGATCCGCGGCGCGGGAAACATCCTGGGGGCGGAACAGTCCGGCCATATCGCGGCGGTGGGGTACGAGATGTACTGCCACCTGCTCGAGGAGGCGGTGGTGGAACTGCGCAACGAGAAGGTCGCGGAGAAGCCGGGGGCCACGAGCGTCGAGATCGGCGCGGGCGGGCTGATTCCCAGGACCTACATCCCCAGCGAGGCCCGAAGGCTCGAGGCGTACCGCAGACTCGCGATGGCGGCCACGCCGGAGCAACTGGCGCTGCTCCGCAAGGACCTGAAAGACGCCTACGGGGCGCCGCCCACGGCGGCGGAACGGCTCTTTGAACTTGCCGAGATCCGGATCGCGCTCGCGGCGCTTGGCGTCAGGACATGCACCATCCGCGAGCGAGACGTGATTTTCCTGTGCAAGGATGGCGGCCCGGTTACGGCCGCGCTGCAGCGCAGCGCGGCGGCGGGTGCCGCATCGGGCGCCACAGTGCGTTCACTCCCGCCGAAGGAAGCGGGCGGTCTGTGCGAGGTGTATTTTCGCCCGCCGGATGGGTACCTCGAGCCGGCGACGCTGCTGGCGGTCCTGCGGCGGCGGTTGGGCATCACACCGCCGGAGACCGGCGCGGCGGCATCGACCGCGAACGATCGGCCCGCGCTCCGACCGTCGGCGAGACGTTCTTCGCGCGCGAGTTGAAGCGCGCGAACAGGCGCGTGATAGACACGGCGCGATGATGACGGCGCGCTGAACTGTGTGTATCTTCATTCGAGAAAAATAGCGTGATCAACGCGCACACCGCTGGTGTGAAGGGCTGTCTTGTGAGAACGCACGCCGGACCATGAAGACGGCCAAACACTCGCGGGGCGTGGGACCCCGATCCCGATCTGACGGACGGAGCGTGCGTCGAACACGGCAAGGAGCATCACATGAACCGGACTTTCGCGTTGAGCCTCTCTTCTCTCGTCCTCTCCAGCGGTTTCGCCTTCGCGGGCGGCACCCCCGACAGCGGCACCATCCCGGACGGTGGTTTCGACAACAGTCTCGTCCGCGAACTGCACATCAACGCCTACATGAGGGCGTGGGAGGCGGGCCTGCCCATCGCCGATGTCGACGGCAGCGGCGGCGTGGACGGGGATGACATCGAAGCCTTCTACCGGGCGCTGGCCGCCGATGTCAACGGCGATGGCACACTGAACAAGTACGACATCATCCCGATGTTCGCGGTCTGGTCCGAGGGTGGGGCCGCCGGCGACTTGAACTTCGACGGCGGCGTGGACGGCGCCGATCTGGAGGCGTTCTTCACCGCCCTTGAGCAGTTCACTCTGCCCAGCGTTGAGGAACTCAGCAAGTCGGTCGAGGCCGAGCCTCGTGATCCCAAGGGCGGACCCGACAAGCACGAGGCCACCCTCACGGACGAGTGATCTCGGCGAGTGCATGATCGACAACGCAGGCCGCGGCCGTGTCTCCTTCGTGGGGGGCGGCCGCGGCCTTCTGTGTTGATGACGGTTCAGACGGGGGGCGGAGTGTGCAGGTGCCAGTCGGTGGCTCGCTCATACATCCGTGCGGCGCGGAAGAGCGTGGATTCGTCAAATGCCTGCGCGATGAGTTGCAGGCCCACAGGGAGAGGGCCGCCCCCGAGCCCCGCGCTGGCATCGGCCCGCCCCGCCAGGGAGGGCGGAGCCACAAAGCCCATGGGCTGGACGAGCGCGGGAAGTCCTGCGAGATTGACGCCCACCGTGTAGACATCTTCAAGGTACATCGAGAGCGGGTCATCGGTCTTCTCACCGAGCCGGAATGCCGGCCCCGGGCTGGCGGGCATGGCGATGCAGTGGCATCCCTGATCGTTGAAGGCCGAGGTGAAATCGGCGAGGATGCGGCGGCGGGCCTGGAGCGCTGTGGCGTAATACGCATCGTAATACCCGCTGCTGAGGACGTGGGTGCCCAGCATGATGCGGCGCTTGACTTCCGTCCCGAACCCCTCCGAGCGGCTGCGTGCGTACAAATCGGCGAGAACCTCCCCCGGCCGCGTTTCAGCACGACGGCCGTATCGAACCCCGTCGAACCGGGCGAGATTCGACGACGCTTCCGCGGCGGCCACGATGTAATACGCCGCGATGCCGTGATCGGTGAGGGGCAGGTCGATGTCGACGATCTCGGCCCCGAACGAGCCGCAGACGCGAAGGGCCTCCTCGAACGCGGCGGCGACACCCGGGTGATTGGCGCTGCTGCGGGTCTGCCGCGGAACCCCGATGCGAAGCCCGTTGATCGGCGCGGTTGATGTCCAATCGGGTACAAGGCGATCGGCGCTCGTCGCGTCCATCGGATCAGGCCCGCTGATGATGGAGAGAACCGTCGCGGCATCGTCGATGCAGTTGGCAAAGATGCCGATCTGGTCGAGGCTGCTGGCGAAGGCGATCAGGCCGTATCGGCTGACGCGGCCGTACGTCGGCTTGACCCCTACGACGCCGCACAATCCCGCGGGCTGACGGATCGAGCCGCCGGTGTCGGAACCGAGTGCCACAGGGACAATACCCGCCGCGACCGCGGCGGCGGAGCCGCCCGAGGATCCGCCCGGAACACGCGACAGGTCCCACGGATTGCGTGTTGGTCCGAAGGCGGAGTGCTCCGTCGAAGAGCCCATCGCGAACTCGTCGAGGTTGGTCTTGCCGATGATCGCCGCGCCGGCATCGAGCAAGCGCTGTACAGCCGTAGCGGTGTAGGGGGACTCGTAGTGTTCGAGCATCCGGCTGGCCGCGGTGGTGCGTCCTGCGTACCCGCGACCGTCGCCGGGCACAGAGAGATCCGGGCCGATGCAGATGTTGTCCTTGATGGCGATGGGCACCCCTGAGAGCGGGCCGGGCCTTGATTCACCGGGTTCAAAGATCTGCAGAAAAGCGTTGAGCGCCGGGTTGATGCGGCGTGCTTCCCGGGCCGCGGCGGTCGCGCTCCCCGGTAAGGATGTTGCCCCGGCGATCGTCGATCGGATCGCGGGCATCACGCGCTGCTCCCATCGCCGATGACCTTGGGCACGACGACATACGGCGGTGCGGCGACGGGAGCCATCCGCATCAAGACTTCGGTTGCTAAAACCGGGCCTGGCGCATCATCACGGAGTCGATTCACCGCATCACCGATATGGACAAGCGGCTCGACGCCGCGGAGATCGAGTTCAGTCAGACGATTGACGTACTCCACAATCGCGCCGAGTTTGTCGCGGTAGTGCGAGACTTCGGCATCACTGATCCGAAGGTGGCTGAGTGCTGCGATTCTTCGGATATGCTCATCCGTGAGGGGTGAATTCATGCATCAGAGAGTATCGTGTGCGCGTTGTCCAATCGGCGATTGATGTTCGTACTATGTATGGTATTGATGTTCCCGTGAAGTCCAGTGCTCATGCGGTAACATCTTGCCCGTTCATCGGTATGAAGGAGTTGCCCCAACGGGGCAGGGAACACGATGAGATTGTCGGCATTTCATCACGTTTGGCTGGCTGCGATGGCGGCGCTGTGGCCTGTTTGTGCGGCCACGGCAGGACCGTTGGATCGGTCGCTGGTTCATCCGGAGGCTCGCTGGGTGGTTCATGTCGATATCGAGTCAGCACTTCAAAGCCCGGTCGGACGACACCTGGTGGAGCGGATGTCGCGCGATCCGAGGCAGCCGTTCGCGCGGATGAGCCGGGATTTTGGGCTCTGCCCCCGAAGCGACCTGCGAGGGTTGACGGTCTTCGGTCTCCCCGGGAAACCGGGGGATGTGGTGTCGGTATTGACGATCGCGGGGTGTGGAGATATCGGGGCCGGCCTGGCCCGCGCGGATCGGTGCGACTTGACGACGGTGGAGCGGGACGGGTTCCGGGTGCATTCGTGGAAGTCCCGTCATAAGACGTTTTACGCCGCGGAGCGTGAAGGGCTGCGTGCGAGCGACAAACTGGTGATTCTCGCGGACAGTGTTCGGGCGCTGGACATCGGGATGGGCGCGGTCTCGCGGGCGTTGCACGGTGAGAAGGTGATGCCCGAGAGCCCGCGTCCCCCGGGCGAACCCGGGGCAAACTCATTTCTCTTTGTCTCGGCGGGGGACATGAACGCGCCCGGCGAGGAGCGGCCCAACGCGGAACTGCTCCGCGAGGCGCGGTCGCTGGTGCTGGATGTGGGGCGTGATCCCGGCTCGCCCGGCGACACGGTGTACGGGCGCGCCACGATCGGCGCGGCGGATCACAAGTCGGCCTTGAAGATCAGGCAGTTGGCGCAGGGAGTGCTGGCATTCATGGCCTTGACCGCGGCGGATCAACCGGAAGAGAGCGCGGCGGTGGGCGATCTGGTGAGCGGGGTCACGATCGTGGCGGAGGAAGATCGCTGCGTCGTATCCTCGCGGCATGACGCCAAAACGGTGATCGCCGTCTACGACCTGATGGAAGAGAAGCGACGCGAAGCGCGTGCGGTCGAGCACGTGGAGAAAGGCGGAGCGGAAGGTCCGAAAGCCAAGGGGGATTCCAAGCGTTGAGGGCTATAGTTCGCAGAAGTTGAGCATGCCGCGCAAGACCGAAACAACCTCCAGGCCGCCTGTCCAGGTGCCCCTTTCGCAGCGTACGAACGAAGAGTTGGCGTTGCTGGCGGCCCGAGAGAATCTCGCGGCGTTCAACGAACTGGTCGTTCGGTTTGAGGCCCGACTGTACAACTTTCTTCTGCGTCGTGTGTCCAGCCGGACCGACGCCGAGGATCTGACGCAGGAAGCCTTTGTTCGGGCATGGGAACGAATCGAGAGTTACGACCCTACGTGGCGATTCTCCACCTGGCTCTTCACGATCGCGAGCCGCTTGGCGGTGAGCCAGCATCGGCGCAGCCGTCCCACCGCCCACCTCGAGAACGATGAGCAGGTGCGTACCCAGCCCCCGGATGGGCGCGATGCGGAGCGGGATGTGCGAGATGGCGGCAACTTGTGGCTGTTGGCCGCGGCGGCCCTCAAGCCCGAGCAGCACACCGCCCTCTGGCTTCGCTACGCGGAGGACATGGGTATCGGCGAGATCGCGCAGGTTTTGGGCAAGACGCACGTGGGTGTGCGGGTGTGTCTCTTCCGAGCGAGGCAGATGCTGGCGGAAAAGGCCCGCGAGACAGGCGTGGGGCTGCCCGCGTGGACCGAGCCACTCACAGAAGCGCCTGAGATAACCGTGCTTATTGAGGAGGAACCGATATCGGGAGTGCCATCGGGCGCAGGGGGTGCGAAGTGAAGTTTCCCTGGGACATCGGTCGCGTGCTGCGCACGACCCGCGTGCTGGATGATCGCGTGGATCGAACCTCGAGGGCTCGGGCGGAGATGGACGAGCAGGGCATGGTCGATGCCGAACTCGCCGATGCGAAACGCCTTCCGTGGCGAAAGCCCTCCGGTGAGGTTCGGACAAGGGTACTGGTTGAAATTGAATCGCGTCGGTATCATCGTCGCCGCCAACGTTCGATGCCCGCGTGGCCACTGCGTCTCGCATTGGCCGCGGCGATCGGGATTCTGGTGTGGGGACTTCCGATCTGGAAGACCTCCGGGACGATGAAGCCCGACACGATCGGTGCCGCGAAACCCGCGGTGCCCGTGGCCTTTGTGCGTGGAATCGAGGACGACCTGCGCGAAGAAGCAGCGGCGATAGGCGAAGACACCCGCCGCGCTGCGGAGTTATTCCTCGGCCGGCTGCCCCTGGGCGACGATTGAACCTCGCCGGATCATGAACGGTGCTATCGGCGGGCCTTCGGGAAAAGGCGGGTGTTGGCGTGCGCCTTGAGGGCCGGACCTCCGACGGTCGTGGACACAAAGCCGATCATCCGCACTGAACTCCCGCTCATCGCCAAGATGGGTGAGCCGGAATCGTGACGCACCACTTCGGTGGGCATCTGGGCGGACTTGGGGGCGAGTTTCATCACCGAGCCGGCGGATCGAAGCCTGACTTCACCGATCAGGAGGCGACCCTTGGGCACGATGCCGGTTGGTGGGGACTCTGGGCCCCATGATGCGAGCAGGATCGGCGTCTTGGCGTTCACTCGGGGATTGAAGTCGATCACCATGGGCATGATGTGCAGCACGGGTGTTTCGAGGACGCCGATCGCGATGTCGTCCTTTTCGGCTCGACCGGCGGGGAAAACCCACTCCCTGATGCGTACATGATGAAAAGTGGATAGATCGGCGAGATCGCCCAGGCCACCATCGGGACGGCGGCGGAAACGCACGGTGTACTCGGCGGGCGCGCCGTCCACCGAAGCGCGGTTCCGGAACTGCTCATTGATGAGATGGCGCGGAATCACGATGCGGTCAGGAGAGATCAGCACCGCATTGCCGAAGACGTTGTTGATGCCCGCCCACTCGGTGCGAGTGAACCCGGCGACGGCGTCGAAGCGACGGTCGGTTTGGGCGGGTGGGCGGCCGGACGTAATGGCGGCGGCAGGGGCCGCAAGGCACAGGAGTGCCGCGAGAAGAAGGGTGCAACGGCGCATCACGGAAGGATATCGTCATGAACGGGTGGCGGGAAGAGTTCCGAGAACGGATCGGATTCGCGTGGACGGTCCATCGATGAGCCATGAGGCGCATCGACGAGATGGAGATTCGAGAGGGGGTTTGATGCGTTGGCGGGTATCGCCGACCGGGAGAAACGGACCACCCTCGGACCGCTCGGGTTTCTACAATATGGAATGAACGGAATCCTGCGGCTGCCGTGCTATTCCCCGGACACTGAACTCGGCGGTGCCGGCGGTGGCGCTGTTGGAGAGCGGATCGCGGACCTGGACATCCAGCGTGAACTGAAGGACAGTTACCTCACCTACGCGATGAGCACGATCATGGACCGGGCCTTGCCCGATATCCGTGACGGGCTGAAGCCCAGCCAGCGGCGCATCCTGGTGGCGATGAACGACTTGAACCTCCGCCCCGGGCGCAAGCATCTGAAGTGCGCCAAGATCTGCGGCAACACCTCGGGCGATTACCACCCGCACGGCGAGGCGGTGATCTATCCCACGATGGTGATTCTGGCGCAGAAATGGAGGATGCGTGTGCCCCTCGTGGATTCGCAGGGGAACTTCGGCTCCATCATGGGCGATCCGCCCGCGGCCATGCGGTACACCGAGGCCCGCATGACAGGCGCGGCGGTGGACATGCTGGCCGACATCAAGCTCGACACCGTCGACTTCAAACCCAACTACGACGAGCGTCTGTTGGAACCGATGGTGCTGCCGGGGAGGTTCCCGCACCTCCTGATCAACGGTGGCACCGGCATCGCCGTGGGCATCGCCACGAACCTGCCGCCGAACAACCCGACCGAGGTCTTTGATTCAATCATCCGCGTGGTCGAGGCCAGGCTGGCGGAGCGGGAGATCGGGTTGGATGAACTGATGAAGGACGTTGTCGGCGAGGACGGCGCGATCGTCAGGCAGGGGATCAAAGGGCCGGACTTCCCCACCGGCGGCGTCATCCTGGGCCGGCGCGGCATCATCGAGGCCTATCTCACGGGCCGCGGGAAGATCACCATCCGCGGCACCTGTCATGTCGAGGACATCGACAAGGCGGGGGGCAGGCAGCGCGTGGTGATCGACGAAATTCCTTTCATGTCCAGCCAGGGGACGCTGTACGCGTCGGTGAAGAACGCCGCGGAAGAGGAGAAGGTGTCCGACGTGTCGTACGTGAACGACGAATCGGGGCGCGAAGCAACCACGCGGATTGTGGTGGAACTGAAGAAGGGCGGCGACCCGCGTGTGGCCGAGAAACAGTTGTACGAGTTCACACCGCTGCAGGAGACGTACTCGATCCAGAATATCGCGTTGGTCCGGAACCAGCCCAAGACGCTGAGTCTGCCGGAGATGATCGGCTGCTACATCGACCACCGGCACGATGTGCTGCGGAGGAGGACGGAGTACCTGCTGCGTGAGGCGAAGAAAAAGGCCCACGTCCTGGAGGGCATGATCTACGCGGTGTGCGACATCGACGCGGTCATCCGCGAGATCCGCGAGAGCGTGACACGCGAGGAAGCGATCGAGCGGCTGATGCGGCGGCGGTTCCGTATCCCGCCGGGGCACCCGCACGCGGCACTACTGCCCGCGAGGCTGAAGAACCGCCTTCAACTGGCCGAAGCGCAGGGCGGCGTCGCCCTCACACGGGTGCAGGCGGAGACGATCGGCGCGATGCGTCTGATCCAACTCGTGGGCCTGGAGATCGAGCGGCTGGCTTCTGAATACAACGCTGTCTCATCGGAGATCGAGGGTCTGGAGGCGATCCTCGCCGACCCGGCACGCATCCTGCGGATGATCCTCGACGATTGCGCCGAGATGCGCGAGAAGTACAAGTCCGCACGGCGGACACGCATCGACGATGCCGACGCGGACATCCAGATCGCCGAACTGATCCCGGTCACCGATGTGGCGGTCACGATCTCGCACCACGGGTACGTGAAGCGCGTGCCGCTGGACACCTACCGCCAGCAGGGACGCGGCGGCAAAGGCATCCGCGCCGGCGACAGCAAGGACGAGGACTTCATCGCCCACGTCTTCATCGCCAGCACGCACGATGATCTCCTGTGCTTCACGAACACGGGCCGGGTCTTCAAGATGAAAGTCTTCGAGATCCCGGAGATGTCGCGCACCAGCGTGGGCCGCGCGATCATCAACCTGATCGACCTGCGCGAGGGGGAGCGCACCTGCGCCTACCTCGCGGTCAAGGATTTCGAGGAAGGGAGCCATTACCTCACCTTCGCCAGCCGGCAGGGCATCGTGAAGCGCACGCCGCTGAAAGACTACCGCAACGTCAGCAAGGGCGGATTGATCGCGGTGGGGCTGAAGGAAGGCGACAGTCTGCTCGACGTCACGGTCACGGCGGGCACCGATGACATCCTGCTCGCCACGGCTCAGGGCATGGCCATCCGCTTCGATGAGAACGACGCCCGCCTCATGGGCCGTCCCGCGGCGGGTGTCAAGGGCATCGAACTCGAGGAGGGTGATGAGGTCATCGGCGTCGTGGCCATCCCGATGAAACGAGCCGATGCGGATGATCCGGGCGTCACGACCGATCCTTCACTGTGCCTGCTCACCATCTCGGCCAACGGGTACGGGAAGCGCACGCCCATCGACGAATACCGTGTCCAGCCCGAGAGCGGGCCGATGCGCTCGCAGTCCCGCGGCGGCAAGGGCCGCGCCGACATCAAGGCCGGAGACCGCAACGGACCCTCGGTCGCGGCGTTGGGTGTGCGGGCTACCGACGATGTGGTGGTGATCTCGCGCGGCGGGCAACTCGTACGTGTGCCGGCTTCGGAGATCCGTGAATGCGGGCGGGGGACCATGGGTGTGCGCGTCGTTTCGCTCAATGAAGGTGACGCGGTGGTGGCGGCGGCAACGGTGCCCGAATCCGATGAGAAATCCGAGCCGACTGTTGAATGAGAGAGCAATCGTGATGATGGTTCGATAACTCGATTCCTCTCGGACGGATTATTACTTCAAGCAGGCTGCACCTCCGGCATTCGTCCGTGCGAATGATTGAAGGAGGAAGAGTTCGCGCGACCGGATCGGCGTTCGTCGATTCGGGGGACGCGCGGCGATGATTCACCTCGTTCATCCCGACCGGCATCGGCCTGCTCCGAAGTTTGGAGGGTCCCGCTGGGGTTCGTTCCCGGGAGGGCCGATTCTGGATGGGAGATTCCGGATGGTCTTCTTCACCGAGTTCTGACATTGACCCCCTAGGGAGGTAGCATGAGTTCACGTTTGATCACCATCATCGGTGTGTTGCTGGGAGCGGGGGTTTGTGTCGCGGCGGATCTGTATCGCAACCCGAACTTCGGTCTGAACTATCCGGCGTGCAACGTCTACTTTCAGGATGGGCGGTCGGCGTGGGCCGTCTTCGCCGCGGAAGAAGCGGCTTGGCCCATCGGCGGCGGCAACCCCCTTGACCCCGCGCGCGGTATCGCGTGTTATGACCCCAAGGACCCTCCGAGCAAGGAGGTCATGGAGCAACTCGACCGTGTGATGCGCGGGTACGCCGAGCGGTTCCAGACGCAGGGCAGCCGCTGGGGCACGAACCCGGTGACAATTACATGGAGTTTCGTGCCCGACGGTGTGGCTCTCCCCGGCGGGAACGTTCAGAACGAGCCGGCGGGAAACAGCGAACTCTTCGCCCGGCTGGATGCACAGTTCGGCGCGGCGAACCGGGCGCTGTGGATCTCGCGCTTTCAGCAGGTCTTCGACCGCTGGCAGGCGCTGACGGGAATCACGTACGTGCGTGTCCGCAACGGCACCAGCGAGTGGGACGATGGTGCGGCGTGGGGCAGCGATGGGTCGGCGACGCGGGGCGACATCCGCATCGCCATGAAGCGCATCGACAGCGCGGGCGGGGTGCTGGCGTACAACCAGTTCCCTTCCGGCGGTGGAGACATGGTGCTGGACCGCTGGGAGTCGTGGCAGTCATCGAGTAACAGTCACCGTTTCCTGCGCAACGTCGTGGCCCACGAGCACGGGCACGGCCTCGGCATCGCGCACGTCTGCCCGCTGGGGACGGGCGCGGGGACGTGGAAACTGATGGAGCCGTACATCAACAACGCGTACGACGGCCCGCAGCAGGACGATATCCGCGCCGCCCAGTCGCTCTACGGCGATCCCTACGAGCCCAACGCCACCGCGGCGACGGCGTCCGTGCTGGGAACACTCACGCCTGGCGTGACGCTCACGCTCGGCCCGGTGCCCGCGCCCGCGCCGGCGGGCGCATCGCTGCTGAGCATTTCGGACCCGTTCGACGCGGATTACTTCAAGGCGACACTGGATCAACCCCGCCTCGTGACCGTGACGGTCACGCCCAACGGCAGCACCTACGGGGATGCGCCGCAGAGCGGTGATTGCCAGAGCGGGTCGTGGGCCACGACCAACTCGTTGGCCGTCGTGAACCTCGCCCTGGACGTGCGCAGCGCCAGCGGCACGGCGACCTACCGCTCGGTGAACGCCACAGGAGCGGGCAGCGCCGAGACGATCACGGGCCTTCTGGTCGCTCCGGCGGGCGACTTCACCGTGCGGGTCTATGCCAGCGGGGTGGTGCAGGGGCCGCAGGCCTACACGCTCTCCATCACGGCGGCGACGACCGACCTGTCCTGCGATGCCAGCGACGGCACGTTCACCGACAAGGTGCGCATCACCTGGCCGGGCGTGATCAACGACGCGACGGGGTACCAGGTGGCGCGGGGCACCATCGACAATCCGCAGTTCGCCACCACCATCGCCACGCTGGGCGCGGGCGTGCTCTCCTTTGACGACACCACGGCGACACCGGGCGTGCCGTATTACTACTGGACGCGTGCCCAACAGCCGGGAGCGACCGGCTACCGCCTGATGCAGGCCGCGGGCGAGCCGGGTTCGAGGGCAGTGGCCAACCAGCCGCCGACCGCCAACGCCGGGTCCGACCAGACCGTGACCGACACCGACAACAGCGGCGCGGAAGTGGTGACGCTTGACGGCAGCGGGAGTAACGATCCCGATGGAACGATCACCAACTACCTCTGGAAAGAGGGCGCCGTGACGCTGGCCTCATCCTCCTCGCCGACATCGATGGTCTCGCTCGCCGTGGGCGTTCACACCATCGAACTCACCGTGACCGACGATGACGGCGCGACCGCGACCGACACGGTGGTGATGACCGTGGTGTCCGGCGCGAACCAACCGCCGATCGCCGATGCGGGACCCGACCAGACGGATCTGGTGGACAGCGATTGCAGCGGAGAGGAATCGGTCACGCTCGACGGTTCGGGTAGTTCGGACCCCGATGGCACGATTTCCAACTACAGATGGGCCTTCATGCCGGGGGACGATCTGATCGCCAGCGGACCATCGGCCTCGGTGGTTGCTTCCATCCCGGTCGGTACGCACACGATCCGGCTGACTGTGACCGACAACCGGGGCGACGCCGCCACGGACGACCTCATCGTCATCATCCTGCCCCCCTGCCCCGCGGACTACAACCAGGACGGCGGCGTGGACGGCGGGGATGTGGACGCCTTCTTCGACGCGTGGAGCGCCGGCGAACCCGCGGCGGACGTGAACTGCGACGGCGGCATCGACGGCGGGGATGTGGACGCCTTCTTCGCGGCGTGGGAGAACGGTGGCTGCAACTGATGCCGGGGCCGACGGCGGGGGTGTACCCTCCCGCCGCATGTCCACCGCCGCCACCACGCTCCGCGATCTCGCGGCCGAGTTCGTCAAGACCGAGCAGAAGATCCGTCAAGGCGGTGGGAAGTCCGCCATCGACCGCCAGCACGAGAAGGGCCGCCTGACCGCGCGCGAGCGCATCGGGCTGCTCATCGATCCGGGCACGTTCTTCCAGGAACTGGGTCTCTGGTGCGCTCACGAGATGTACAAGGAGCAGGGGGGCGCTCCCGCCGCGGGGGTTGTCACGGGCATCGGGGTGGTGCAGGGGCGGCGGTGCATCATCATCGCCAACGACGCCACCGTAAAGGCCGGGGCCTTTTTCCCGATGACGTGCAAGAAGATCATCCGGGCGCAGACCATCGCGATGGCGGCGCGCCTGCCGCTGCTCTACCTGGTGGACTCGGCGGGTGTCTTCCTGCCGATGCAGGAGGACGTCTTCCCGGATACCGACGACTTCGGGCGGATTTTCAGGAACAACGCGGTCATCTCCGCCATGGGCATCCCGCAGATCGCGGCGATCATGGGGTACTGCGTGGCGGGGGGCGGCTATCTGCCGGTCCTCTGCGACACGCTCCTGATGACCGAGGGGAGCGGGCTGTACCTCGCGGGGCCGGCGCTGGTGAAGGCGGCCATCGGACAGGAGGTTACGGACGAGGAACTCGGCGGGTCGGAGATGCACGCGGCGATTTCGGGCACGATCGACTTCCGGGAGAAAGATGATGCGGCGTGCATCGAGCGGTTGCGGGCGCTGGCGGGCAAGTACGGCGCGGCCCCGCTTTCCGCGAGGGGCGTGCCGCCGGCGTTGCACGGCGGCGACCGGTTGTACGATGTCTTCACCGACAAGCCGGGGGCACAGTACGACGTGGAAGAGGTGATCGCCTGCCTGGTCGATGCGCGGGCGGTGCGGAACGCCGACGGTCACGAGAGCCTTGCGCCCGACTGGGATGAATACAAGTCGGAATACGGCCAGAGCGTGGTCTGTGGGTACGCGCGGATCGGCGGGCACGCCTGCGGGATCGTGGCGAATCAGAAGAAGATCGTGACCCGCACGCAGCCGGGGGGCAAGGGCGGGCCGACCAAGGCGGTGCAGATGCCGGGGGTGATCTACGACGACAGCGCCGACAAGTCAGCGAGGTTCATTCTGGATTGCAACCAGCGAAAGATCCCGATCCTGTTCCTGCACGACACCACCGGGTTCATGGTGGGGCGTGACAGCGAGCAGGGCGGCATCATCCGCGCCGGGGCGAAGATGGTGAACGCGATGAGCAACAGCGTGGTGCCGAAGATCGTGGTGATCCTGGGCGGGTCGTACGGCGCGGGGAACTACGCGATGTGCGGGCGGGCGTTCGACCC
>DDSA01000217.1 GCA_002343715.1 Phycisphaerales bacterium UBA2402 | reverse complement strand
ACGCCCGCGGGAGGCTGCGACTGGGCGAGCGCCGACGCAGACAACGCCAGACCAACGACGAGGCCGATCAACGAAGTGCGAGAGCGATTCATGAGCGATCTCCTTTCAAACTTGTGGAACCAGTGGATGCGGCCCGGGCGCGGCGCCCGCGCTCGGCCTTCTCGAGTGTCATCAGGAAACTAAGTCCCGGGTCCTTGGACTCCGAGGATTGCAACTGTGCCCAGTGCTGTCGCGAGTAGGCACGAAGGAAGTCGATGATCGTGCCGAGAAGCACGACCTTGACGCCGCGCGATGGAGCGTCGGGCGGAAGCGATCCGAAGGCGACCAGGCGAACCCCGTGGCCGTGCCGTGTGTGGGCCCTGCCGTGGCGGAGCAGCTCATGCACGATGCCGTCGATGTCACTGTGCCGGCAGCAGCCGAACCGCTCGAGGGCCGCGGTGAGCACATCGTGCTTGGTGGCGGCGTCGTTGAGCTGGGCCCGCCCCTCTTTGACTTCTCCGATGATCATGTCGGGCACGCCCCCGGCGATTCCGAGCAGCGCGTTCGCTTCGCTCTCGGCCGGGTGATGCATCGCCTCACCCGGGCCCGATGCTTCGCCGAACCGGAATGCCAGCACATCCAGGTCGGTTAGACACTCTTGCCCGCCTCCTCGAGCAGCACGCACGACCCGGAACTCCGTCACCGTGAGGTAGCCGTGCAGTCTCAAGAATGCCTGCACTAACGCGACTGCATTATCCATCACCCACGCTCCTTCCGTGTTGTCCGCAGGACCTTGACTAGCTCGAGCACCGTCAACGGGATGCACGACACGGCCATAAGCGGGATGCACTCCTCCCACCCCATCGTCGAGGTCTTCATGAGCGAGGAGAGCGTCTGGTTGTGGTGAGTCCAGACCTGCAGGCCGAACGATGCTGCGACGACCACGAGCAGCATCGCATTGTCGCGCCAGCCCATCCGCCAGATCGGCACGGTCTCGCTGCGGGCTCCGAACGAGCGGAGCAGCTCGGCGAAGACCAGCGCGGCGAAGGCGTGGGTGCGGGCCGTTGTCTCGTCGTGGTACTTGAGGCCGTAGAGGTACACGCCCAGCGCGACGCCCGCCGTGAGGAACGCCGTCAGGATCATCGTGCCCACGAACGCGCGGTCAATGAACGCCGCGTTGCGGGGGCGAGGGGAGCGTTCCATCACGCCCGGTGGGGCAGGGTCGGCGGCCAGGAAGAGCGCGGGAAGGCCGTCGGTCACGAGATTGATCCAGAGGATCTGGATCGGCAGCAGCGGCGTGGGCAGCCCGGCCACCAGGGCAGCACCCATGTAGAGCAGCTCGGCCGCATTGCCCCCGAGCAGGAACTGCATCGACTTCTTGATGTTGTCGTAGACGCCGCGGCCCTCCTCGACAGCGGCGACGATCGAAGCGAAGTTGTCGTCGGTGATGACCATGTCGGACGCCTGCCGGGCGACCTCGGTGCCCGACGCACCCATCGCGATGCCCACATCGGCGCCCTTGAGTGCCGGGGCGTCGTTGACACCGTCGCCGGTCATCGCGACGACCGCGCCTTGCTCGCGCCACGCCCGGACGATGCGGAGCTTGTCGGCTGCGGTGACACGCGCGTACACGGCCGTGCTCCCGACACGCTCCGGCAACGCAGCATCATCGATCGCCCCGAGTTCGGCCCCGGAGAGCGCCGCGTCCGATTCGCTCGCGATCCCCAGGTCTCGCGCGATGGCGAGTGCGGTCCTGGGCTGGTCGCCTGTGATCATCACCACGCGGATGCCCGCCGCTTTGCACCTGGCGACGGCCTCGCGAGCCTCGGCACGCGGCGGGTCAAGCAGGCCGACGAGGCCCACGAAAGTCAGGTCACGTTCAAGCGACGCGGGGCTGGGATCGGCGACTGTCGCTGCAACCTCGCTCTGCGGCAGGTTCCTCGCCGCGCAGGCCAGCACACGCAGGCCCTTGGAGGCCAGGTCCGCGTTGGCCGCATCGATCGCCGCGCGGTCCGCATCGGTCATGCTCCGCGAGCCATCTGCCTCCGCAATGTGCGTACACAGCGCCAGCACACTCTCGGGCGAACCGTTGACGAGCACATCCGCACCTGCATCCGCCTTCCGCACCACGGCTGCACACTTGCGGTCGGAGTCGAACGGGGCTTCGGCCAGCCGCGGCGAACCCGCATCCAGCGTCTCGCGCTTCAGCCCGACCTTCGCCGCCGCGATGAGCATGGCCGCCTCGGTCGGGTCGCCGCTGGCCTCCCAGCGTCCCTTCTCCTCCATCACCGTCGCGTTGTTCACGCCCGCAAGGTTGCGTGCCAGCCGCATCGCCGCGGCCCGCACTTCTTCAGTCAACTCATTCCCCGCGCACGTCACCGCTCCATCCGGCGCATACCCCTCGCCCGACACGTCCAGCGCTGTCAAGATCGTACTACCGCGAGACCCGCACTCGGCCCCCCCAGCTCCAGGCACCACCAGCGCCCGCGCCGTCATCTGCCCCACCGTCAGCGTCCCTGTCTTGTCGGTGCAGATCACGCTCGTCGCGCCCAGCGTCTCGACCGCGGGCAGGTGGCGGATCAACGCCCGCCGCCTGGCCATGCGGCGCACACCCAGCGCCAGGGCCACCGTCACGATCGCCGGCAATCCCTCGGGCACGGCGGCGACCGCCATGCTCACGGCGGTCATGAAGAGCGAGAGCAGCGGCTCGCCGCGGATGAGCCCCAGCCCGAAGAGCCCCGCGACGAT
>DDSA01000155.1:3112-3648 GCA_002343715.1 Phycisphaerales bacterium UBA2402 | reverse complement strand
CCGCCGTCGAAGTTGACATCGGCGCGCGGGTCGGCCCCCTGCCACGCGAGGACGAAGGCCTCCACGTCGCCCCCGTCGATGCCGCCGTCACAGTTGGCGTCGGCGATGCAGAACTCCATCGTGACCGGGTTGCTCCACGACTGTCCGCAGGCGTCGGTGACGACGCAGGCGAACCAGCCGCGGTCGTCCGCGCCGGCGCCGATGATCCTCAGGTCGGGCGTTGTGGCGCCTTCCACGACGGAGCCGAAGGGCGTCGGCCCGTCGGGGATCGGCCAGCCGTTGAGATGCCAGCGGAACGTCCACGCCGCGTTCCCGTGCGTGTCGGCTCGCGCCGACCATTCGCCGCCGATGCAGACCGGCCCGCCCGTCTCGACACGTCCGACGCCGCCCGAGGGAGGGGGGGCGAGTTCGGTGAAAAACGTTGAGACGCCGCCCGGCGTGAGCACGAAGGTTCCTCCCAGGGCCAGGGTGTCGTCGGTCGAGACCATCGCGGCGATCCCGCTCGATGGGCCTGTGAACTGCGTCCACCGGAGGCC
>DDSA01000155.1:2694-2858 GCA_002343715.1 Phycisphaerales bacterium UBA2402 | reverse complement strand
CGCCGGATCTGCGACGGCGAGACGCTGCTCTGAACGATCACGTACAACGAACCGTGGTGCTCCACGGGGGCGCGGTCCCACGGGGGTGCCGCGGGCCCGCCCGCGAACTCGCGCCATGCCGACCCGTCAAAGGCGGCGCACCGCTGGACCGGTGTGCCGTCGAT
>DDSA01000155.1:652-2455 GCA_002343715.1 Phycisphaerales bacterium UBA2402 | reverse complement strand
GGAGTCGAAATCGCCGCTCACGACCAGACGCCCGTTGAACTCCGAGAGGGCGTTGACTCCCGCGGCGCGGGTTCCCTTGCGCACGGGCACGGCTCGGATCGATTGTCCGTCAAAGAAGTGCAGCAGGCCCGTTGTGCCCGCGTGCCAGAGTTCCGACCGCCACACTCGCGCCGCGCTGGTGATGCCGAGCGTCGTCGGCCAGGCGGGCGCGGTAGTCCAGGTCGAGCCGTCCCACAGCGACGCCCGCCACGCTCCCCCGGCGCTGTACAAGATCATCAGTCTGTCGCCCAGAACATAGGGAGTTCCAGACGAGGCGGGTGCGCCGGGTATGGCGCTCCACCGCGCGCCGTCCCACATCACCAGGTTGGGCACCGTTTCGTCCCCCGAGCGGTCGAAGTTGCCGGTGGCGATCAGGCCGCCACGCCACGGCTCCAGCCGCTGGATCAGCGGCCGTTGACCATTCGCGCGGCGCAGCCCCGCGCCCAACGCCCGCCACACACCGTCGCGGCGCTCGGCCACACTCTCCGCAGGACCGTTGGGGGTGTTCCGAAAATAGCCGGCGGCGAAGAGGGATCGCCCGTCCCAGGACAGGCACGAGATACGCTCGTCGAAACCGTGCGGAAAGCCGGTGTACCCCGATTCGCCCACGCCGGCCAGATTGAACGCCATGGCGTCACCCGCTCTGGCGAACTGTCCACCGATCCAGACCCGCCCGCCCGCCTCGCCCGTCGCGAGCAGTTGGGTCCAGCCTGAAGCATGCGCGGAAAACCGACCCGGCAGCGGGGTCCACCCTGTGACGGGATCAAAGACATTGACCGTGTCGTCGCGCAGGTCGAGCAACCGACCTCCCGCCGAGACAAGCCGAACGGGTCGATAGGCGCGGTCGTCGCCCAGCGGCACGAGCGCACCGTTCTCCCACTGATAGACGCCCCGCAGCGGCGGGCGGTCGTTGTACGACACGTCGAGGTACATCACCGCGCGGCCATCGTGGCACGTGATCGTGTGGCAGCCGGGATTGAAGTGGACGTGCTCCTGGTCCGGCACCGCCGAACGCCAGACGGTGCCGTCAAAGTACGATGGATTGGGCTTGAAGTCATCCTCGGGAAAGGCCCCCCAGCCGTTGTACATCCACACATCGCCGTTGCACGACTCGAACAACGGCGTGGAGAAGTTCTCGAGGGTCCAGAGCCGGCTCCCCGAATGCCACCCGTTGTTCCAGACCGCGACGGTTCTCAGCGTGGTTGTCGAGTCCGGCCCGAAGATGTACCGGCTGATCCCCGACACGACCAGCCCGCCCCGGCCGGCCGCGAGGCTCTCGGTCACGAGCAGGTCCCCCGCGCCGCCCATGCCCCGCGGCACCGGGAGCCACTGAAAGCCGTTCCACCGCGCCAGGCCCGGCACGCCCCCCAGCCCGTCGCCGAACCGGGTCCCCCCGGCCCAGAGTTCGCCGTTCCAGACCTCCAGCACCCTGCAGTCGCGGGGGCCAAGCGTGCCGACCGGCTCGAAGGTCGTCCCGTCGAAGCGGGCCAGTGCCCCGAGGGGTTGATTCAGCGCGGCCGAGAAGTACCCACCGAGATAGAGCGCCGGCCCGCGGCCATCGTCGAACGAGCGCATGGCGTACACGGTGGACGACATCCCGGGGACCGGCCCCCCGCCGGGCAGCCATTGATACTCGCACTGCGCGTGCGCCGCCGACGCCAATGCGCCCAGCACGAGCGCGGTCTGTGTGTGCATGATCCTCAGCATGACCCCGCCTCCCATCGCACAAAGAATGCCTCCACATCTCCGCCGTCGATGCCGCCG
>DDSA01000155.1:0-429 GCA_002343715.1 Phycisphaerales bacterium UBA2402 | reverse complement strand
CATCTCCGCCGTCGATGCCGCCGTTGCCGTCGGTGTCGGCGCATGGCCGGGCGTCTTCCCACGCCCTGAAGAAGGCTTCAACGTCGGCCCCATCGACGCCGCCGTTGCTGTCGAAATCCGCAGCGCACGCGGCGCAGGCGATGAAGCACGAGTCGGGCACCCCGTCCGCATCGGCATCGATCGACGGGTCCGACAGGATGTCGCACGTGTCCGGAAGTCCGTTGCCGTTGCAATCCGGGGCGTGGAGAAGCGTCGCGTGCACGCCCGGGTTCGCGCCTATCGCCAGGGCATTTCCGCCCATCGCCAGCGAGCGGCCAAGCCCGGCAGCGCCGGCCTCCACCATGTCACGAGGTCGCCACGCGGTACCCGCGGGCTGGTAGACCAGCGTTCCGCCCGTGGCCCCCGCGGGCGCGCCGACCGCGATCAACC
>DDSA01000057.1 GCA_002343715.1 Phycisphaerales bacterium UBA2402 | reverse complement strand
TATCCTGCCGGTGCTAGAACGGTACTTAAGGCCGACGCTGGCGCGGCTTTCGGATTTTTTTCGCCAAGTGCCGCTGCTGCGCTCGGCTGGGCGTCTTGTCAGCATGGACGATGTCGCCGTCGCGAATCTCATAACCGAACGGTTGACCCTGCACCATGCCGGCTTTCACTACGGCATCTAGCGCTTCGCGCAAGTCCTCCCGAAAGTGCCGCAAACTCTCGGCCTCGCTCCCGCATAGCTCACATAGCTTGGCAACACTGACCGGATATGGCTTGGCGTGGCTGGCATAAAAACCGTGGAGCCACTTGGCCAACGGTTGGCCGTCCAGTTTACGGCGCATTGCCCAATCGACCTGGGTAAACTGGTCCGGCTCGAACAAGGCACGTAGTTTAGGATTCAGCCGAAAGACGTACTCCCGAGTTTCTTTGTCGCGGTAAACCTCGTCGATCAAGCTTCCTTCGTAGCCGTATCGGCCTATCTGCACATCAACCCCAGTCGCTTTCATGCGACTGAGCCGGCGGTCGAGAATGTCTCGGTTCTTACCGCTGTCGGTTTTACCCAGTGCCTTGAGAAGTTGATACGCCGTGGCCCGACATTCGTTGCCGAGACCTTGGAGACGAGCGAGGTACAGGATCATTTCCCACACATCCAGATCGCCCTGGTCGAGTCGCTGGCCGGTATAGTAAATCTCGATGCCTTCCAGCGCTGCGATGCGCTCGCGCTCCATGTAGCGCCGGGCACCCTTGCGGATGGCGCCGAACAGTGCGGAACGCAGCACGCCATTGGGCACCGCTCGCACCGCATCCGGCCAGATCGGCAGCATGACCGCCTTGGCCGCCGGTGGCGGGGCGGCAGAGACTTCGGAAACCTCCAGGGGAAAAGGCGGCGATTCTTGCGTGCGCCGCCGTTTTAACCGTTCGATGGCGCGGGCTTCCACGGCTTTCATTTTCGCGAACAGGGGATCGGTGCGGGTCGGTGGCTCTTGCATCGCTTCGTCCTCCTAAAGCCGGGTTCTCGGTAGCGGGGGCGGTAGCGGTCTCTTCGGCGGCTCTTCGTGGGCCTTGACCAGTTCCCGCAACTGCTGGCCCAGCGCGACCAGCAGCGACTGGCCGAGCGCGGTGAAGGCGTGGCCGAAGCCGGCGTTGATCTGGTCCAGCGAGCGACGAAGCTCGACTTGATTTTGCTGGATCGCCGCCAAGGTTTTCCGCATTTCCGCCAGCGCGGCTTGCGCGATGGACTCCGATTGCTGGAGCCGAGCCACTTCTTTTTGCAGGCCCTCGATCTGCTTTTCGAGCTTGCCGTGCGCGGTGTCCTTTCCTCGCTCTTGGTCGAGTCGGGTCTGGGCCGCTTGCCGCAACCAGTCGCTCGTGTTTTGCCCCGATTTTCGGATCGCCGCCACCATGCTTTCGCTCAGACGAAGCCCGACGTGTTTCGTTGGTTCCACTTTGGGATCGCTCATGGCAACTCTTTGAATTTTCGTTAATAAATTGGAATGTAAAACAATATTTTACGCCTGTTGTACGTTGTTTAACAACAATTACCGTTATTTGTCATAGCGTTACCGTCGATCTGGTCACTTTTTGACCGCATCGCCAGATGCAACGGGTATGAAGCCTTCCCACTGCCTTCTGCCTGGGGATAACTACCGCTTGTGACCTTCCCGTAACCGTCCCTCTGGCTCCCCTCTGCGATTCCTTCCGGGACTCCCTCTGGCTTCACCTTCCGAGAGCTAGCCCGCGACCTTCCCCGCCGAAAACGCCCGAAACCCGACCCGAGAGACACCAGCGAGGGGGAAGGGAAGAGAAATACCGGCCAAGGCCGAAAACGCCTGAAACGGCCTTCTAGGCGGTTCTAGGGCCATTGGCGCGCGGGGTCCTGGATCAGGTTGGGGCCTGGCCGACTGGCGAAGGTCAGATTGGATCGTTGGATCGAGTGCTTGGGGCATCAGCTAAAACCATCGGCCAAGCCGACGATCAGTGCTAGCAACCGATTGAGTGCGAGCGTGGCCGCCTCGTCGAGGCATCCGATGGCAGGGCCGCACTTGTCGCGCCGGACCGCCATGATCTTGTCCACCATCACCTGCGAAACCCGCCGCAATCCGGTTTCCGGGGTAGGCGGCACGGTGAGGCGATACAGGGGCGTCTCCCGCACGGTGCTCGTCAGCAAGCAGACTAGCACGCTATCGGTCTCGGCCAGCCAATCCGACTGGATCACCACCGCCGGGCGGGGTTTCCCATAATCTCCCTGCACCGCCACGGTCACGATTTCCCCCCGTCTCACGGCTTCCAATTCTCGAAATCAGCTGCGGCCTCGATGAAATCCAGCGCCTCGCGCTCTTCCGGGGCGCCACGCAACAAGGCCGCTTGGCGCCGCGCCTCCGCCACGAAATCGGGCGCGGCCGGGTTCGGTACCCAAACCCGCAACAGCCTCATGCCCTGCCGGTACTTGTTCGCCCGGTAGCGCTGGAACTTGCTCGAACCATCGGGGGTGGCAACTCTAGGCATCTCGACGCTCCTAAAGGAATATTTTTTTATAGTAGCGCGCTACTTAATAGCAGACAACAAGAGCGGTTTTAAGCAGAGCATTGAGGGCCTCGCCTTCTCCCGTTGGCTTTCCTGGATCGAGCGCCACCGGCTGTTCTGGTGGGTACGGCTGGTGGGGCGCCTCCCCTTGGAGACCGTCTTTTGGGTTTTCGGTCGGTTGTCGCTGTGTGTTTCTTTGGGCCGCCGCCGCGTCGGGCTGGATGGGGAGGGTGTGGGGGGGGGGTGCTGGGGGCGGGGGGGGGCTGGGGGGGCGCGCGCTGCGTAGGCGGCCGGGGGGGGGCGCGCGCGCCG
>DDSA01000268.1 GCA_002343715.1 Phycisphaerales bacterium UBA2402 | reverse complement strand
CCGAGCAGGTTCCACAAGAAAAACCCCCCCCTCCCCCCCCCGCTCGAACGCCCGCGCCATCGCCCCACGGCGGGCCCGGGGGGGCCCCCCGCGGCGGCGCCGGCCCCCCCCCCCCCCCTGGGGCGCCCGGGGGGGGGGCCGCGCCCCCCGCGGGCCCCCGCCTGTTGGGGGAGGGGGGAAAGGGGCGCGTATCCGGCGGCGGGGGGGGGGGGGNNNNAAACAAAAAAACACAACCCCCCCCCCCCGCCCGACGCCCCCCCCCACCCCCCCAGGGCGGCCGGTGGGAGCCCGCCTGCGGCGTCGCTGGCCCGCGTGCTATCCCACGTCTAGTCTGGTCGTCGCGGCCCGTGGAAGCCGCTTGGAGGCTCTGCTCATGGCCGACATCACTCCCGTTGTCCCGGCGCTCGCCGGTACCAATCCGTCAGGCGTATCCGCGTCAGGTGGCGGTGACGCCGTGCTCAACCCTCGCGGCAACGTGCTCATCCGCGTCAACAACGGCGGAGGCTCATCGATCAACGTGACACTCGCCGTCGGCCCCAACCCCACGCGGCCCGGCGATGGGACGTTCCCAGCCATGACCCTCGCCAACCAGGTCGTCGCGGTACCCAACGGTCAGAGCCGCATCATCGGCCCTGTTCCGCCCGCGTTCAACGACGGCGCGGGTAAGGTGCAGGTCACCTACTCCGCCGTCACATCCGTCACGGTCGAGGCTTACCAGCCCGCCTGATCGTGTTCGACAGGCGCTTGAGCGCCTTGCGGCTGTGCCCGTCCTGCGCCGTCTTGCGGTTGTGACAGGGCTCACATAGGCCACGCAGGTTGTCGAGGGCATCATCGCCACCGCTGGCCTTGGACCTGATGTGGTCGACGTGCTCCGAAGGCCGGCGATGGCAACTCACGCACACGGGGTCGCGGGCCAGCACCATCTTCCGCAGGCGACGCCAGGCCGCTCCATAGCCCCTCGACGTGGATGATCCTGTGGTCGTTCTCCAGGCCTCGGCCTTGGCGTGTGTTGGCGCATGGGCCTCGCAGTATCGGCGCTCGGTCAATGCGGGGCAGCCGGCATGGTTGCAGGGGTGCTTGGGGCGGGTGGGCATGGTGGTGCTGGCTCCGTCGAGACGCCGCGGTCCTGGGCGATCTCCACCCAGGTACGACCATCGCCGATCAGCCTAGCGGGTTGGCCCGTCGCGTTCTGCCATCGCCGAACGGCAACATCCACGAACACCGGCTCGAGTTCCATCCCGAAGCAGCACCGCCCGAGTTGTTCCGCGGCGATCAACTGCGAGCCTGACCCGCTGAACGGCTCGTAACAGACGTCGCCTGGGCGGGTGTGCTTGCGGATCGGTCTGGCGAAGAGCTCGACGGGCTTTTGGGTGGGATGCTCGTTGCCGATGGGTCTGGACTTGCCCTCCCAATCGACCTCCCATGCCGATGAGGCGGCCTTGAGCAGCCGGATCAGTTGGGCCTTGCTGAGTTGCTCCAGCGGAATCTCATTCCCGCCGGCGACCCACACCGACCCATGATCGTGCCGGCCATCATGGGGCGGCTTGTTGCCTTGGAGCCACCCCATCAGGCACGGTTCATGCCTGAAGTGCCAGTACACCGACCCGAACACGGGCACGGGCTTGACCCAGATGATCTGCTGGTGGTCGAGGATGCCGAGCTCACGCCAGGCCTCGATGATCTCGACGACCCGCTTGTGGGCGTGCCAGCAGTAGATCGCGGCGCTGTGGGCCATCACACGGACCACGTTGGCAAACACCGACTTGAAGAACGAAGCCGCATCGTCAACGTCGATCTCCCGGTAGGATGCTGACCAGTCTTTGCCGCGGTCGCCAACGCGGACGCCCGTGTAATCTACCAGGTACGGCGGGTCAGTGGCGATCAGCGCGGCCCGGTGTGTCTCCATGAGCCGGTCAACATCGCTCGCATCGGTGGAATCACCGCACAGCAGCCGGTGCCGTCCCATCTCCCACATGTCGCCGGGCCGGGTCACGGCCGCGGGGAGCGGTTCTGGCGTCGGCTGCTCGACCACAGGCTCATCCTCGCCGGTCGCCAGAAGGCCCTCGAGTTCCTGGACGCTCCATCCCGCCGCCTCTGCGGCATCGCCTGGGAGCGTGCCCAGAACCTGGCGGAGAGCATCGTCATCCCACCGGGAGAGCTCGGCGGTTCGGTTGTCAGCGATCGCGTACGCGGTGCGGTCGACGCCCGCCAGGTCCGAGCGGATCGCCGCGACATGCGACCACCCCAAGCCGCGAGCGGCTTCCAGCGTGCCGTTCCCGGCGATGACAACTCCGGCACCATCGACCACAACGGGCTTCTGCTGGCCGAACCGCCGAAGCGACGCCTTGATCGCCTCCAGGCTCCGCTCATCGTGGAGGCGGGCGTTGGCGGGGTCGGCGGAGAGTTCGGTGATGGGTGTGGCGAGGCTACGGAGGCTTGGTGCGATGTGCTGGTGGGTCGGTGGGCGCTTGGGCACGGTGTTCCCTTTCGGCGACGACCTCCAAGCCCAGTGCCACCATGACTTTTGCCGCGTCCCGGACCCGGATGGTCCGCACCCCACCGAGCCAACGGCCCAGGACTGAGCGGTCTACGCCGGTGCGCTCGGAGAGGTCGCTGATGCTCATCCGGCGGCGCTGCATTTCACGGAGGGTGGCGAGGGCGATGGGATCGACGTTCACGCCACTCGTAGGGAAGTTTGTTATTTACCGGCATCGCCGCGTGTGCCAGCCTGGCACATAACGACGATGAGACGTGCAGTTCGGTCGCGGAAGTCGGATACAACGTGGGCGACGGATCGCAGGCAGGGCATGGCCGCCCGGCAACTCCCGCCCATGCTCCTTCCAGCGGACAATCCCGTTCTAGCACCGCCGATGCTCCCGGCGCTTGAAATCAGCGTCCAGGAACCCGGTTCCGGCAGGGTTCTCGCACAGTTTGTCTTGCGTCTGACGCCGGCGGCTGAAACAATCGGGCCTATGACTCTCTGCACTCCCGCAGTGAGCAAGGACGCTTCTGCCTCTCCCGTCAAGGACGCAATCTCCCCGAAGATCGTCACCAAACTCATCAACGATTGGGGGCGATACCTCAAGCTTCAACAGGCCTACTCGGATGAGCACGTTTCGCGGAGCAAGACGGCGGCGGAGGAGTGGTCGAAGTGGGCCAATAAGAATGGGTGGACGCTCCCTTCCGCGATGAAGTGGGTCCAGTCGATCCTCGGCAAGAAGGCCCGCAAGACGGCGCAGAACAAGGCGAGCCAGGCCCGCGAGTTCTGCCAGTTCGCCATCAGCATGGGCAAGCTCGAGGCCAATCCCTTCACCGGCGTCAAGGTTGCCAACGGTCGCCGCGATCGACGCCGACAGTGGGCGCCGTTCGAAGTCGGCGAGGTCCGCAAGCTCATCGACGCGGCCGAAGCCCGAGAGGCCAGTTCGGACAAGCGGCGGTCGAAGAATGGCCCGCTCGCCAGCACGTTCTATGCGTTCCTAACGCTGACTGGCCTACGGAAGAAAGAGGCCACTCTGCAACTCTGGAGCGACATCGACCTACAGGCCGCGACGATGGTGGTCACCGTCGACAAAGCCCAGCGTCAGGACATGCTCCCGCTCTGCACCGAGGCTGTGGCGGTGCTTCGGGCGTGGAAGAAGTACAGCCCTGGGGAACGGTTGTTCCCCAAGGCTCCATCTGCTCACACGCTGCGTTCAGACATGGAGTCTGCGGGAATCAAGCGTTCAAGCGACGGTGGAAAAAAGGGCGAGTGGCACCGCTTCCGCAAGACGGCGATCAGCGAGAGGGCGGGTGCCGGGGCGGACGTGCGGAACCTCCACCACTTTGCTCGGCATGAGAATCTCCAAACGACGCTCAGCCTGTACGACCGGGCCAAGGTCGAGCAACTCCGCGACGTAGCGGCGTTGATGCCTCGCTTGAACGGGTTTCTCAAGCGGGAAAGGGCCGACCCAGGCCGTGAATCGCCGTTCATGAAGAAAAATCCACACAATGACTTGACTTCGGCGCTCCAGCCTGCCGAAGATGTGGGCGTTCAGGGTTCCCCCAGCGTGGCGTCAAAAGCACCTCCACATCCCGACGACAGCGACCATCGCCAAGCCACCGCTGAACCTGAACACTTTGGCGTCAACCGCCGCGATGGTCGCCTTCGACAGGATGTGAAGGTCGCTTGCTCCGCCCAAGAGGCGGAAGTTGAATGGAGCCGTGGGGAATTGAACCCCAGTCCCGTGACAGTCAGCACGCCGCTTCTACGCGTGTGTTCATGGCTTTGATCTCGACGCCGGAGGCGGGCCATGACACCCTTCTCCTGCATCCAGCCCGCGGAAGTATCTCATCGGTGGCGCCGAGGGCGTCCGCCACCGACCAGCCCGAAGTGTTCACCGCGCCCGCTATCGGGCGTTGCGAGCGCGATGCACGGCCAGTTAGGCCGCGAGACGATAACCGCTGTTGGCAGTTATGAAGTGTGCACGCTTTTAACGAGGCCCGCGTGCGCCTCGACGCGCCGCGTCGTGCCTTCCCTGCCCGGTCGAATCCAGATCGGCCCCTGTTGTCAAAGACGGGGTATGGTATGCGAACCACACCCCGCGCGGAGTCATTCACGCGGCTTTCGCCGCTCGCCGCGATCGGACACAGCGCGCATCAGCCGCAGCCGCCCGCTTCCCACGCGATGAAGAACGTCTCGACATCGCCGCCGTCGATGCCGCCGTCGTTGTTCACATCGGCGATCGTTTCACCGTTCTCCCACGCGACAAAGAACGCCTCCACATCGGCGCCGTCCACGCCGCCGTCGTTGTTGAAATCGGCGGGGCAGGGGGGGCCGCCAAGCATCGTGTTGCTCAGCGTCGCCGCGAGGATCGCGATGCCCGAGCCGGTGGCCGGGGTCGAGTTGGGGTAGTTGGCGTTGGAGACGGGGTTCTCGAACGTGATCGACGCCAGTTCCTTGCCCGAGATATCCGGGAATCCCGCGGCGATGAGGCTCGCCACCGAGACCACCGCCTCGGCGACGTTCAGGTTGTTCGTTGTGGTGTTGGCCACATCGGTGTCCTGCGTCGCGGCGTACACGCCCAGTTGCCGCTGGATGAGAAGCCCCGAACCGGGCTGCGGGGCCGGAGGCGACACGTTGCCGAACCAATCCCCGGCCCGCATCGTGACCGCCACGGATGAACCATCGGTAAAGTCCAGCCGGGTGTCGAAGCGTCCACCTGAATCGGTGATCTGGTAGATGACACCGAGTCTGCTCGTGGCGGTGAGCACCGGGCGGGGCTGGGCGAACTCCGTGACCTGCGGCCCGGTCTGATCGGAGTCGGGCTGCCAGTTCGGCTGCGGCCCGTTGTTGCCGCCGCTGCCGTAGACGCGGGAGCGGTTGGCCACGAGGTTGCGGTCGCCCAGGTGAACGATGTCGAGCACACCCGGCTCGGCGACCAGGGTGAACGGCATGAAATCGGCATCGACCAGGGGCACGCGGTCGATCGCGTTGGCCGCGCCGGAGAGGAGCAGCAGTCCGCGATCCGCGATGGCTCGATAGCCGTCGAGGTTGTCGCGGTTCGCCGCGCCCTGCTCCGCGCTCCCGTGGACCAGTCCGTTGAAGTTGTAGTTGAGGGCGATGGGGGTGTAGGTCGGGGCGGGGTCCAGGAGTGTCAGCACGAAGTTGCCGTTCTGGGCGCCGTTGCCGGCGATACGGATCCGGTAGGAGCGTCCCGCCTCGGCATCGAACACGATGCGTCCGCCGGTGCCGCAGGCGTTGTCGCTGCACGCCACCTGTGAACCACCGCACCCGTCGTAGACGGCGAGTGTTGTATCAAGAGCCGAGCCGCACGTGCGGACTTCGATCATTCCATCGGCGGCCGCGTCGTAGCGGTACCAGACGGCGGTGGTGTCGTTGACCCCGCACCCCGAGGGCGCAACGATCGGCGCCCGGTTGTTGTTCCCGGCTGTTGTTCCGGGAGCGATCGGCGTTGCATTCTCACAGTCGCCGTTGATCGGCCCCGGTTCATCCACACGCACGGTGGCGGCGTAGATGGCGTAGTTGCGGTTCCCGGTGGGAACGGGGCTGGGGTACAGGAAGGTGATGTGCGTCAGATGCTTGCCGGCGTAGTCTCCCAGCCCGGCCAGCAGAACGCGGTGAATGTCGATCACAGCCTCCCACACATTGAGAACGTTGCCGTTGAGGTCGGTTGGCGTTGCGCCCCGGTCGGCGTTGGTCGCGCTGCGGAAGTTGCCGCGGGTGGACTGCACCGAGAGGCCCGAGTTCGCGGCGGGTGCGATGGCGGCCCGGGTGCCGAACCAGTCCCGGCCCGTCACGGTGATGTTGAGGTCCGGGGCATCGCTGAAGGAGAGCATCACCGTGAACGTGCTCGTGGCCGTGCCGACATTGGTGATGTGGTAGAGCAGGCCGATCTCGGCGTAGGCGTCGAGCCGGATGGGCGAGGGCAACTCGGTGGTCTGAGGTATGCGCTGGTCGAAGTTGGGCAGCCAGTCCGGGGCGATGCCGGTGTCGGTGGTGGGGCCGGGCGCTTCGGTCTCGAAGGGCCGGTTGATATTCCTGTTCCCAAGCATGACCAGGTCGAGCGCGCCGGCGCGGGTCTCGATGGTGTAGGGGATGCCGGTGGCCCCGACGATGGGCACGGCCCCGAACGCGGCGGGCGCCGAGGTGCTGCCGTCGATGATCAGCCCACGGTCGGCGATCGAGCGGAAGAGGCTGGGGTCGATGCTGTCGGGCTGCTCCGCCTCGCCGGGATGGACCATCCCGTTGAAGTTGTAGTTGAGGGGGATGGGAACATCCACCGCGAAGGCGGTTCCGGCCACGGCGAGCGTACAGAACGCCACGATCGAACGAACATTCATGGATATCTCCTCTCGATAACGTAGAAGAATCTGAAGCGGAACAGGGCTGATACAAAGCCGGTCACCGGTTGTTACTGCGGACGATAGTCCCCATCGTCCCACATGGCGATGTTGGTGACCAGGTCGCGCTTGAGAGCACGGGCGTGGCCGTCGAAGAACATGGCGTTGGCGAAGCCGTTGTGCCGCGTCGGGGCCGTTCGCTGCCATGTGGTGTGGTCGGAGCCGGGGCCGGTGACGTTGGTGGCGTTCCACATGTCGTAATAAACCGACGTCGTGAACTCGTCGTTGCCGCCGTACCAGTTGCCGAACCGCTGCCCGTTGGGATCATCGATGAAGCACGTGAGGTAGATGATCTCGGAGTTGGGGCGTGTGTAACGGGAGAGTTGCGTGGGGGGCTTGCCCACGTTGGTGCACGTCGCGTTCGCCGCGCCCGAAGCGCGGGTGAAGGTCAGCCCGTTGGCCACGTAATGGATGTTGTGCAGGTCCTTCTTGCGCGACGGGTCGCGGTAGAAGTTCGCGCCCGCGTATTGATCCTGGAGCGTCAGGTTCGGGAAGCGTGAGTCGGCGCGCGGGTCCAGGAGCGGGCGAAGGTTGAAGGCCCACGAGATGTTCCGGTTCGCGCCCGGGTACGCGGGGATCCGCGGCACGCCGCGCGTCACCGACTCGCTCGCGCCCGATTCGCGCGGGATCCACTCCTTATACAGCGATGCGTACATCGCCAGCGCGGTCCCGATCTGCCGCTGGTTGGAGAGACACACCACCGAGCGCCCCGCCTCCCGCGAGCGGCCGAGGGCCGGCAGGGTCAGGCCGATGAGCAGCGCGATGATCGTGATCACCACGAGCAGTTCGATGAGCGTGAAGCCACGCCGGAGTGAGGCCCTCATGGCTCCCATCATACCGAGATTCCGTGCCGCCCGCACCCCGAATCGCGCATGAAAAAGGGCCGCGGTAGGCGGCCCGGAATTACGCAACTCACTCCCGACCGGGTCGGGTCACTTGTCGGCGATATTCAAGGAGCGCCCCACGCTGCGCTTGCGGTTCAACATCTTCCGGCCGTGCTTGGTTTTCATGCGTGCGCGGAACCCGATGGCTCGCTTGCGCTTGATTCGGCTGGTGCGGTGTGGATAGTGCATAGTTCGCCTTTCGATCCTAACATTTTGCAAACGTACCGGCGACCTTGGCCGCGCGGGGTCGAGATTCTATGGGTGCAGCCGCGTGGGATCAAATACGGAGTGATCGGGAATTTGAATACCCACAGACGGCCCACAATGCAGAGGACGCATTCATACTTGTTAAAACTGCGGCCATCGCGTGAGACTACTCTGGAGTCATCCCCAGTATGGATATTCTGCTCGCTGAAGATGACCGCATCACCCGGGCCTCCCTCCGCCGAGAGTTGGAGCGATGGGGTCATCGCGTGACCGAGGCCGAGGATGGCGCCCGCGCCTGGGACCTGTATCAATCCGAGCCGACCGACATGATGCTGACGGATTGGGAGATGCCGCGCATGAGCGGCCCCGAGTTGGCCCGACGTGTCCGCGCACGCACCGGCGGGCGGTATGTGTACATCGTCATCCTGACGGGTCGATCGGAGACCTCCGACATCATCGCGGGCATGGAAGCAGGTGCCGATGACTTTCTCGCCAAACCCTTTGACAAAGACGAACTCAAGGTTCGCCTCGCGGCGGGAGAGCGGATTATCCGGCTGGAACGCACCCTCGCCGACCTCAACGCGAATCTGCAAGCCAAGGTCGATCAGCAGAGCGCCCAACTGGTCCGGAGCCGCGATGCGGTGATCTTCGGGCTGGCCAAACTCGCCGACTCGCGCGACCACGAGACGGGCCGCCACATCGAGCGAGTGTGCGCGTACGCCGAGGCTCTGGCAGGCGAACTCCACCGCCGCGGCCTGCTCCCCGATGAGACGACGGTACGCACGATCGCCTCCACCGCGGCCCTTCACGACATCGGCAAGGTTGCCGCGCCCGATGCGGTGCTGCGCAAGCCCGGCCCGCTGACGGACGAGGAGCGCCGCATCATGCAACGCCACGCCGCCGACGGCGGCGAAGCCCTTCTGGCCATCCGCGACCGCTGGGGCGACTCTCCTTTTCTCACCACCGCGGCGGAGATCGCCCTGGGCCACCACGAGCAATGGAACGGGGGCGGTTATCCGAGCGGGCTGAAAGGTGACGCCATCCCGCTCTCGGCGCGGATTGTCGCGCTGGCCGACGTGTACGATGCGCTCACCAGCCGACGCGTCTACAAGCCGCCGATGCCGCACGATGAAGCCGCGATGCTGCTGCGGCGTGGTTCAGGGACTCATTTCGATCCCCGCGTGGTGGAGGCGTTCGGATCCGTCGAAGAGCAGTTCAAGATGATCGCGGAGCGATTGGTGTAATGCGGATCATTCGCTCCCGGATGAAAGCCCACCGATGACGATTTCCCGACGTCTTATCCTGCTGCTGACGGTGCCGCTGGCGACCCTGGTGGGGGTCGGGTTGTTCAGCCGCCACAACATCGACCGCATCGAGGCCCGCACCCGCGTTCTCGCGGAAGTTCAGACCGAAGCCCTCGCCACGCTCGGCCAGATCTCACGTGTTCAAGCGGAGAAACGCATCAACATCCGTTCGCTGCTGCTCGCCACGACCCAGGAGACACGCGCCGCCGCGCTCGAGGCCTACAAGGAGGATGCGAACGAACTGGAGAACCGACTGAACCGGTACCGCGATGCGCTCATCGCGGATGAAACCGACCGACGCCTGTTCACCGAGTTCCGCGAGTCCGTCAAGGCGTGGGATCGGGACGCCGGGCGCGTCATCGATCTCCTTGCACGCTCGGACCGGGACGAAGCAACCGAGTTGTTCTTCCGGACAGTCTCGAATACCGGGATGCACCTCAGCCAGGCGTCGAGCGCGTGGATCCGCTACAACGAGGAACTCGCCCGCGCCGGCGGCATCGCCGCGATCGAATCCGCCGAACGGGCGAAGCGGACCGCGCTGTACGCGGGCCTGGCGGGAATCGTGGTGACCGCCCTTCTGGGCGGTCTGATCCTTCGGTCAATCGTGAAGCCGATCCGCCACCTGCGCGACAGCGTGGAGACGATCTCCCGCGGTGAGTATCACAAACCCGTCCCGTTCCTGACCGCTCGCGACGAAACCGGAGAACTCGCGCGTTCGATCAGCGTGCTCAAGGACGGCGCCGCCGCGACGGAGCGACAGCGCTGGGTCAAGACCCACGCGGCAAGGATCCTCGCCTCGCTGCAGCACACCGAGTCGGCCGAGTCCTTCACGCAGCAACTGCTGACCGAACTCACGCCCTTGCTGGGCGGGGGTGTGAGCGCGCTTCTGCTGGCCGATCATCAAGCACAATCGCTCCGGTGCCTGGCCGTCTACGGCGCCGCGACCGAAACGCCCCCGCCGATGCCCTTCGGACGGGGCTTGGCGGGTCAGTGCGTTCGGGAGCAGCGCCCCCTCTCGCTGAGCGACCTCCCCCCGGAGTACCTGAGAGTCTCATCGGGCCTCGGCAGCGCCCCGCCGACGCACGCCCACGCGTGGCCGCTGATCGCCGGCGGAGAGACCGTGGCGGTCCTGGAACTCGCCTCCTTCGCCCCCCCCACCGCCGACCGGGCCGCGCTGCTCGATGAACTCCTGCCCGCCGCGGCGCTGAGCCTGCAAGTGCTGCTGCGGAACCTGCGCACGCGCGAGTTGCTCGAAGTGACCCAGCGCATGACCGAGGATCTGCGTGCGCAGCAATCCACGCTGCGGGCCAGCGAAGAGCAGTTCCGCACGCTCATCGAGTCGGCCCCCGATGCCCTCATCATCACCGACCAGGACGGCCGCATGATGATCGTCAACGCCCAGGCCGAGCGGCTCTTCGGGTTCACGCGCGACGAGATGCTCGGCAACCCGGTGGAGATGCTCATCCCCGAGCGGTTCCGCGCCGCCCACCCGGCGAAGCGACGGGGGTACGTGGCCGATCCTTCCGTGCGCCCCATGGGCAACGGGCTGGAACTCGAGGGGGTGCGCAAGAACGGCGAGGAGTTCCCCATCGAGATCAGCCTCAGCCCGCTGAACCGCGCCGGCGGGGTCCGCTGGGTGGCGTGCTCGCTGCGCGACATCACCGAGCGCAAGCGCGCGGAGATCGAACTCCGCCAGGCCCGGCAGAAGGCCGAGGAGGCCACCAGGGCCAAGAGCGCTTTCCTCGCCAACATGAGCCATGAGATCCGCACGCCCATGAACGGCGTGATCGGCATGACCGAACTGGCCCTCGACACCGACCTCACCGCCGAGCAGCGTGACTACCTCAACACGGTGAAATCCTCCGCCGAGGCGTTGCTGTCGATCATCAACGACATCCTCGACTTCTCGAAGATCGAGGCCGGACGGATCGAACTCGACCCCGTGGAGTTTCTCCTCCGCGACGCCGTAAGCGACACCCTCAACCCGCTCTCCCTGCGCGCCGGGAGCAAGGGCGTCGAACTCGCCTACGAGGTCGGAGCGGACGTGCCCGATGCGCTCATCGGAGACATCCATCGCCTGCGCCAGATCCTCATCAACCTGGTGGGCAACGCCATCAAGTTCACCGAGAAAGGCGAGGTGGTCGTCTCCGTCTCGCTCGTCTCGCGCGAGAACGACGACGTGACGATCGACTTCTCCGTTCGTGACTCCGGGATCGGGATCTCGCCCGAAGCCGCCGCTCGTCTCTTCCGCCCCTTCGAGCAGGCCGAGGCATCGACCACGCGCAAGTTCGGCGGCACCGGCCTGGGCCTGGCCATCTCCCGCCAACTCGCCGAACTGATGGGCGGAGGGATCCGGCTCGAAAGCACCCCGGGCGCGGGCAGCACGTTCTCCTTCTCCGTCCGGATGAAGGTCGGCACGCAGCGCTCTCCTGTCTCCTCCGACGATGCGGCCCACCATTTCCGCGGCAAGTGCGCCCTCATCGTGGACGACAACGCCACCAACCGCCGCATCCTCGAGACCATGCTCGCCAACTGGGGGCTGGCCAGCATCAGCGCCGAAGACGGGCCGGGCGCCCTGGCCCTGCTGGACCGGACCGA
Organism: Phycisphaerales bacterium UBA2402; assembly: GCA_002343715.1. Lineage (GTDB taxonomy): Bacteria > Planctomycetota > Phycisphaerae > Phycisphaerales > UBA1924 > UBA2402. Next base: position 24,422 of record DDSA01000268.1, on the reverse strand, counting down.
GGCGGCGGGCTCGCCCGTCTCACTCATGATCAGCGACCTGCACATGCCAGGCATGGACGGCTTTGAACTGGTCCGCGCTGTGCGCCAGCGGGCCGCCACCGCCGCGCTGCCGGTGTTCATGCTCACCTCCTCGGCCTCGCCGGGAGATCAGGCCCAGAGCACCGAATTGAACGTGGCGGCGCGGCTCATCAAGCCCGTCAAGCAGTCGCTCCTCCTGGACAACCTGGTCCGCGTCCTCACGGGCGCACAGCGACGAGACAGCTCGGCCCCCGCGGCGACCGCTCCCAACGCCGCCGCGGCGACGACCGGATCTCTCCGCATCATCCTGGCCGAAGACAATCCGGTGAATCAGAAGTTCGCGGTGCGCGTCCTGACCGGGGCCGGCCACTGCGTCACCATCGCCAACAACGGGCGCGAAGCGGTCGAGAAGTCCGCCTCTGAACCAGTGGATGTCATCCTCATGGATGTGCAGATGCCCGAGATGGACGGACTCGAGGCCACCCGTGCGATCCGCACCCGCGAATCCGCCGGCGGGATCCGGGTCCCCATCATCGCCATGACCGCCAACGCCATGGCGGGCGACCGGGAGATGTGCCTGGACGCGGGCATGGACGGGTACGTCTCCAAACCTGTGAAAAAGGAACTGCTCTTCGCCGAGATCGACCGCGTCCTGAATGGAACCGCTCATGCCTGACACCTTCAACCGCGCGGAACTGCTGGAACGGGTCGATCACGACATGGACTTTCTCGCCGAAACGGTGGAGATGCTGGTCACAGACGGACGGTCCTTGCTGGCCGATGCCCGAGCCGCCGCCGTCGCGGGCGATGCGCCAGCCCTCGGCCGCGCTGCGCACGCCCTCAAGGGCATGATCTCCAACTTCTGCGCCGCCCCGGCCCAGGATGCGGCGCTGGCGGTCGAGAAAATCGGCAAATCCGGCGACCTCGCCCCGTCCGGCGCCGCGATCGACACGCTCCACGCGAACCTTGAATCGCTCATCTCCGATCTCCAGTCATTTGTACGGGGCGGAGCCTGATGCGCATCCTGATCGCCGAGGATGAGCGGATCACGCGGGCTTCGCTCGCCCGCCACCTCCAGTCCTGGGGCCACACCGTCGCCACCGCCGAGGACGGTGACAAAGCCCTGGCCCTGTTCCGGGCCGATCCACCCGACATCGTCCTGACCGACTGGGAGATGCCCGGCCTCAGCGGCCCCGAACTGGTCCAGCGCATCCGCGAGGAGCAGGCCCGTGGCTTTGTCTACATCGTGATGCTCACCGGCCGCACCGACAAGTCCGACGTGGTCCGCGGCATCGAGGCGGGCGCGGATGATTTTCTCTCCAAGCCCTTCGACAAGGAGGAACTGCGGGTGCGCCTGCTCGCGGGCGAGCGCATCGTCCGGCTCGAGCGCGCCCTGGGCCTCCAGAATCAGGAACTGCGGGCCGCGGGCGAGCGCATGCGCGCTGACCTCCGCGCCGCCGCGAGGGTGCAGCGGGCGATGCTGCCGCGCTCGGTCATCGCCACCCCTCGTGTGCGGACCGAGTGGCGTTACGCGCCGACGGACGAACTCGCCGGCGACGGGATCGGCCTGCACCTCATCGACGACCGGTACCTCATCGCGTACGTCTTTGATGTCAGCGGCCACGGGGTCCCCGCTGCGTTGCTTTCGGTAAGCGTGACTCACGCCGTGTCCCCCGTACCAGCGGAAACCTCGATGGTTCGATGCGCCCCCGGAGGATCGATGGGATCGGTCCGCGCCCCTCATCTGGTGGCCGATGAACTCAACCGGCGATTCCCTTCGGAGAACAACGACGGCCACTTCATTACACTCGGGCTGTACGTGCTCGACACCTTCACCGGACGCGTCGAGGCCGTTCGCGCGGGCCACCCGCTGCCCTTCCACATCCGGGGCGGGATCCCTGTCACGGTTGATGACGAAGGGGGCTTGCCGCTGGGTGTCTGCGAGGGCATCCCGTATGACCTGAGCGGGATGCAACTGCAACCCGGCGACCGTCTCTGCATCGTCTCCGACGGCCTGATCGAGCAGATCGGCGGCCCCGGGCCCTCACCCAAGCAGTTCGGCGTGGATCGGATCGCCGAGGTGCTCGCCCGCCCGGGTGAACTCCCCGTGGTCGGCGATGCGATGATCACCGCGCTCGAGCGCTGGGCCGATTCCCGCACCTTCAACGATGATGTCTCACTCGTGCTCATCGAATGGCTCGGCCCGCCGTAGTCGCCGCTTCTGCAACAGCGCTCACCAGCGCGTTCCGAATAGTTGTCGGGACGACTTGATGCTTATGAATGTCGCCATGTTCTTTATATGTTTGGTATACCTTGCACACTATTTTCCGTGTGCAACCGGAAACCTGAACCGCTCTTTCTCGCATCACACGGCGTTCGCCGGTATACTGACAACGACGGAGAGCCGGCGACTTTCATTCGGTCTGCACGTCAGGCCCGAAACCTCAGCACGGCTGGTGAGTTTGTTGTTGACATCTCTCCGATCAATGCCCGGGCAAGGTGGCGTAAGTGTCCGCTGTTGGAGAACGAGCCAGACCGAAGGTACAAGCCGGAACTGGTCGATAGGTGTTGTTCGGATCGTTGCGGCGGAGTAATGTGTTTGGAAGCGTGCGGCATGGATGACCAGACCCGCGAGACTGTGGAATCGGCGATCGGATATCGGTTTCGCGATCCCTCGCTGCTCGAACTGGCGCTGACGCACGCCAGCACCGCCGAGAGCCGCGTGAACAGCAACGAGCGGATGGAGTTCCTGGGCGATGCGGTGCTCGGGTTGATCACAGTGGACCTCACCTTTCGACGCTACCCCGCGCTGCTCGAAGGGGACATGACGAAAATCAAGAGCCACGCGGTCTCGCGCGAGACGTGCGCGAAGATCGCCGAGAACCTCGGCCTGGACGGGTACCTGATCCTGGGCAAGGGGATGCTCAACAGCGGCGTGCTGCCGTCGAGCCTCGCCGCCGCCGCGCTCGAAGCACTCATCGGCGCGATCTATCTCGACGGCGGGTTCGATGCCGCGGCGAACTTCGTCCGCCCACTGGTCGAGGACATCGTGGAGCGCGCCGCACAATCGGGTCATCAACAGAACTTCAAGAGCGTGCTGCAGCAGCACTCGCAGCAATCCATGGGATTCACCCCCGCCTACCGCATCCTCGATGAAAAAGGCCCCGATCACGCCAAGTGCTTCAAGATCTGCGTCGAGATCGGGGGCCGCCGCTTCGAGCCGGCCTGGGGCCAGACCAAGAAAAAGGCAGAGCAGGACGCGGCGTTGCAGGCCCTGCGTGAACTGGGGATCGTCAAGGAAGCCGCCAACGGCGACCTGATCGTCGATGCCGCCGAGGTGAAGTAACGAGTTCACACCTGCCCAGTCGGCCGCGTGGCCTGTCTCTTCGTTCGAGTATTTTTCCGCGCGATGGACCGAGAACAAGCCGGCCGCGATCATGAGCGACCGCCGTGCATGCTCCATCGCCATACCCTGACCGCGAAGGAGACCTCATGCGCATCACCCCACTCGCGGCGAGTCTCGCCGCGGCGTCGCTCGCGGCGGCGCAACCCTCGGTCACGATCGATCTGACCGGCGTCAGCATCGCTTCATCCGGCACGAGCCACCCCGATGTGGTCCGCACCAGCGGCACGGCGACCATCTCGCCCGCCACCGGGTATCTGTACACCTTCAATCCGACGGTGCGCGGGACCGGGCTGCTCGGAGCGCTGGTCATCCCCACCGCGCGGCCGCTGGGCGATGTGCTCAACGGCTTTGTGCCCGGCCAGTTCAAGGTCGTGACAGGGGCGATGCGCAACCCCGGCGGGGCGCTGCCCGTGCACGTCTTTCAGAGTTCGGTGGGCGGCACGTTCAGCGGGCTGACCATCAACCTCACGCTCGACCTCGACATCCTGCCCACCGGCATCGGGCGTGCCGCGGTGCGGAACATCACCAAGCCGACGGGGCTGGGACTGAGCGTGACGACCGGCGCGGGCACGATCTCCACGTTTGTCCCTCCTCCTCAGGTCTTCACCGAGTGGCACTTCGACGGCGACTTGCGATCGGTGAAGCAGACCGGCGAGCACCCATCCAGCGGCCCATCGCGACTGCGGTTCCTCGATGATCCGGCATTCGGACCGATCCTCGGCGGGCCGGGCGAGGAGACTGACTACCCCTCGCCCCCGACACCTCAGGGCGTGACCGCGGCGCAATCCGCCTTTGCCGCGGCCTCGACCTTTGGAATTCCCGGCCCGGGCGGGGTGGACCGCGTGGTGTACCGCACCAGCCCGACACGGAATCTCGCCGACCCCGGCAACCGGGCCAAATCGCGCGGGCTGGGTCTGGCCCTCTGGCCCAACACGCGGGACACCTGGCCCGATGACAAGATCGGACACTGGACCTTCATCTGGGACCTGTACATCCCCGCCGCGGCGTGGACGGCTGAGTTCCCCGTCGCGCTGATCGAGGACAACCACAACAACGATGCCGCCGCGGATTGCTTCATCCGCCAGGTGGGCGGGGTCGGCTCGATCGGTTACGGCGTGGAACCGGGCGCGTTCGTGACCAGCGGCCTGATCGGGCCCGGGCGGTGGATGCGTCTGGCGCTGGTCAGCGACGGGTACCGGCAATCGCAGGGGCGGCTCTTTGTGGACGGTATCTTCATCGGCACCACGGCGGGCGACTGGGTCTACAACTCCACAAAGTCCACCGACCCGCGGTACGGCGATCTCTCCACCGCGCAGCCGGTCGGAACGCCGGTGCCCAGCGCGGATTGGAACGCCTGGGGGCAGTTCCCCAGCCCGTGGGTCTTCGCGCCAAACGCCGGGAACCCCGCGCTGATGGGTTCGACCATCTGCCTCTTCGCAGACCTGCAGGGCCGCGGTGAATCGGTCTACATCGCCAATATGCTCTTCAGCGACGACATCCTCTCTGATGCACAGGTTGCTTCGCTGGGCGGGGTCAACCCGCGCGGGATCATGTTCCTCACCGAGTCGGCGCGCTGCATCGCCGACTTCAACGAAGACGGCGGCATCGACGGGGGCGATGTCGAGGCGTTCTTCATCGCGTGGGAGAGTGGTAACGGACCCGCGGACGTGAACGAGGACGGCGGCATCGACGGCGGCGATGTCGAGACATTCTTCATCGCGTGGGAGAGCGGATCCTGCCCATAGACGGACTTCGCGGACGAAGAAATCAACGCCCCTCGAACTCCCTGAATGAATGTGGCTGATGTTGCGGCGTTGTTCGGCGAACAAAACCAAAAGATCAGAGAAAATTGAAACTCGGAGCGATGAAGCGGTGTAGGGTTGGGCGTGTGCGCGGAAGGCGCGCCCACGACGGAGTACTGCATGGCTCATCGCTCACGCCTCACCATCGTCGCCAACCGTCTGCCCGTCAAGCGGTCGGACAGTTCGCGCCTGGGGTGGGTGTCGAGCGCCGGCGGGCTTGTCACAGCGCTCGCCCCCGTATTGAAAAAAACGGGCGGCGCGTGGGTCGGATGGACCGGATCCGAGGCGGATCGAACCGGTTCCTTCGAGCACGAGGGCATCCGCATCCGCCCGGTGCGTCTGGCCGCCTCGGACGTTGACGGGTTCTACAACCACTTCTCGAACACCACCATCTGGCCGCTGTACCACGATGCGATCCGCACGCCGGACTTCGACCGCCGGCATTGGAAGCCCTACGTCGATGTCAACCAGCGCTACGCGCGTGCCGCCGCGGCCATCGCGGCCCGCCGCTCGCTGGTGTGGGTGCACGACTATCACCTGCAACTGGTGCCCGGGATGCTTCGAGCGCTTCGGCCGGACCTGCGGATCGGCTTCTTTCTGCACATCCCGTTCCCGCCCGAAGAACTCTTCGCCTGGCTGCCGTGGCGCAAGCAACTGCTCGAAGGACTGCTGGGCGCGGACGTCATCGGGTTTCAGACCTACCCGGCGGTGCGGAACTTTTCGCGTCTGGCGCGGGAGTACACATCGGCCGAAGGGACAGACACCCTGCTCACGTTCGAGGGCCGGGAGACCCGCGTGGCGTCGTTCCCCATCTCGATCGATGCGGACTGGTTCGGACAAACGGCGGATTCTCGCGGAACCCTCGATGCGGCGGCCGAGATCCGCGCCCGCATCGGGGAGCAACGCCGCATCCTTCTGGCGGTGGATCGGCTGGACTACACCAAGGGCATCGACTCCCGACTGGCCGCGTACGAACTGCTGCTCAAGACCGGGCGCGTCTCGGCGGACAAGGCTGTTCTCATGCAGATCGCGGTGCCCAGCCGCGAGCGAGTCTTCGAGTACGAGGCGATGCGACGGACCATCGAGCAGCGGGTCGGGCGAATCAACGGGCAGTACAGCGAGCCGGGCCGGGTGGCGGTGCATTACTTCCGCCGGAACTTTTCCCGTGAAGACCTGGTGGCCTATTACCGCGCCGCCGATGTCATGCTCGTCACGCCGCTGCGCGACGGCATGAACCTGGTGGCGAAAGAATACTGCGCCTGCCGTACGGACCACAGCGGCGTTCTGGTGCTCAGCGAGTTCGCCGGCGCGGCCCAGGAACTGCGGCGGGCCTTGCTCGTCAACCCGCGCGACATCGAGGGCATGGCCGAGGCGATGCACGAGGCCCTCACCATGCCCGCGCCCGACGCCCGCCACCGCATGGCGATTCTGCGCACGCAGGTCCGGCGGCACGATGTGTACGAGTGGGCGGATCAGTTTCTGGAGGCGCTTCGGGGATGAACAGGAGTCCACTTCCGTCGGCTGACGTGCATCTTGATGCGGCGCTAACGCGGGCGGCCCGCGCCTCCGTGCTCCTGGTCGCGTGCGACTTTGATGGTGTGCTCGCGCCAATCGCCCCGCGGCCGCACCTGGCCACGCCCGATACGACCGCTCGCGCCGTGCTGGTCGAACTGGCCTCGCTGCCCCACACCGGCGGGGCTGTCATCTCCGGGCGTGGCCTGATCGACCTGCGCGCCCGGTTGGGAGAGGCCCCGGGCGTCACCGCCGTCGGCAGTCACGGGCTGGAGTCCGATACGTCACTGGCCGACGGTTTGCCAGCCTCGCAACGGGAACTACTCCGGGAACTCCGCGCCGCGATGGAGCAGGTCGCCAGAGACCTGCCCGGCGTCGAGATCGAGATGAAGACCGTTTCGCTCACCGTCCACTTCCGCAACGCCACCCCGGCGGATGCTGAACGGGCGGCATTCGCCGCGGCCACCATGGCGGAAGGCCTCGAGGGAGTCTATCTCCTGTCCGCGCTGGCGGCGGTCGAGTTGCTGGTCTGCCCGCCGAACAAGGGGCGCGCCGTCGAGACTCTGCGGCGGCACCTGGGCGCCACCGCGGTGGTGTACATCGGCGACGACACGACCGATGAGCACGCCTTCGAGACGCTCACCCCGGCCGATGTGGGGATCCGCGTGGGAGAGGGGCCGACCGCTGCCCGATGGAGACTGGAACATCAGAGCGGCGTCGCGGGGAGTCTGCGAACTCTGTTCGAAACCCGCCGGCAATGGCTCTTGGAACGAAGGCTCATCCCCATCGAGCGGCACGCGTTGCTCTCCGATCAGCGCTGCGTGGCGATCATCGATCCCCGCGGCGGCGTGGCGTGGATGGGCGCGCCCCGGATCGATTCCCCGGCCCTATTCGCCGGTCTGGTCGGCGGGCCGGGCGTGTTTACCGTCACACCCGCCGATGCCGACGGCGAACCGGTGCAGACCTACGAACCGGATTCGCTTGTGCTTCGCACCGGTTGGCCCGGCCTGCGCATCACGGACTATCTCGACGCCTCGCAGGGTCGTCCGTATCAGCGAGCCGGGCGTTGTGAACTGGTCCGAGTGGTGTCTTGTGAAGTTCCCACGCAGGCGGTCTTCGCCCCACGGCTTGATTACGGGCGCGTGCCGACCCGTCTGGTGCGAACCCCGGGTGGGCTGCTGGTTGAAGGGTGGCACGAGCCGATCGCGCTGGTCTCGCCCGGCGTGGCCTGGACAATCGCCTTTGACGGTGAGCACCACACCGCGAAGGCACAGTTGGCACCCGGGCAGGAGCCACTGGTGCTCGAACTCCGTTACGGTACCGCCAACCTCACCCCCTCCGTTCTGAGCGAAGCATCACGACGGACCCAGACGTATCGTTTCTGGTCGGCGTGGGCCGGCTCGCTCGCGCTGCCGTCGCTGCACCGTGACTTGGTGCGGCGATCAGCCCTGACCCTCAAAGCACTCTGCCACGGCCCCAGCGGTGCCATCGCCGCCGCGGCGACCACGAGCCTGCCCGAACACCTGGGGGGTGTGCGGAACTGGGACTATCGGTTCTGCTGGCCCCGCGATGCCGCGCTGGCGGCGGCCTCCCTGATCCGGCTGGGGAACACGGGCGTAGCGATGCGCCTCCTGGACTGGCTGGCGGGCGTGGTGCAGCGGTGCGACAGCCCCGAATCGCTCCGACCCCTTTACGCTGTAGACGGGGCGGACGTGCCGACCGAGGCGGAACTCAGCGACCTGGCGGGGTACGGCGACAGCCGTCCGGTGCGGATCGGCAACCTCGCGGCGCACCAGGTTCAACTCGACGTCTTCGGCCCGATCGTCAACCTTGTGGCCATGCTCGCCGAACGCGGGGCACCGGTCACTCCCGAGCATTGGAGGCTGGTCGAGGCGATGGTCCGCGCGGTCGAGGCCCGCTGGCGCGAGCCCGACCACGGCATCTGGGAGATCCGCGGTCCCAAGCGACATCACGTTCACTCCAAGACCATGTGCTGGCACGCCGTGGACCGCGCCCTGACGGTCGCGTCACTGGGAATGGGCGCTTCACGCCCGGGGTGGGAGCGACTGCGCGACGAGATCAGGGCCGACGTGCTGACTCATGGTTGGTCGGAACGGGCCGGGGCCTTTACCGGTTCGTACGGCGAGCACTGGATCGATGCGGCCTCGCTCGCCGTGGGGCTTTCGGGCCTGATCGCCGCGGATGACCCGCGGTGGCGGTCCACCGTCGAAGCGACGGAGCGCGAACTCTGTGATGGGGGCTTTGTGCGCCGATACCGCGAGGCCGACGGGTTGCCCGGCCAGGAGGGCGCGTGGTTCATCTGCACGGCGTGGCTGATCGAAGCGCTCGCGACGCTCGGCCGCACGAACCAGGCCCGCGAGATGCTCGACCGCGTGGCGGAAAAGGCCGGGCCGCTGGGCATGTTCACCGAGGAGATCGACCCGTCGCTGGGCATCTGCCTGGGCAACTTCCCGCAGGCGTATTCACACCTGGGGTTCATCGACGCCGCGGTGCGGCTCTCGACGGATTGAACGCATCATCACCGCGACGGGAACCCCGAGGGTGCGTTCCAACAGGGTGATCTTGCGGAGCGCACCGCCCATCTCGGCGCGGAGGTCGCCCGTGCCCTCGATCTCGATCCGCGCGCAGTCCTTTCCCAAAGACACCCGCACCTCGTGCACCGTCTGCGAATGTGGTCGATCGAGACCGTCGGCCAGGCGCAGTATCGCGGCCAGCCTCCGGACCAGGCTTTGCTCCTCGGGCGTGAGCGCCGCGAAGCGTGGATGGCGCTCACCGGGCGAAGCGCGGCGGTGGTACCGGGCGATCTGCGCGATCAGCTCCACCTGGCGCGGCGTGCAGGAAGGAATCCCCTCATGCCGGATGATCCTGGCGCTGTGGCGGTGATGCCTTCGATACTCCACGAGCGTTCCGACATCGTGAAGAATCGCCGCGGCGAACAGCAGCGCACGCTCGTGCGGCAGCGATCCAAGCCCCGGCAGGATGCCCGCTGATTGTGTGCCGGGCGCGTGCCCTTCCGGGGCATCGACACACTGATCGAAGATCTTGCCCGCGAGGAGCGCGACGTGCTCGCTATGGGCTTTGGGATACCTGCATCGCTGCGCGAGGTCGCGCGCCTCGGACACGATGCGCGCATCGGTGCACTCCACGCCGCGGAAGTTCGACGCGAGCCGTTCCTCCACGACGCGCAACAGCAGCCCCTCGCGCACTCCGCCCGGGTGGATCACGACCTGCGAACACCCGAGGTGCTTCATCAGTCGCTCGACCCCGACCAGCCCGGCGATCACGATGTCCGATCGGTCGCTGGGAAGGCCCGGCACCCGCAGCCGCTCTTCGAGCGTCATCCCGCGCAACCGCCGGATCAACGATCGGATCTGTTCGCGGCTCACCGGCCCCAGCGTCAGGAGTTCAGGGCTGCCACGGTCCACCAGCAGCCCTCTCGCCGCGGCGGCCAGTGTCAGGATCGTGGTGAAGGTCCCGCCGCATCCAGCCATGACCGACGGGGGAGTGTCGGGGCGCGGCACGCGCCGCGAGATGGTCCGCTCGATGTATCGGCGCATGGCACGGAACGACTTTCCGCTGCACGACTCGGCACCGCCGAACTGCTCGGTCACGCGCAACGCACCCAAGGGCATGGACCTGTTCCGCGTGATGACGCCGCCGTCGCTGAAGACGACTTCCATGCTCCCACCGCCCATATCAACGACGGCGGCGGTTCCCTGAGACAGATCGTGCGCGCGGGCGACGCTGCGGAAAGTCAACCGCCCTTCCTCTCCGGCGGAAATGACTTCGAGTTTCAGCCCGGTACGCTCCGCGACGAGGGACACAAAGTCTCGCCCGTTTCGTGCCTCCCGCACCGCGGCGGTGGCGAAGGCGCGCGCGGGGCCCGCTCCGAAGCGCTCCGCCAAGGCCGCGAAACGCGCCACGGCCTCGACCGACCTCGCCATGGCATCGGTTGCCAGACGTCCCTCTCGTGCCAATCCGTGGACCAAGCGCGTCATCGCACGCTCCTCGGCCAGGACACGCCACGAGCGGTCGTCGATCATCTCAGCCGCGAGAAAACGGATGCTGTTGCTCCCCACATCGATCACCGCCGCCCGCATGCCCGCGGTCCAGAGGTTCGACTGCCGTGTTTCACGGGTGATCTCCACCCATCCGTTGACGGAACCAGGCGGTGAAACCGTCCCGCCGACCTGATCCTGTGCCACGGGGCGACAAGTCTCCGCGGGATCGGTCACCGGGCGACAAAGAAAGTCGGCGAGGCTTTGGCCCGGCGGTCGTGCCGCGAGTGTTTCGCGCCACCAGCCCGCCGCGGCGACGCAGCGAGATGCAAGGACCGACTCGAACTTGTCCCGCAGACTCAGGATCGCGACAGGAGCTTCCGGGGCGGCGGCGAGTGCCCGAAGCCTGGTCACGAGGGTGGCGATGTCGTTCACCTCTCCCAGACGCGCCTGGGCCTTGGCGAGCAGTGATTGCTCGATGCGTGCCCTCGCGGCACGATCTCCGCCCGCTTCGATCTCTCGCCGATACCGGAGAGACTTGATGCGCAGTCGCAGGTCGTGAAGACGGTCGGGGTCTGACAACTCCGCCGCGGCCGCTGCTTCAAGAGCCTCTTCAGTTTCAGTGCTTTCCGGAGGCCGCTCCGGGCTCATCGGTGCATCTCGAAGAGCCTGCCGTACCCGCCGACCATCCCGCCGGGCATTACCAGAGCGGTAAGTCCGGAGGAGCGACAGGAGTTCATCCACCGCCCCGGCCCGCTCGTTCTCGATCGCGGCGATGGCCTCGGCCACGCCCGCGGGCTCGCCGGGTCGGCCTTGAAGCCCCCGGAGTACTTCACGATGGATATCGCAGTCACGAACAACACCCGCGGCACGCCGGATCGGACGCAATCGACGACGCGTTCCACGAATGTCACGCACGACTCCGACGCCCTTGCACAGCGCCAGCGCTGCCAACGCCCGCCGTGACGCAACGCGGAGTCGGTGCACGCTGCCTGCATCCGTGGCGGATGCCTCGACCAGTGCGTCGACGGCTTCCGCCAGATCATCAAAGCGCCGCTTTACAGCGCGGGCGAGGTCATCGACGCAACGATGCTGGAAATTCAGCGATCGCATTTTAAAGAATAGTCACTGCTTTACGAGTTCTAAACCAAACGTTGCGCTAAGAATAACGACCGAAGCGCGAAATTAGCGAAACGCGTACGAACTAGTCCCGAATCGCCGCAAATGCCTCGATCGCCGCCGCACGTGAACGGGACAGGTCAACCAGGGGTTCGGGATATGTCAGCCGAGCACGCGCGAGCGGAGAAAGTTCCCAAGGCGCGTGGATCGACTCATCATCAAGACCGGCCAACGCGGGGATATGTCCGCGAATGAACGTTCCGCTCGCATCGAACCTGCGGCTCTGGCTCACCGGATTGAAAATGCGAAAATACGGGGCCGCATCAGTCCCCGTCGAGGCCGACCACTGCCATCCGCCGTTGTTGCTGGCGAAAAAACCATCCACCAGGTGCCTCATGAAGAACCGCTCTCCTTCGCGCCAGTCGATGAACAGGTTCTTGGTCAGGAACATCGCCGAGATCATGCGCAGGCGGTTGTGCATCCAGCCGGTCGTCAGAAGTTGTTGCATCGCGGCATCCACGATCGGTACGCCTGTTCTCCCACGCTTCCACGCTTCGAGATGATCGCGATTGTCGGACCACCGGATCCGCTCCGTACGGGGTTGAAACGGCCGGTTCATGCACACCCGCGGGAAACCGGCGAGGATGTGAACGTAGAACTCACGCCAGATCAGTTCCGAGATCCAGCAGAGCAGCCCCTCATTCCCGAGCCGGTACGGATCGGGGGAGTCGCCGTTGGCCTCCGCCGCCGCGGCGAAGCACTGACGCGGCGAGATCGCTCCCACCGCCAAGTACGGGGAGAGTTGGCTCGTGCCGGGTTCACCGGGAAAGTCCCGCGACTGCTTGTAGGCACGCCCGCGCTCGGCGATGAACGCACGAAGTCGCTGTTGCGCGTGCCGTTCCCCGGCGGGCCAGCGCTCCGCCGGGATCGGAGAGACAAAGCCCGGCACGAAACCGGGAACCTGCGCGGGGGTGCATCCGGTGTTGTTTTGCTTGTTCGGAGCGGGCAGCACCCTCACGCCGCCGCGGGTCTCAAGAAGATGTGTGATCCACGCCCGCTTGAAGGGTGTAAAGACCGTGAAGAACCGCCCCTCGCCCGTTCTCACCTCGCCCGGCTCGATGGCGATCTGATCGGTGAACAGGTGCACCGCGCGCCCGTCCGCCGCGAGCAGTAACGAGACCGCGGCATCACGACGCCGCTCGTTTACTTCATACTCACGATTGGCATAGACCGCGCCGCAGCCGTGCCTCGCCGCCGCACGCGCCACCACGCCGGGCACGTCGCCGGGCAGGGCCGCCTCCTCGATGAGCAGCGGGATGTTCAGCGCCGCCAGGCCGGCCGAGAGTTCCTGCAGGGTGCGGAGCATGAAATCCACCCGGCAGGGGGCCAGGTCGTGCGCCTCCCACTCCCCGGGAGAAATCACGAAGAGTGCCACCACGCCCTCGTCCGCGGCGCGGCAGGCGTGGTGGAGCGCGGTGTTGTCCGCGGTGCGGAGGTCGGACCTGTACCAGACGAGGGCACGCATGCTCAGCAGGTTCGTCCGCCGCGCCCGGAAGATTCAGCAAGGTATGAGCGTGAACATACCCGGAGCTTCGTCCGGCGGCGCGGACTGAGAAGACGATGACCGCCCATCGGGCTGTGCCGGCGCCGAGGGCTGTGCGGGTAGGGGCGTGCGTATATCGCCGGTTTCGCCCGCAGGGCGGAGCGTATCGATCCGCACGGGGGTGATGACATTGAGCATGAGCGAACGATCGAGTTGCGGTTCGCCGATCACGCCCAACACCGCACCGATGCGGCCCTTGAGTTGGAACTGCGGATCGTCCTTCAGATACCCCAGGGTCTTCGAGGCCGGCGATCCGATCGAGACGATGCGGTACATAAGGGGGAGTTTCTGGCCGTCGTAGACCGTGCTGGGCTGCAACTGGCCCACGATCGTGTACACACGTGCGCGCTCGGCGATCGCCAGTTGCTCGTCCACAGCGCTGCGGCCGCTGTCGAGCGCGGCACGCGCTTCGGCCTGTTGACGCAGGGTGTTGCGCAGTTGTATGCGGAGCGCGATGGCATCGATGCGGCGTTGGATCTGCGTCCGCAGGCGATCATCCTTCGGGTCGGCCTTGTCCAGCGCCCGTTCATGCTCGGCCATGAGTTCATCGAGTTCCGCCTCCATCACGGGCTGCTTCCAGACATTCTTGAAGGTGCGGTCGAGAGTCGCCCAGTCTCCGACCACCCGGACCGGCTCGACCACAGCGGGAGCGCCCGATGCCGCGGCGGCGGCGGGTGTCACGGAGTTGGGTGATGGGGTCTGGTTGATCGTGACCGGAGCGGCCTCCGCCGGCTTCACCATCGGTTCGGTCAGGTCCACCGGCGGGGTCGCGACAGGTGATTCGGCCGCGGGCTTCAGAGTCTCGGCTTTGGGGGCATCGGCGGCTGGGGCAGGAACCTTGGCGTCCGTGACCGCAGCGACCTCGTTCTGCTTTCGGAGAACGCGAGATTCGACAAAGGCCCTCGCTGTTTCCGGGGCCACCACGTAGTGGCCGATGATCGGCCCATCATTGCCGTCTCGCTGGGAACCCACTACTTTCAGCGTGGTGCCCTCGGGGAGCGGCGCGGGGAGGAGCACTTTCCAGCTGCTCTGCGGGGCGGCGATATTCGTTGCGAGCAGTCGGCTCGGCCTGGTCAATCGAGCTGTTCCACCCTGCACATCGACCTCTTCCGCTTTGACATACCCGTTCACACCCTGGGGGTACGCGACTCGTGCCCAGGCCCCGGACTCGCCATCAACCAGCAGCGTCACTCCGGCGGCGACCTCGCCGACCTTGTAGAAAAACTCGCCTTCGCCGCATCGCAGCGTGGCCTTCTCGGTTGTCACAGCGCGGTAGGGGGCCGGGGCCGTAGCGGCGGGCGCCGCCACGGGCTGTGCGGCGTGCGTGGCGACCGGCATGAACAGCGCCGCCGCCACCAGGAGGCCGGGAAGTGAGCGGTAGAATGCCATGGTGCATGACTCCAAATTGGTCGATCCGCCACACGCGATGGCGGGGGTTGTGCGTGCGAAGTCAAGGGTAGGAGCGGGATCCGTGAAAGAGGAATCGCCCGAACGAAATATGATCCCGATCTCGAGGCTCCCGGGATCGTGCGATGGGCGGTTGCTGTTGCGAGCAGGCCCTGGGATCGCTCGCACCTTTCCCGGTGCGCACACGCACGGGTTCACGGCCGGAAGGTAGGTTCACCCGATGCACACGCTCCCTACCCTTTCTGCATGAGTGTTCAGCCGACCCCTCCCGTCTTTGATCCAAACGCGCCGCACCAGCAGCGACCCCGCCTTCGTCAGGTCCGCGGATTTCAGGCCCAGTTCGGGAACCAGGTCGCGCTGGGGCTGGCCGATGCCCGCCAGATTTCCGACAAGGCCGTCTTCACCTCGCCCGCCTTTCAGGTCGTTCTACCCCTCATGGACGGGCAGAAGTCGATCGACGACATCGTGCGGGCGATCGGCAAGGGCCTGACGCGCGAACCGCTGGAGGCGCTGGTCGCGCAGCTCGACGATGCGGGCCTGCTCTTCGGGCCGCGTTTCGAAGCCATGCTCACCAAGATGCGGAGCGACTTTGACAGCAGCCCCGTGCTGCCCCCGGCCTCCACCGCGGCGTTCGCCGACGCCCTGGCCGAGCACACCGTGCGCTCCAAGCGTCCGCCCGAGGAGCAGGACAAGCCCGTGGAGATGAGCGACGAGGAGAAAGCCGAACTCGGCTCAACCCGGCTGCGCGAAGTCTTCGACGAGTGGATCGCCGCTTCACTCAAAGACGCCCCCAACCCCAGCCTCGACACGCTCCCCAAAGCCATCGTGGTGCCGCACGTCGATTATCAGCGAGGCTGGATCAACTACAGCAGTGTCTGGGGCCGGCTGCGCGTCGCCGACCGGCCCGACCGAGTCGTCATCCTCGGCACCAATCACTTCGGCGAGTCCACCGGCATCTGCGGGTGCGACAAGGGGTATTCCACCCCGCTGGGCACCTGCGAGGCGGACATGCACCTCATCGCGGCACTGCGCAAGCGCCTGGGGCCGGATCAATCCGAAAAACTCTTCGCCCACCGCTTCGATCACGAGCGGGAACACTCCATCGAACTCCAGATTCCATGGATCCAGCACTGCCTGGGCCAGGATGAGGCTGGAAAGTACCCGCTGGTCTTCGGCGCCCTGGTCCACGATCCGAGCGTGAACAACGGCGAGTCGTACGACGGCAAGGGGGTCGCGTTCGATCCGTTCGTCACCGCCATGAAAGACGTGCTCGCCGAGTTGCCGGGCAAGACGCTCGTGGTCTCGTCGGCGGACCTCTCGCACGTAGGCCCGCAGTTCGGTGATCAATCACCCGTCGCCGGCGACGGCGGCCCCGCCGAGGAGTTCCGCAACAAGACCTTCCAGCACGACCGCGAGATGATCCAGCTGCTCGCCGAGGGCAAGGCCGATGAACTCATCGCCAGCATGGCCTGGCAGCAGAACCCCACACGCTGGTGCAGCATCGGCAACCTCACCGCCGCGTTCAAGATCGTGCAGCCCGCGAAGGTCCACATCTACAACTACGCCGCCGCGATGGACCAGCAGGGGCAGAGCCTGGTCAGCAGCGTCGGCATGTCCATGGAATGACCCCTCTGCTCGCGTGGACTCCTTCGCCGGTGCAGTTCGCCGCGTACGCCGCGGCTCTTGCGTTGATCCTGCTCGGCGTCTGGTTTTTGCTGCACCGGCCCGACCCTGATGATGATCCCCCACCCTCGCCCGGAGATCAGGCCCCGTGGATCGCGCGAGTCCGCCACTGGCGTGATACCCGCAGCGGCCCGACGCGAACAGTCTTCGGCCTGGTCATGATCCTGACCGGTTACCACGCCGCGGCGTGGGCCGGGCCGGACGCCGTCTTTGCGTTCCGGGTGCCCCCCGAGCGCTGGTGGATTCTGGCGGGAGCGCTGGTGGTGTCGGTCGCGTGTGCGCTCGTTTCGGACCGGATCGAGCGGGACTGATCTCTCCCCTCTCTCGATGTCACGGCGGTTATTGGCATGCGAGCCATCGAATTCGTGCCTTCAGCGCGTGAGCATCGGGACCGGGCCGCGTTCATGGAACCAGAAGCCAAGCGATGCGGAACACGAGTTCCCCGCGGGCCTCACGAACAACGGGCCTTTCAAAGGCCCGCACCAGAAATGAGGGAGACCGTCATGAACACTCGCACGCTGTCCGTCCGCGCTCACCTGTCCACCACCCTGATCGGCACGCTCCTGGGCCTCGCCGGGATCGCCCAAGCCACCGGCCCCAGCGCCCAGTGGCTGCTCAACCGCCCCAACGGCGACCCGAGGAACTCGGTGGTGCGCGTGATCGACCCCGCCGGTGGTGAAGGCTCGGGGTCGGTCATCTGCAAGGTCGTTGATAACAACGGGATCGGCTACCTCGGCGTGCTCAGCGCCGCCCACGTCACGCCCTCAGCCCGAGGCCATCGAGCCGTGTTCGGCACTCCGATCCAGGCCATTCAGGCGAATGTCGGTGGCCCGGGGTCCTGGTCGATGAATCACCCCACGGTCGATCTCTCGGTGGCGGCCATCCGCTATGGCCCCGTCGACGCCTACTTCAACGGACTGGTGGAACTGACCCGCGCTTCGTGGACGCCCCCCGCGCTCGGGCCTGGCGGCAGCCCCACCCCGTTGCCCAACTCCATCATGAATCAGTTCACCTCGATGGGCTTCGGCGGCACGGGCACCTTCAGCAACGGCGGCATGACCTTCACCGGATACACCGACGACAAGCGCTTCCAGAACAACGTCCTCGAGCAGGTGGAGCGGGTGACCACCGGGGGCCGCACCTATGACTCCATCTCCTGGAAGTTCGATGTGCCCGCCGCGGCGGGCTTCCTCGCGGCGGAAGGGACCAGCTTCCCCGGCGACTCCGGCGGGCCGTACTTCGGCTACGCGGGGCAGATCGGGATGGAGCCGGTGGGTCCGATGACCCGCCACATGAACGGGTGGAACCCGATGGCACCCAACTGGGGTCTTGATCCCAACGGGCAGTACCAGAACATGCAACTGCGCATGAACATGATCATGGGTGTGCACACATGGGGAGATCGTCCCGTGGGTGCCAACGACCTCAACAGGAACGGGCGGTGGGATCCCGGTGACTTTGCCCCCTACGGCCGCTGGTCCGGCGGCGTGGCCCTCACACCGGGGCTCAACGCCTGGATCGACCAGATGTGCATGCTGGTGCCCACGCCCTCGGGCGCGGTGGTGCTGGCGATGTCCGGGCTGATCGTGATGCGGCGGCGGCGGGACTGAACGCGTTCACACGTCAAAGACCCCCGGCGAGTTGTCTCGCCGGGGGTCTTGTGCGTGGTTGCAATGCACCGCGCTCAACAGGCGCCGGACTTCCACGGATCCGTGAAGACCACCACGTCCGCGCCGTCGACACCGCCGTCCCCGTTGAGATCGGCCTTCAAATCACCGGACTCCCAGTCGTTGAAAAAGTCGCTGTAATCCGAGCCGTCGATGCCGCCATCCTGGTTGTAATCGGCGATGCAGCGGGGCTCGAAAAACGGCCCTGTGATATAGAACGTGTTGCCGCCCCGACCCTCGACTCGAACGTGGAAGCCGTACCCGTCACGATCCGACTCCTTGAAAGACGTGAACGTGAAGGCCCGGCTCTCATCGGCTACGAGTCCTCGATTGGGGTTCGTTTTCCAGCCCGCGATGTCACCGGTTCCCGCTGAGTTGCGATGGAACGACCAGTCTCCGGAATCCGCCCCCGACGCCATCGAGAAGTTCGTGTCGTCAGAGAGACACCAGAATCCGAAAATCGTCTCGATGACATAGTCAACGCCGTTGATCCTCACGGTTGGATTCGATCCCATTTCTACCGTGTAGGTGTGACCGCTCCTCACCACCGTGATCCCCGAAACATTCTCGACTTCACTGAACGAGGAGCGTGACTGCGCCACGACCGAACCACAGCACACGCACAGCAACCCCACACCGAACGAGTACGACATCTTCATTGCGATCCTCCTTTCCGCTTTTTGTCACAAAAACTCGATGTACAAGTCATCCAAACACCTTGATGGACACTTACCCAAAGAGACGTTGATCTACCTGATGAGAATAGGCAATTCAACTCATTTCCAAATTCAGTTCGTGCCTGATATAAGCCGAACATGCTTTGACTTCGAAGACCCTTGCATATGTGCTCTCTTCCTGCTTTGTTCCTTGCCACGCACGACTTGCGAGGGATCTGTCTTACACTCCGACCGGTGCAGGATCAGACCGCTCGCATCACCGTCGGACTTTCGCTCCTGGTCGCGCTCTGGATCGCTGTCTATTGGTGGTGGCCGGTGTCAGACCCGACGCCGATCACGGTTGCTCCGCCCGAGGCTCAAGGGGTGCCTGCAAAGCCGCCCATCACGATCCTGCCGGAACCCATCCCAGCGCCCAAGCCGGCCGAGCAGCCGCTTCCCCCGCCCCCCCCTCCGTCGCCCGTCATTATCCCACCCAAGTTCCATCAGCACACGGTGAGAAAAGGCGAGACGTACGCCTCCATCTCGCTTCGCTATTACGGCACTTCCGCCCACGCGACCGCGATCTCGAAGGCCAACCCGCTTCTCTCTCCGCCGAACCTGCGCGAAGGCCGCGTGATCCTGGTTCCTCACGATCCGCGGAACATCCAGGGCCTGCCCGTTGCGAAAGCACCCTCCGGGAATGACACAGTCATCAGCGAGTACACCGTCGAAAAGGGCGACACTCTCTCGCGCATCGCGGCGACCGTCTACGGCGACAGCAAACTCGCCGGGCACATCTTCGAGGCCAACAAGGACCAACTGCCCGATGAGCACTCGCTGCGCATCGGCCAGAAACTGCGCATTCCCCCGGCACCCCCCAAGCCATGAGCGTCGCGTCCGTCATCCGTGCCGATTGCGTGATCCTCGGCGGTGGCATCGCGGGTTTGTGGGCGCGGGCCGCGCTGACCGCCGCGGGCTTCGGCGTCGTCCTCATCACCGATCAACCCCTGGGCGCTGGTCAGACCGTCGCCTCGCAGGGCATCCTGCACCGAGGGCTGAAATACGCCCTGTCACGCGAAGCGGCTTCCGCGGCCGATGCGCTCGAATCAGCGCACCGCGCCTGGGCCGATGCGCTCGCCGGGCGGGGCGTGGTTGATCTTCGCGCCGCGCGCGTGCTGTCGCCGTGCACCTATTTGTGGACACGCCCGGGCGCGCTCTCGACCCTCACCGCCGCTGCGGGAGCGCTGGCGATGAAGTCCGCCGTGTCACGGGTTGAAGCGCCACACCGTCCCGAGGCGTTCGCCGGGGTGCCTGATCGGATCGGCCTGTGGCGCGTCGACGAGCCGTGCCTGGATGCAGCATCGCTCGTGTCGGCGCTCGCGGCGGCGCACGCCGGGCCGGTCCTTGTGTCCGCCGATGCCGCGGTCGCGCGGAACGGTGATGGGTGGGCCGTCTCGACCCCGGATTACCTCATTGAAGCCCGGGCCGTGCTCTTCGCGGCGGGTGCCGGCAATGAGTCGCTCCTGCGCCGGGTGGGCCTTGATCCCGCACCGCTCACGCAGCGACGCCCGCTGCGAATGACCCTCGCGCGGGGCGCTCCGTTCCATCTCTTCGGCCACTGTGTCAAGGAACTCTCCGACAAGCCGCGCCTCACTATCACGAGCGCCGAGGCCGCGGGCGATGTCATCTGGTACATCGGTGGCGATGCCGCCGAACGCGGCACCGGGCTTGCGCCCGAGGCGCACCTGCGATCCGTCCGTGATGAACTCGCCGCCTGCCTCCCGTGGGTGCGCGGCGAATCCCTCCGCCTGGCCTGGTTCGACATCGATCGCGCCGAAGGGCGAACCACGGACGGAAAACGCCCCGATGGCCCCGTGCTTCATGCGTTTGAATCCCTCGCCGCGCTCTGGCCCACGAAACTGGCGCTCGCCCCCGCCGCGGCGGACCTGGCCCTTGAATGGATCCGTCGTGCGCTGGGAGCAGCCCGCGACATCCCTCCCGCCGCGTCGGCGATTCGACCGATCGCCCCGCCGCCATGGGAAAGGAGCGATCTGACATGGAGTTGAGACCACTGGGCGCTGCGGGCATCCTCGTCAGTTCCATCGGCCTGGGAACCGTGAAACTCGGACGGGCCGCGGGCGTCAACTACCCAACGCCCGTCCGCATCCCCGATGATGCACAGGCCGCGTATCTGCTTGAGTTCGCGGCCGAGATGGGTATCAACCTGATCGACACAGCGCCGGCGTACGGCACATCCGAAGAGCGCCTGGGCGGCCTTCTGGCGAGAACCCGCAACCGCTGGGTGATCTGCACCAAGGTCGGTGAAGAGTTCGACGGAACGGAGTCCCGCTTTGATTTCTCCCCCACCGCCGTTCGTGCGAGCGTGGAACGCAGTCTGCGCCGGCTCCGCACCGACCGGGCCGACATCGTGCTGGTCCACTCCGACGGGCACGCCGAACTCCGGCTTGAAGAACTCGGCACACTCGACGCCCTGCGCGACCTGAAGGGGCGT
The DNA here is from genome assembly GCA_002343715.1 of Phycisphaerales bacterium UBA2402. Lineage (GTDB taxonomy): Bacteria > Planctomycetota > Phycisphaerae > Phycisphaerales > UBA1924 > UBA2402. The sequence continues at coordinate 3,018 of DDSA01000268.1, read as the reverse complement.
GGGCTGATCCGGGCCTTCGGCGTTTCGACCAAATCGCTCGAAGGGGCGCTGCGCGCGATCCGCTCCTGCGATTGCATCATGGTCACGCTCAACCCCGATCAGACCGCGGACCTGCCCGCCATCGACGCGGCGCAGAAGGCCGGGGTCGGGGTGCTGATCAAAAAGGCCCTCTCCAGCGGTCACGCGGCGGATCCCATCCGCGCGGTACGCTTCGCTCTCGGTACGCCGGGCGTCTCATCGGTGATCATCGGCACCACCAACCCGGAACACCTGGGTTGCTTCCGAAGCCCGCTCTGAGACGCGCGTGCCCGCCGACCCCCGCGGCGGCTGCCGCCCGAACGCAACAGCAGCAGAATCCTGTCCGGCCAACAGCCCCCGATCCATACTCTCCAATGCTCGAACTCGCGCTCATCGCCGCCGTGCTCGCACAACCGCACCGCATCACCGTGCGCGACGCCCGCACGCACCGGGGCGTGCCGATGGTGGAACTCACGTCCGTCAACAGCGCAACGTGGATCACCGACAGCGCGGGCGTCATCGCTTTCGACGAGCCGGGGCTGATGGACCGTTCGGTCTACTTCACCATCAGGAGCCACGGGTACACCTTTCCCAAGGACGGTTTCGGGTTCGCGGGCCGGGCCATCCGCACCGGACGCGGAGGCGAGACCAACATCCCCATCGACCGTGTGAACATCGCGGAGCGGCTCTACCGCATCACCGGACAGGGCATCTATCGGGACAGCGTCATGCTGGGTGACGAGTCGCCCATCCGCGAGCCGTTGCTCGCCGGAGGCGTTCTGGGGCAGGACTCGGTTCAGGCCGCGCTCTACCGCGGGCGCGTTCTCTGGATCTGGGGGGACACCAACCGCGCCGCCTATCCCCTCGGCAACTTCTCGGCCTCGGGCGCGACCTCGCTTCTTCCGTCGCGGGGCGGTCTCGAACCCGCGGTGGGCATCGACCTGATCTACTTCGTCGGTGAAGACGGGTTCTCACGCCCGATGTGCCCGATCGAAGGCCAACCCGGCCCCGTCTGGCTCGACGGGCTTGTGACCGTGCCCGATGCGGACGGACGCGAGGTGCTGCTCTGCCGTTTCGCCCGCATGAAATCCCTCGGCGAGATGCACGAGATGGGCATCGCCCGCTACAACGACGAGACCGACCGCTTCGAGCCGATGAAGCGTGTCCAAACCGACACGCCCCTGTTCATGCGAGGCCAGCCCGTTCGCCACACGGACGAATCGGGCGCGTACTGGTACTTCGCCACACCCTTCGCGCTCCTGCGCTGCCGCGCCGATCTTGATTCGCTGCTCGACCCCGATCGGTACGAAGGTTTTACCTGTCTGAAGCCCGGCACTCACTTCGACCCGGAGAACCCCGCGCTCGACCGCGACCCGCAGGGCCGGCTCGTCTATTCGTGGAAGCCCGGCACACCCCCGATCTTTCAGAAAGAGCAGAAGGACCTCATCGCGCGTGGCCTGATGAAACCCGAGGAAGCGCTGATCCGCCTGACCGACTCTCAAGGGAACGATGTCCTCGCGCACGCCGGGTCGACGCACTGGAACGCCCACCGCCGGGCCTGGGTGATGATCTTCCAGGAACTCTGGGGAACCAGCCTCTGCGGAGAGACGTGGTACACCGAGTCTCCGTCTCTCACCGGCCCGTGGTCGCCCGCGGTCAAGGTCGTGACGCATGATGACTACTCCTTCTACAACGTCGCGCACCACCCCTTTTTTGATGAGGATGGCGGGAGGGTCATCTACTTTCAAGGGACGTACACCATGGCCTTCTCGGGCACGAAAGTGCCCACGCCACGCTACGACTACAACCAGATCATGTACCGTCTCAACCTGGCCGATCTGCGCCTGCATCCTGACAAGTGAACCTCGCGGCGGGGCCTACCGTCCGCCATGCGCGGCATTCTGTTTCGGACGATGATCCTGGTTGCGTTGGTGATCGGCGGCTGCGGTTCGCAAGGCGCCGCGGACGGCTGGGGAGACGGCGGAGACTGGACCGCCACCGACCCGTTCCGCCCTGTCACGTTGCGGGTCCACCCCCTGACACACATCGATCCGGCACGGGCTGGCGACAAGGGGCTCATCATCCTTCACTTTGAACTCAAGGACCGCTTCGGAGATGCGGTGAAAGCGCTCGGCACGCTGCGCATTGAACTCGACAAACCCGGCGGCGGCGCCACGCCGGGGATGGAGACGCAGGAACTGACGTGGGACATCGCCGAACTCGCCGAGCCGCAGGGCAACGCGGACCGGTTCGACCCCGCCACACGCACCTACCGGGTGGTGCTGGCCGCGCCCCGGTGGGTGACCGAGTGGGCCTCGCTCCCGCCGGCGCAGCGAAAAGACGCTCCGGCGTGGCTGCGTCTTCGCGCGGTGATGAAGCTCGCGGGCGAGGGGCAGACCATGCTCGAAGATGATTATGTCATCCAGGGGTAAGCCCGTCGATGCGGATGTGAACTACCGACGTCCCGGCTCGGCGGCGCCGTCCCCGCCGTCTCCGGCCCCACCCCCGCTCTCTCGAACTGAAGCGCTCTCGGGCCGCTGTTGGCGATATCGCTCGCGGTACTTGTCGGCGAGTTTGGTGTGCTTGTTCGACAGGTCGATCTCGCGCCCGTCGATGTAGGCCGACGTGATCTTCGTCGTGATCTCCAGCGGGCTGCCGTCGGTCACAAGGAGCGTCGCCGCCTTGCCGACCTCCAGGCTGCCCAGCACATCTCCCACACCGCTGATCTGCGCCGACCAGAGCGTCACGCTCTTGAGCGCTGTGTCGTGGTCCAGCCCGTACGCCGCGGCCATCGCCGCCTGGTACGGCAGGTTGCGCTCGTGGGCCGTGTCGTCGTTGTGGCTGATGGCGAAGCGGATGCCGCTCCCGTTCAGACGCGCGGGCAGGGTGTACGGCTCGTCGTACGCTTCATCATCGCGCCGGGGCAGGTTGTGCGTGCCCATCACGATCACCGGGATGTCGTGCTTGCGGAGCAGTCCGGCGCAGGCGAGATCGGAAGAG
>DDSA01000232.1 GCA_002343715.1 Phycisphaerales bacterium UBA2402 | reverse complement strand
GCGGGGAGCGGCTCGACGACGCCGCGGTACTCGGCCACGGCGTCATCCATCTCGGTCCCGGCCAGCAGGCCCAACTTGTGCATGACGCGCTGGCGCAGGCGTTCACGCCGCTCGCCGTGAACACCCCGCGCATCCAACTCCGCATCCAAGTGGGACAGAACACGATTGAGGTCAATCTGAATGCGCGACATGCCGCCCCCCGTGGAGGGCTCCGCCCGCGCGTCCGCATGAGTCTATCCGGCCGCTTTCGTCCGCGTCCCACGACCTTGCCGCTTGATGTCCGAGGCAGGAAGTTGACCGGACCACGCGAGAGCGATGACCATCGGCAGGCCGAACGCAAGGAGTTCGATCGCTACCGAGCCGACGGCGAGGATGAGAAAAATACCCCACCACCTGAGCGACGAAAAGCAGAATCCCCAGATGAGAAATCCAACCGGCCACACCCTGGCAAGAATGGAGAATACCACCGCGCACGCTGCCAGAACCGCGGTGTCGCCGCCGGTGTCACCGCCGGTGTCTGACTCCGGACGCGACCGGGGAAACGACTTCACCGCGCATCGGAAGGCGATCGCGCAGCCAGCCCCCGCCTCGACGAGATGCTTGAACACCATCCCCGCCCGGTTCTGCCCATCCGGAACCGGCACGATCAAGGCGAGCGCAACGACCACCAGGCCCGCGGCGAGCATCAAACCGGCAATCGTGAAGGCCGCTCCGCGCCGGTGTGATGGGGCGATGCTCACGCCGACCGCCATGCTCGCGTACCCAGCCAGCATCGACATCCCGGCGATGACGGGAGGGCCGACAAGCCACGTCAGCCCGCGAAACCCGGCGTTATCGCGTATGGAATCGTACGTACGGGTGAAGTCGAGACTTCCGAGCGTGAAGCCGCACACGATCCTGACTAGCACCCACGCCGCACACGCGGCCGGGATGAAGGCGATCCAGCGCAGCGAACTCAACAGCGGGTTGGGGGTCATGGAACTCCTCCTCGGGTCCAGTATACCCATTACCGACGCCTTTCACACCGCCTCGAACGTCGCCGCGAAGACATCCGGATTGCACGGGTAGTGCTCGCCTGTGGTGCTGCGGATGATCCAGTCGCCCGGCTGGATGCAGGCGAACCCGCTGGCGGTCATCAGACCCCAGGGATGGTCCTCGCGCGGCCCCCGCTCGACCGCCTGGTGCGGCTGGTGCCTCTCATCGCCGGGCGGGAACCACCGCACGGCCTCGATCAGCGTCGGACGCCTCTGGTACACCGGCATCAGCGTCCCCCCCGCTCATCCTCATCCTCCGCGAGCGCCTCCTCGAGCGCCTGACCGATCAGCGCCCCAATCCCTCCGGGTACGTACAACTCACCCGCCGCGGCCTGCTTGCCGTCGCGCCTCGATTTCAGCGCGGCCTGGTAGGCATCCCACGCCGCGACCTTCCGCCGCGCCGATTCCCACACTTTCTTTTCCACCTTGTTCCACATCCCCGGCGGGTCGTGCTCCTTCATCGCCGCGATCCTGACATCCTCATCTGTGGGAGGGGCCATTCCCAGGGGCTTACCGTCGGCGGAGCGGTTGACACCCTCGTAGATGTCTCTGGCCTCTTTCACGGCATCTTCGGACAGGCTGGCCTCGATGCGCTGCCGCTCCGCCGTCAGCCTGGTGTCGGGCTTGGGCTGGACCGCCCCGATCGATTCGAGCAACACCCTCAAACCCGCCGCGCTGCCCGCCCCGCGCTGCACCCGCACCTCCGCCAGAGCCTGCTCGGGCGTCAGGGTCTTTCCCCGCCGCTTCGCCATCACCACCAGGTTCGCCGCGGTCTCTTGGTCGTGCCTCTCGATCTGCGCTGCCGCCTCTTGCTCCGCCTGCTGCCTCTGCTGCTGCACGCTCCACTGGCGGTACTGCCGCTCGACGTATGGCAGGGGCAATCCAGCGAGGCGAGAGCGTGTCACATCGTCGATCATCACCGGCCCCACACCATCGCCGGGGTCGCGGATCGTCATTTCGTCGATATACGCCGTCTTCACCGCCTCATCCTGACCGGACCGCTGATCGAACAGATCCGGGGGCAACTCCTCGGGGGCGAGGCTCGCCACCAGCCCGTGCCGCACCGCCCGCTGGTACAGGCTCCCATCATCGAGCGGGCGCGCCCCCATACCAGAGGCGACGAGTTTCCCCCCGCCGCGAGACCGCAGCCCCTCGATCTCCGCGAGCGTCCGCGCCGACTCCTGCGCCACCGCCGCCCGGTTGCCCCGGAACCGCATGAGGTGCTCCATCGTGCGGGGTGACGCGAGCGATACCGTCTCATCATCGAGCAGGGCCGTGTGGTCGATGGGCGGCCCCATCTCGTCGGGGCCGGTCTCGGGTGCCATCATCGCCCGCATGACGCGCCCATCGGCATCGCGCTGGCGGATCATCTCTCGCGCCGCCCGCCGCCGCTCCCGCAACTCCTGGTCCAGCCGCGCGTTGTCGATCACCCGCTGCTGCTCGGCGATCGCGGTCTCCTGTTCCCGGCGTGCTTCCTCGCGCTCGGCCAAACCGATGCGCAGGGCGTCCTGCTCCCGCTGCTGCCGCATCCCCGCGAACTGCGCGCCCTGCTGGAGACCGCCCAGCAGAATCCTCGCGTACTGCCCCGTGTCCATCACGCTCATGCCGCCTCCGATCGAACTATCGACGCCTCCAGCCTGATCCTCGCGTACTCAGCCAGTCCCAGGCTCATCGACCTGGAACCGCCCCACGCGATCACCGTTTCGGTCTCGTGCTGTCCGTTCATGGAAGGCCGCTCCACCACCACCAGCACGCTGGGGTAGCGCGAACGCAACTCGCCCACGATCTCTTCGAGGGTGTAGACCTCCAGCCCGCTCGGTGCCGCATCGCTCATGTCAGTTCCCCGCCCAGACATCCACCTGGATCGGCGTCGTGGTGCTCTGGTTCCGCGCCCACGCCCTGTACCACCGCCCCTCGACAGTGCCGACATCCCACAGGATGTGGGGATAGCCACCGCTCATCCCCGCCGCCGTCGCCAGCGTCGGATGCACACGGGCCAATGGGGTATTGATGACCAGGGGGCAGGTGCAGGTCAGGTCGATCTGCGCGACCCGCTCGTGTGTCCCCGCGGGCGACAGATCGGACGATGAGACCGGCTTGTCGGCGAGCATCGCCAGGTGGGCGAACCCGTGCCCGCCGACCAGCGCGAACGCAACCCACTGGAACGCATACCCATTGTCTGCGGCATCGAACAGGAGAGTCGGATCGGGCAGGGGTGATCCGGTCCACGCGGGCAGGATGATGCGCCGGTGCGAGCGCCATGCCGTGACGGATGCGAAGCGCTTGATGCTCGACACCACGCTCAGCCCGGGCGCGGTCCAGGGTACACCGTCCTGCACGCCGTCGATCGCCGTCCTGATGTCCACATGACCAGCCATCACCACCACCTCCTGTCAGGGGATACCGCCCGCCGCGCGGGCATCGGCCCGCATCTGCTCCAATGTCCTTCCCTGTCCGCCGCCGCCCAGCCCGCCGCCCAGGTACGACCCCAGCAGCGTGCCGCCGATGGCCCCCAGGGTGTTGCCCCACGTCGCTTGTCCCGCGGCGGTGGGCGAGAGTCCGGGATTGATCGTCAGGCTGCTCGTGGGGTTGTTCAGGCCGCCCGTGAGCAGCCCGGTCTCCATGCCCAGGGCCTGCTGCCGGTACCCGGCCACGCGGTCCTGGTTGCCGAGTCTCATCTGCGTAGCCGCCCCGAGCCTGCCGCTACGCAGGCCCAGGCGGTCCCTCATCGCGCCGGTACGCATCTGCATGATGCGGTCGTTGAGGGATCCCAGCGCGGACGCCCGCCCCTCTTCGAGACCGCGCACGTTGCCCGCGAGCGCTCCCGTGAGCGTCGTCGAAGCGCCAAGCCCGCGCGACAGCAGACGGCTCTCGATCAGGCGGTTGCTGCCTGTGATCGCCCTGTCCGTGTCGCGGTTGATCCTCCGCCGCTCCTCATCGCCGTACCCCTGCATCGCGTCCTCGATGCCACGCGCCTGCCCCATGAGCAGGTCGGTGTCTCGACCGAACCCGGCGAGGGCCTCGGCCCCCTCGCGCTCGGCCCCCCGCGTCATCTCGTCGTAGCGTCCCAGCACGCCCGGCCCCATCGCGTCGTACGCGGCGCTGTCGATCCCATCGGGGTTGTCCGCCGCTCCGCGCAGGAGTGCGTTGATCTCGGCCTCTCTGCGCCGGAGCGCATCGACATCGACCCCGGCGCGGCCCGCACGCCCGGTGTCGTAGCGCTGAGCCTGCGCCGGATCCTGTCCGGGCAACCCCCCGATCCTGCGCCGGGTCGATGCCTGTGATCGGTACGGGGCCAGGCCCGTGCGGACCTGATCCAGTTCCGCGAGCAGCGCCTGACGCCGTGCCTGTGTGTCCGAATCTCGGAAGAGTGATCGGTACTCGTCGCCGCCCAGGCTCCCCTCCAGCAGTCGCCTCGCCCGCTGCGGCCCGAGCATGGCCGCGAGAGACCCGGCCCGGTTGATCAACATCTCACGTCGCTGCGCCTCTCGGTTCTCTCGCGCGGCTTCGATGGCCGCGCGGTTGGCCTCATCGGCGGACCTGCCGCCGAGAATCCCGCCCAGCAGACTCGCCGCACCGCCCGCGATCGCCTCCCACACCATCATGCACCTCCAGTCATGCTACCGCGTCCGTCCCATCGCACACGCCCCAGACCGCCGCACGCACGTACCTCGCGCTCCAACTCCCGGATTGCGTCACCGGAAACACCACCCTGCCAGCGCTGTCGGTCATCAGGATGTACGCCTGGTGCGCGCTGAGGGTGTGGATGATCGTACCGGCGCTGAGCGCCCCGACCGTCTGGGTACCAGCCGGTCCGCCTGCCGCGGTCGTGCCGATCACCACGAGCAGCGCGTACACGCCGATGCACTCACACCCCTGCTGATTGACCGCGCGGATCGTGATGGTCCTGGTCAGCCCGGTGCCGCTCGATGTCACACGGGCGCGCACAGGCACCTGATCGCCGTAGGCCGCCGCCGCGCGCCGGAACCCGTCCTGATCGGCGGGTCGGTCTGTGATGACGTGGGGGATGACCGTGGGGATCGGCATCACTCGGCTCCGGCGGCGCTGTCCGGCTCGCTCTCCTCGGTCGGGGTCGTC
>DDSA01000260.1 GCA_002343715.1 Phycisphaerales bacterium UBA2402 | reverse complement strand
ACCGTCCAGCGAACGCCGCGGCGGGCAGACGCCCGGCCGCACACGGCGCAGCGCCGAGCACGGTCGCCCGATGAGCGGCCACACACCACAGGAGATCGGTATGAAGACGTCATCTACGTTGTCTTGCGCGCGTTGGTCGGGGTCGTTGGGGGCCGCATCGCTGAGTCTGCTCGCGGGCCTGGCGGTCGGTCAAACGGGTTGGTCGGCGCTGGGGGGCGGACTGGGCAACACGGCGTTCAATCGGGGTGAGGTGTACGCGATCACGGACTTCGGCGGGCTGCCGACGTACGGCGGGTGGTTCACCCGCGCGGGCGGGCAGAGCGCGAGCAACGTGGCCCGATGGACGGGGACGGCCTGGCAGCCGATCGGGGGCGGGGTCAACGCCTTCAGCGGGCCAACGCTCGGTTCTCACGGCGAGGTGATCGCGCTGGCGGTGTTTCAGGGTCAGTTGTACGCGGGCGGGGCGTTTACAAAGTACGGGACCGCGACGGTGCGGCGACTGGCGAAGTGGAACGGGACGAACTGGGTGGAGGTCGGCGGTGGGTTGAACCTGGCGCTCAATACCACCGATGCGAGCCGCGTGCGGGCGCTGACGGTGCACGACGACGGCACAGGCCCGGCGCTGTATGTCGGCGGAAACTTCAACAACATCCCGGGTTCACCCAACATCGTGAAGTGGGACGGCGTCACGTTGTCGGGCGTGGGCGGAGGGCTTCCTCACCACGTCTACGCGCTGGCCGAGCACGCGAGCACGACGGGCGTCGCCTTGTTCGCCGGGGGCGCGTTCAACCTCGGCGGATCGCGCGTGGCGAGGTGGAACGGGGCCGGGTGGTCCGGCGTCGCGGGCACATCGGGCGGGCCCAACGACATTGTGTACGCGCTCGCCGAGTTTCAAGACAGCACCGGCGCAGCGCTCTACGCGGGCGGGAAGTTCACAACCGTCGGCATCACCCCCGTGAACCGCATCGCCCGTTGGACGGGCACGGCGTGGCAGGCGCTGCCCGGGCCGGCAAGCCCGGGGCTGGGTTCGGGCGCGACCGACGCGGTGTACTCGCTCGCGCAGCAGACCGGCGCATCGGGGTGCGGCAACTCGCTGGTGGTGGGCGGAAAGTTCAACCACTCGGCACCCTCGCTCACGAACATCGCCCGCTGGACGGGAACCCAGTGGATCCCGCTCGAAGCGGGCGCGAGCGACATCGTCTACGCCCTGTCGCCCGATCCCGGCGGCTCGCCGGGCGTCTTCGCGGGGGGGAACTTCGTCTCCGCGGGCGGAGTTCCCGCGCAGGGGGCCGCGGCGTGGTCCCTGACAGATTGCAACGGCAACTGCGAGGATGACGCGTGGGACATCGCCAGCGGATTCTCGACCGACTGCAACCGCAACGGCGTGCCCGATGAATGCCAGCCGCACCTGCCGGTGCAGACACACCTCCCGCCGGGGAACGACTGCACGGGGGGCGCGACGGGCGCCTGGCAGACGCGCATCACGCTGGACCGCGCCTGGTTCCAGCACGACGGCGACTTCCTGGGCGGCAAGGGCGAGGGCGTGCTGCGATGGAAGACCCGCCCCGGGCACTCGGCGGACTTGACGGGCAGCGTGCCGCAGCAGGGCCGCAACGTCGGGCAGTACACCAACATCGACATCAACATCGGTGAGATCGACGTGGGCAAGATCAAGCGATCGAACAAGCGCCATCACCACTGCGACGGAAAGAAGACGTACAACTGGAAGAATATCGGCGCGACGGTCTATTACGACGACGGCGCGAACGATGCCGACCTCTCCCCCACCGACGATGCGAACACCCGCCCCTGGCTGGAGATCGAGTTCCACGAGAACGACCGGCGCTGGGTGGCCAGTTCGTTCTTCGCCCTTCTCACGCCCATCATGGCGGCGTGGGAACTGGTGTCGTATCCGTTCACGTGGATCATGAACATCCCGCCGGTTGGGGCGCTGCCGTGGGTGCTGGGCAACCTGGACGACGCCTGGATCACGCCGCGGGGCAGACTGCTCGGCGATCTCCTGATCACCGGCGCCTCATCGCTGGGCGTGCCCGGCCCCTTGAGCACCCCGCGCGCCACTGAAAACGACACGGCGAACTATCCCCTGTGCCCGACGACCAACCGACCCTCGACGCTGGCGACGTTCGACCTTGACAACACCCGGCGCGACCGGTTCGGCAACGGGCACGCCCACGCGGAGTTCAACTGGAGCACCCTCGACGGGAACGACACGGGCTTCGAGGGGCAAAAGATCATCGATGCGCCGGGCGATGCGCAGGGGGCGCACACCGACGCCGAGGAGATCCTGACGTACGAGTTTTTCCAGAAGGACGGAACGCTCCTCACCAGCCGCGCGGTCTTCGCGCGGCGGTACGACGCCCTGACCGGGCAGAGCACCGGAGAGAGTCACCTCATCTGGCCGGGAGCGCAGGCAGGTGATGAGCGGGTCATCCACTTCTACTACGACATCGACACCAACCAGGCCACGGGCGCTGCGACCCCGCCCGCGTGCGGCGCGGAGTACGACGTCCGGGTCCGGGTGCGGCCCAACCCCAGCTTCAACCCGGTCTACCGATCCGCGTACGCGACCGCCGAGATCTGGGCGTGGAACCCCGGTACGGGGTGGCACCTGACGGCGGAAAAACCCGTGCGGACGCAGCATCTCTTCGACCGCATCGAGGTCACGCTCGATACCGCCGACATCGGTGTCTGTGAGATCAACCGGAGGGTCGCGTCGTGGACCACGGTGGAACGGCGACTGTCCGACGGGATACAGACCAGCCTCATCGACGCCGCGCCGAGTTCCACAGCGCTCCACTGCGGCCCGCGCCCGTGCATCGAGATCAAGGGCGACACCCTCTGCCCGCGGGTGCAGAGCGTGACCGCCCGCCACAACCTCGGCGGCGAGATCGACGCCTTCATCGTCACGTTCTCGGAAGGGGTGCGCCCGCTCACCGCGTCGGACTTCACGCTGATGAAGAAGTCGTCCGCCGTGCCGTTCGTCATCAACCAGACCACGGGCAACCCGATCGTGACGCTCACCGCGCCCGGCGGGGGCGCCTTCGCCGCGGGGCAGTACGGACTGACCGTAAAGGACTCCATCCGCGACCTGGCTGGGAACCAACTCGACGGAGACGGACTGGGCGGCTGCGGCGGCGACCACACGCGGACGTTCTGCGTGAGTGAACTGCACGTGAGCGGCAAGCGCGAGACGGGGGAAGGCCCGGTCGATGAGTTCGAGGAACAGGAGCCGATTTTCCTCCGCGCCGAGCGGCTGCCCGCGGGGGCCAACGTGCGGGTGTACGTGGTGCGCGACGGCGCGCTGGAGCAACCCGGCGGCGTTCTCATCGACCAGACCAGCGACGGCTACGACGTGTTCACGGTGCCCGCGGGTGGTTCGCTCACGGGTCCGTACATCGGCCACCTTCCCTTCCGTGGCGAGTACCTCATCGTCATCGACGTGAACGCCAACGGCGTCTACGAACCGGCCATCGATCGCGCCTGCGATGAATGCGGCATCGCCCTGCGGGTCGGCGAGGAGTGCGAGCAGGTGCCCGAGGGGATCACCGCCTTCTTTCCGTTCGACGAGAGCGCCGCCCAGCCGGGCGCGGCGGAGATCACCGGCTCCTTCGACGCGCTGGCCCGCGGCACGCCGACCCCGGTCGCGGGCGCGGTCGGAAACGGCATCGCGCTGAATCCCGATGACTGGTTCGAGGTGCCCTCGTCCAGCGACACCAACCCGGGCGAGGCATCGTTTACGATCGAGTTCTGGTGGACAGCCCCATTGATCACCTCGCCGTACCCGATCATCTCGAAAGGTCCAAACCCCGATGCCGGTGGCGGGGCCTACGAGGTCAACCTGAACGGCGCCGACCTGGGCCTCATTCTCTGCACGCAGGTCGGCGGCGCGGGGGCCTGCATGGGCTACCAGACCGCCGGCGGGCCGATCACACCGGGCGTGTGGCACCACATCGCGGTGGTCGTGGACCGCGAGAGCACACCCGATGGGAGTGTGTCACTCTACATCGATGGCGCGCTGCACACCTCCTTCCCTAGCGCGATGGCGGGGGATCTCGATTCGAGCGCACCGCTTCTCATCGCCCCGCCGTGGCCCGATCGACCCTCCGTCATGATGCTGGATGAACTGTGCTTCTGGGATGTGGCGGTGGACGCCGCGACGATCGGGGCGATCTTCGAGCAGCGCTCGCACTGCATCGCACCCGCCCCCGGCTGCCCCGGAGATTTCAACCAGGACGGCGGGATCGACGGTTCGGACGTCGCGGCCTTCTTCGAGACGTGGACCGCAGGGGAGGCACCGGCCGACATGAACGGAGACGGCGGGATCGACGGTTCGGACGTCGCGGCCTTCTT
>DDSA01000206.1:16723-17083 GCA_002343715.1 Phycisphaerales bacterium UBA2402 | reverse complement strand
CTGCTCCGTCATCGGGGCGGCACACGCTTCGGACGCGTACCGCAATCCGACGATGCGGCTGCACTTCCCCGATGGCGACCTGTACTTTCAGGACGGCCGGAGCCTGCGCGAGATCATCACCCGCCGTCTGCCCGAGCGCGAGTGCGACATGGGCGACCCGCTGGAGCCGGCCCCGATCATCGCCTGTTTCGACCCAGACAGCCCGCCCAGCCCGGAGATGATGGCCGCGGTGGACCGGGCGATGCGCGGGTATCAGAATCGGTTCTGGGTCGGCACGCCCTGGTTCGGGCGCGGGGCCAACACGCCTCTTTCGCTCACGTGGAGTTTCGTGCCCGACGGCCTGACGGTCGGGGCGGGCGG
>DDSA01000206.1:12142-16522 GCA_002343715.1 Phycisphaerales bacterium UBA2402 | reverse complement strand
CGGCCTGACGGTCGGGGCGGGCGGACCCGGCGGAGCGGGGGCCAGCGAACTCTTCTCCCGGATGGACACGCTCTTCGGCGCGGCGAACCGCCAGGTCTGGATCAGCAAGTTCCAGCAGTGCTTCGACCGCTTCTCGGCCATCTCGGGCATCACCTACACGCGCATCCGCAACGGGACCAACGAGTGGGACGACGGCGCGGCCTGGGGCACCGGCGGCGGCGGCGGGCGTGGCGATGTGCGCATCGCCATGAAAACGATCGACGGCGCGGGCGGAATTCTCGCGTACAACTCCTTCCCCGACAACGGCGACATGGTCCTCGACCGGGCCGATTCCTGGAACAGTTCCGCCAACGACTACCGCTGGCTCCGCAACATCGTCATGCACGAGCACGGGCACGGGCTGGGCATCGCCCACGTCTGCCCCATCGCGCAGACCAAACTGATGGAGCCGACCGCGTCTTCGTCCTTCGACGGACTGCAGCAGGACGACATCCGCGCCGTTCACTATCAGAACGGCGATGCGTACGAACCCAACAACACGGTGTCGACGGCCGCGCCGGCGGGGGCCTTCACCAGCGCCACCACGATCACCATCGGCACGGTGCCCAGCCCCGCGCCGGTCAACTCGGCGATCACCAGCATCGTGGGCACCGACCAGGACTGGTTCAGCTTCACGCTCGACCGCCCGCGTCTGTTCAACATCACCCTCACGCCCATCGGCAGCACCTACAACGACTGGCAGCAGGCCGGCGACGGCACGTGCAACGGGTCGGGCAGCACCAACTCCCTCGCCGTCGGGAACCTGGCCTTCGACATCCGCAGCGCCTCGGGGACGATCATCTATCGCTCCGTGAACGACACGGCGGCGGGCGTCACCGAGACCACGACCAACTTCCTCATCAGCCCGGCGGGGACGTTCGTCGTTCGCGTCTACGGCAGCGGGTCGGTGCCCGAGACGCAGCTCTACCGCCTGAGCGTGCAGAGCCTGGCCACCACGTTCTCGGTGTCGGCCACCGACGGAACGTTCACGGACAAGGTCCGCGTGACGTGGCCGAACAACATCGCCGATGCCAACGGCTTTCAGGTCATGCGCAGCCCGACCACTTCGACCGCGCAGGCCACGACGCTCGCCACGCTCGCCGGGGGCATCTTCCAGTACGACGATACCACCGCGATACCCGGCACCACGTACCACTACTGGGTGAAGGCGCGTCAACCCGGCAACGACACGGTCTACAAATACACCACGATCAACGGCGACCCGGGGTTCCGGGCCGGCGCGAACGTGCCGCCCATCGCCAACGCCGGCCCCGACCAGACCGTGCCCGACACCGACGGCAACGGGGTGGAGGCCGTCTCGCTCGATGGGTCCGCCAGCACCGATCCCGACGGCACGATCGTGTCGTATCAATGGACGAAAGACGGCATCACGATCTCCAACGGCGCCAGCGCCATCCAGGGCGCGGTGCTCGCCATCGGCGACCACACCATCACGCTGACCGTCACCGACAACCTCGGCGCCACCGGGAGCGACACCGTGTTGATCTCCGTGACCAGCGGCCTGCCCTGCCCCGCCGACTTTGACCAATCGGGCGGCGTGGACGGCGGCGATGTCGAAGCCTTTTTCGTGGCCTGGGAAGCGGGCGACGAATCCGCCGATGTGGATCAGTCCGGCGGCATCGACGGCGGCGATGTCGAGACCTTCTTCCGCGCGTGGGAGGCCGGCGGGTGCTGAATCGGGCGAACCGTTGAACGCCGCCCGACCTCGTTGACTCGTCGCTCTTCCGCCGTTTCCGCGGATCGTGCCGGGGTTCTACCCTCGCTCGGGTGTGCCGCCGTTCGCGGCACGCGGACACCGAACGAAGGAACGCGAACATGACGGGCATCACGACGATCGGCATCATCGGGGCGGGGCAGATGGGCGGCGGCATCGCGCAGGTCGCCGCCGTGGCGGGGTTCAAGGTCGTGGTGTGCGACGCCTCGCCCGATGCGCTCCGCCGCTGCGAGGACCAGCACCGCAAGCGCCTGGCCCGCGAGGTCGAGAAGCAGCGCCTGAAGCAGGACGAGATGGACCGCGCCATCTCGCACCTGTCGTACGCCCAATCCATCGACATGCTCAAGGGGGCGCAGGTCGTCATCGAGGCCATCGTCGAGGATGCCTCCGTCAAGAAGCAACTCTTCGCCAAACTCGCCGCGATGTTCACCCACGGCGAGGTTCTCGCCAGCAACACCAGCAGCATCAGCATCACCGAGATCGCCGCGGCCACCGGCCCCGCCGCGGGGAGGGTCATCGGCATGCACTTCTTCAACCCCGTGCCGGTGATGAAACTGGTCGAAGTCATCAAGGGCCTTCAGACCGCTCCCGAGACTACCGAGCGGGTCACGGCCCTGGCGAAGGCGATGGGCAAGATCCCGATCCCCGCCAACGACCGCCCCGGCTTCGTCAGCAACCGCGTTCTGATGCCCTTTATCAACGAGGCCTTCTACGCGTGGATGGAGGGCGTGGCCGATCCCGCCGCCATCGACGAGATCATGAAACTCGGCTGCAACCTGCCGATGGGCCCGCTGCGTCTGGCCGACTTCATCGGGCTGGACACCTGCGCCCACATCATGAACGTGCTGGCCGACGGGCTGAACTCCGAACGCTATCGACCGTGCCCCCTGCTTCGCCAACTGGTCGCCGCGGGCCGCGTGGGCGAGAAGGGCGGGCGGGGCGTGTACGACTATTCTCAGAAATAGTCCGCCCGAGCAATCGCTTGGATGATCAATCACGGGTCTGCATCGGCGGGGAGGATCCTGATCGCTCGGCGGGGCGTGTGATTATCACACCTTGTTGGGTAGCGCATCGGCGCACCAATGCGTACACTGGCATGGAGGGCGGTCGCCGTGTGAGTTTTCGTTGTATCGATGCGGCGTTGCCGCGCCACTTAAATCAGGAGAGAGTGCCATGAATCTGTGTGTGTCCCTCGCGTCTGTGATCGCTCTCGCGGGTCTGGCGGCGGCCCAGGTCTCTCCCCGCGTCATTTTTACGAAAATACCGACGCATCCCACGTCGATTGTGCCCGGCGCGAAAGACCTTGACGGCGTGGACGCGGTGACGAACTTCCGCGCCATGGAGGATCTGATCGCCGACCCCAACCGCCCCGGCCACTGGGTCTTGAAGGCCCGCACGCAGCAAGGCTCGGACATGGAGACGTGCCTCATCGCGTCGAGAGGCGGCGCACCGTTCATGCTCGCGCAGGAGGGTCAGTTCTGCCCCGGGGGCGACCCCGCTCACCGGTACGATTTCTTTGCCTCCGCGATGGGCCGCTACAACACCGCGGGCGAGCACATCTTTGGGTTCCGCGCCCGGCCCAACCGCAGCGGCACGGCGGGGACGCTGACGGATGGTCAGCGCATCGCGGTGTGGGACGGGACCACGATCACGGTGCGCCTCAAGCAGGGCGACCTGATCAGCGGATTGCAGGACACCGGGGCCACCGGCGATGAGCGCTTCGGCAACTCCGTCGGGTCGGCGCACCTTCTCGACGACGGCCGCATCGGCACGCAGGACTCAACCGTCTCGGGGATTCACACCTCACGTCGCCCGATTCTGGCGTACAACGATGTCGGCTTCCAGCAGTCGAACGTCAGCCCGGTGCAGGCGTTCGACGGATCGGCCTCGACGTTCACCACGTTCCTCGCCAACACGTTCTACTCCACGCCGGACGGGGCGCACTGGATCGTGCAGGGCCGCCGCGCCGGGCAGGCCTTGTCCGACGACCTGTTCGCCTACGACGGCACCACCCTCATCGAGACCGGCTCGCCCGTCGCGGGCACGTCCGTCATCGCCTCCGACGTCTTCGCCGCGTCCATCCTCGCCGACGGCACCTGGATCGCGCGGGGCGATGATCCCTCCGACAACGACTGGCTGGTCATCAACAACACGATGGTGGCCAAGACCGGCGACCCCATCACCCCCGGGTCGAACGAGCGCTGGGGCAACACCTTCTTCGCGTACGCCGCGAACACCGCCGGCGACTGGATCCTGATCGGCAACACCGACAACCCCGCCGCCGACCGCGACACCGTGGTGGTGCTCAACGGAGAGACGGTCCTGCTGCGCGAGGGCGACCCGCTCGACCTCGACGGCAACGGCCAGTTCGACGACAACGTCTATATCGGGCGGGCCAACTCGGCCAACGCGGCCTTCCTGGCCGATGGCGTGCAACTCACCGAGAGCGGCGAGGTGTACATGGTCGTCAACATCCGCGATGCCGACGGTGTGGAGTACAACTCCAGCCCCGCCTTCAGTGTTCCCGCGGCGTTCATCGCGTTCAGCCTGCCCGGCGGCGGCGGGTGCGCCTCGTGCGCCGCGGACTACAACCAGGACGGCGGCGT
>DDSA01000206.1:0-11901 GCA_002343715.1 Phycisphaerales bacterium UBA2402 | reverse complement strand
ACGGCGGCGATGTCGAGGCCTTCTACACCGACTGGGAGAACGCCCAGCCCTGCGCCGATGTGAACGAGGACGGCGGCATCGACGGCGGCGATGTCGAGTTCTTCTTCACCGTGTGGGAAGCCGGCACGTGCTGAACGACGGGGCGCCTCGGGCGGGTTGGGGGGATTCATATCTCCAAGGACTCGCGGAATCTCCTTGAGAATAAGCCGATTCCGACGGGATCCAGGCCGAAGGCGCAATACGCGCCCCACCGTGGGCGGGTACGTCTAGTTTAAGCTAATCCGGCCAAATCGACACAGACGCCGTTCCCGGTGCCGAACTGGCCTCCCTGCTGGGCCAGGCGGTCGCGTCGTCGTGCCTCGGCAAAGCCGCGTGCCTCTGCGGACATAGCGGCCACATCGAGTCTGCCCCCACGCTGCTGACATTCCCTTCTTATCTCAAGGCGATGAGACCGAGAACGACTGACAGAACCGCCAGAGCAACCATGATGAGCGCGGCGATAGGGTGTTCTCGGCACCACTCTCCCGCGCCGAGTATACGTGAACCATACGGCTGCCACCACCCGGATTGCGTCTTGAGGTTGCCCTCTTCGTACCGATTGAACAGATTGGCCATGACGTCAACTTTTCGGAGTGTGGACTGATGCAGTTTGACGTATTCACCACTCTCAAACGCCGTGGCTTCGTCCGAACCCGCCAGGAAATCCTTGAGCGAGATGCGGTTCAGTTCGCTCAAAGACTGAAACCGTGGGTGCCCCGTGTACGCCGGGCCATAGATGTCAACGAGGAGTTTGGCGAAGTCGAACAATCGAGACTCATCCACATCGACGGGCTTTCCGCCTAACACACGGAAGCGATGCGCGATGGCCGAGAAGCCGTAGTTGGCATCTCGCATGTTCCAGTGAAGCCATCGTGAAGACGAGTGCTGGTCCACATGCGCGTACCACTCTGCGAGCATGTCCCTTTCCAATAAGTCGTATTGGTCCCTAATCTGGACAGACGAGATGCCTTTCCGCTCCGCGACCTGATGGATCGAGAATGAGGTTGTCTGAGCGTTGCCGAGGTTCCGAACCGCGATCGACGTAATCCGTGGCGACCGCCCTTCCGGGCGGTTGTAGAAACTCTCGCACGAATAGTGTACCAAGACGACCGTGTCTCGGTTTCTTGAAACCTCTTCCAACTTGGAGATGGCGGCACGACGCTTTCGAATCCGCTCAATTGGTGAGGGCATGGGCTACTCCGCGAGTCCAACGCTCTAGAGACAGTGGGAAATCGTAATTATACTCGACGCAGGGGCTGCCGCTCATGCAACGAAGCGCGGTCACCCAGCTCTTTCAGGCGAATAGATCCGTCGCTTCTTCCCGCCGCGCACTCGCCGCCAGTTCCGGCCAGCGTTCGACGAACGGCACCGCCGACACACGGCCCAGTTCGCTTGGCTCGATCTTGTTCAGCCCGCCGCCGTAGACGCGGCCCTCGCCGCGCAGTTCATGGCCGGTGATTTGGCCGAGGAGTTCATGAACAACCGCACCGCGCTCGGGATGCTGGCGGAGCATGGTCGCGAAGCCGTTGACGGGGTAGAGCATCAGGTACAAGTTCGTCCCGATCGCCTTCGAGCGGTTGTAGATGAACCGGAAGGGCTGCTTGTCGTCGGAGCCGCGACCCATGTAGGTGCAGAGGAACAGGCATGGCTCGCGCTGTTCCTGCTTGTACCACGGGCTGCGCTTGCCGACGAGGTAGCCGTCCTTGACGCCGAGGGCTTCAGCGGTTTGCAGATACTCCCACAGGGCCGGGTGTCGTTGCTCCACGACATGTTCGTGAAGGTCGCAGTCGATCACGCAGAATTGCCGTTCGATGATCGGGTACCCGTCGTCGTCTGCGTCAATAACCTTGGCCTTCAGATGGCGCGGGCTGGGAAGGATCGGACGCAAATACATGGCGGGAAGGCCCTGACGTTTCGCGTCGGCACGATCGAGGATGAAAAACTTGTTGTCGCCCGTGGCGATGCCTCGCTGGATGCGGAAGAGGTCGGAAAGCGTCGGGCCCGTGCCGTCGCTGATCGTGTGCCGGTCGTTCTTGGCGTGGCTGGGGAAGACCGTCCATTTGTGCGCGGCGCGCAGGCGTTCAAGCGATACGCGGTCGCTCGCGTGCGGGGCTTCGAGCGTGCCCCCGAATGTGAACTCGGGCTCGTGGCCCGGCGGCGGCCGGGCTTTTTTGAAGACTAGGATGACCGACGACACAAGGGCATCGCCGAACTGAACATCGTCGGGATCGAAGCGGTGTGCGCGGATAAGCGTCATGCGATCCGTCAGGAAGTGTTTGAGAGCGGCCCCGTAGTTGACGTCCATGAACTCCGAGGGGATCAGCCACGCGGCGTAACCGTCGTTCTCCATCCACGCCGTGGCGAGCAAGAGGAAGTAGACGTAAAGGCCCGCTAGCCCGTTGACCTCGACACCAGTCATCTTGAACGCGAGCCGTTGCAGGCGTTCCTTGTCCTCGCGGTCCATGTGGTGATGACGGACATAGGGAGGATTCGCCAAGATAAGGTTTGGCGCGGGCGGGCAAGAGCCATTGGCGACGACGCGGGTGAAGTCTCCGCGCACGACTTCCAGCCCGGCATCAGCCCACAGATTGCGGGCGGCGTCGGCGAAGGCGGAATCGAGTTCGACACCGACGGCGCTCTCCAGTCGCTTGGGGCCGTAGACCGCGAGCGCGGCGGAGAAAAAACTACCCGAGCCTATGGACGGGTCGGCGAAGCGGATCCCACGCTTGCGCGTGCCGATGAGTGTGCCGACGTAGCGGGCGATATCGACGGCAAGGGCGTTGGGCGTGGCGAACTGGCCGAGACGGTTCCGCTCGGCTGCCGACTTGGTTGCATCAATCGCCGTCTGAATCGACTGGCGTTGCGCTTCGGTTGTATTGTCGTGGTGCGCGATCATTCGGTTCACAATCCCAACTTCGAAAGGTCTTCGATGCGATGCTCCCAAACCCAGTCGATCCCTTCGGCGGCCTCGTAGCCCAGATAGTCGGAGCCGAAGTACCCGCAGAGGAACAGGACAAAGCACACGTCCTTGCCGAAAGTGGCTTGGAGTTGGTGGACCTTGGTTGCTTCCTCTTTGCGGCGCTTGTTGGTGTTGGTGAAGTCGCCCGCCGATTTGGCTTCGATCAACACGGGCAAACGATCCTTCCGCAACTGCTTGGGCTGGATCACCACGTCAATCGGAATGTTGACCTTGACGGCCTTCCCGACGCCGAGGTTCATGCGGAACGAGTACGTGCCCGCTTCCATCTCCGCGAGCGGCTTCACACCGGGGTGAGATTTTTTCCGGTAGCCCCGCGTATCCAGCCAAGCGCCTACGAGGGTGAGTTGGCGCTGCTCCTGAGCATTGCGGACGATCGGGTTCGCCACCGCGCTGCACAAGCGGTCGGCAACGATCGTCGATGCCCGGTCGCGTTCGTGGTCAGTCGGGTCTTTTCCCGCGTCCAGCCACGGGAAGATGTCCCGGTCCAGGAGCTTGGTCAGAACGCGGCAGACTTTGCCGAGGTTCTCGTCCAGCAGTTCCGCCTTCATGCGGGCCGCGAGTTTGCCTTCCTCCATGCTGCCGATCAGCGACTTGCTCGCGCTTGCGAGTCCGACCAAGCGGTCCACCGCAAGCGGCGGCGCGGTACACATGCGGAGCGTGGGTAGGACGATCGGATTCGCTCTGAGCGTCGCCGCGTCGAGATTGCGGAGGTCGCTAGTCGCGAGCAGAGCGGCTTTGACGTGTTCGGTGGTCTTGACCCGAGTCGAGCGGAATGCCTGCGGCGCAAACTCCATGAACCACTGGTTGAACTGGTCAACAGAAGCCGCAACATCGGCCTTCCAGAGGTGGGGTTTGTCGGCGTTGATCTTCGATGGTGCCATGCGGCGCGTTCGCTTCCTGCTCGACTTGGCTTGCCGCATTCGCCTCATCATCACCGAGTATACGGTCTATGTTTGGTTATGTCCAACGCTCCATTCTGCGGCTTGCTTGGTGGTCTCGCTGGAGGTTTTCGCAGGGTACAACCCCCCGCGTCGAGTTTGCCGCTTATCCCGAGAGAACGGCGTCGCGTTGAGCCGGATGCTCTTGCGCAGAGGTTCGCCCGTAGTTTCGACCGGAAAATCTTCTGAGCAGCGCTGCGAATCGCCACCTGCGTCGGAAATTAGGCTTTGGGGAGGTAGGCCTGTCGCCCGAAGCCCCCCGGCAAGGCGACCACCGCAACCTGAATCGGACTAACCCTCGACGAGCACTTCCACCTTCGCGTGAAGCCCCGGGCGGGTGTGGAACCCGAGTTTCACCAGACGGCCAAGGTGGAACGTGACCGGATATTCCCAATGGCGAAGATCGCGACCTCGATTGCGCGATGCCTTCAAAACTCACGCCACTTCGAAAGTGGCCCATTGCCGAGTCTGAAAGATCGCGCGGGTCCCATACGCACAAGACTTGCACCTGCAGGGCGGAATTCGTGTGTGACTCGGGAATCGAGTCGAGCGAATCGAACCCCCGGGCCGCGCCCGTGGGTTACTTCTTCACCACCCACATCTTCGTCGCGTTCACGATCAGCGTTTTATCGTTGGCGGTGGCGACCGTTCCCTCGACGATGATGTCGGCCAGTTCCTTCACGTCGCCGTGCTTGACTCCGACCCGCAGGACCTGCCCCGCGGGGTCAACGACCTGGATCGTCGCGGCGTGGGCCGCGATGTCTTCCTTGGTTTCGCAGCAGTAATCCCACGGGGTCTTGCAGTGGTCCTTGTCCATATCGGCGCAGGATTTGAGGCCCTTGCCGATGATGGTGAAGACCGCCCGTTCGGTCACGAACGGCTCGACACCGCCGCCGATGGTGCCGCGGATCGTGATCGGCGCGCCGGTTTTGGCCGTTTTTCGGGCGTCTTCCACCCACTGGGTTTTCTCAGACGGTTCGGCGGCCGGGGCGTACAGCCCCTCGGGCAGGGCGGCCTTCGTCACGCTTACGGAGGCCGCATCGATCCCCAGTTCGGCGCCCGCGGCGCGTGCGCCGGTCACGACCACGACCGCGCCGGGGTACAGGCCGCGATGGCCCTTGATGCCGGTCGTCAGCACTTTGCCCGACTTGTCTACAACGCGCACGGTGGCGCGTCCGTCACCGCTCTCGGCGCTGAGCACGAAGGCGGCCTTCTCGGGCGCGAAGCCGTCGGCATCGACCACGCCCCGGACGGTGACCGTTGAGCCGGGCTTGGCGGCGGCGGCCTGCGCCATCGCGATGGGCTTGGTCTTGATCTCGTTGACGAAGAGTTTGGCGGGCAGTTTCGGCGTTGCGGGCTGGGCGAAGACGTAAGGCGAAGCAAGCACCGCGACGACCGCCAACGAGCGGATGAAGTTCATGATCCCGAATAGTACGGGCCGGGATCAGCCCTCGCCGTAGCGCAGCCACCCGCCGCACTCGGGGCAACGATCCAGCCTTCCGGCGTGGTAGCGGCAATCGGGGCAGATGCCCGCTTCCAGCAGACGCCGCCGGCGGGCCGCCAGCAGATCGGCCACCGAACCCATCGAGGCCAGAAAAGCCGCGAAGGCCAGCAGCACGAGCGCTTCGTTGGCGATCCCTCCCCACGCGGGGCGCACAGCGCGCACCTCGCCATGCCCGAGCAGCGCATCCACCAGCGGGGCCTTCACGCCGCGGGACACCAGGTCGTTGCCGTACACCCCCAGGGCGAGTGCGCGCTCGGCCTCATCGGCGGGCTGTCCGGTCGAGATGTTGACGATGGAGAGCGCGCGCCGGTGCGTGACCCACAGGGGCGACCAGAGGCCGTCGGCCCTGGGCATGCCCGTGACGCGGACATCGAGGATGGTGTGCAGACGGCTGGCCAGCGGCAGTTCCCAATCCTCGAAGGAACCCGAGTCCACCCTCACCAGGCGCGGGCTGTCTGGCCCGATCACGACAAAGACATTCTCCACCGGCGGCCATCCGGTGATGCGCACGCTGTCCCCCAGGAGCAGGGGCCGCAGATCGGCCTTCGTACGAACCCAGTGCCAGGGCAGAGCCACCATGATGAAGTTGAAGATGAGAAAGAGCAGAGACAGGGCCAGCACCCACAGGGAGCGGAGCCGAAATCGCGAACATGGCCCCGCCGTCGCGTGCATCGCGGGTATCGTTGGCCCCCGTGAGCATCGTCGTATGGACCAACCCGGGATCTGGGCGAGGGCGTGCCGAGGAGCGCGCCCGCGAGATCACCTGGGCGCTGGGTGGTGAGGCCGGGATCGTCTTGAGCATTCCCGGGGGGCAGCGTGTGAACAGCCCCCGCGCCGCGGCGGCGCTTCGTGACGCGAAGGCCTGCATCGTCGTGGGGGGCGACGGCACGCTCCACGCTGTTCTGCCCGCGCTCATCGAGAGCCGCGTGCCGGTCTACCACGCCGCGATGGGCACAGAGAACCTATTCAGCCGCGAGTTCTTCATGCGGGCCGATGCCGCGTCCGTCGTCCGGGCGGTTGAAGCCGGGCGTGTGCTTGCCGTGGACGCGGGCGAAGTCGTCGGGGCGGGCGATCTGGCCCTTTGCCACTTTGCGCTGATGTTCAGCGCCGGGCCGGACGCGGGGGTGACGCGCCGTCTCGCCGCGGCACGGCGCGGGAGCATCACCCACGCGACCTATGCGCGGCCCGTCCTGGCCGAACTCGCCGATCCGTTCCTGCCCGTCGTGGATGTGAACATCGACGGCCGCGATGTTGTCCGTGGTCGGCGCGGGTGGCTGCTGATCTGCAACAGCCGGCAGTACGGGTTCCGGGCCGATCCGGGCCTCCGCGCGGTCATGACCGATGGCCTTCTTGACTGCGTTTTTTTCCCCGCGGACAGCGGGATGGAGGCCCTGACGTGGGTTCTCGCCGCGCGAACCCGCAAGCACCTCGATATGACCGGTATCGTGTATGTTGCCGGCGGCCGTCTGCGTGTTCGGATGGAGGCCGGCCCGGTGCAGGCCGATGGCGACTACCTCGCCGATGCAACGGGCGAAGGATGGATCGATTTCCGCTGCCTGCCCCGCGCCTTGAACGTACTTTTACCCGGATGAGTGCCTCTCTTGATATCACCGACGGCACCGGACGGGTTCCGGCTTCAGTCATGGAGTTCCTGACCCGCCATGTCATGGCCGCGTTCGAGCGCCTGGGCGGTGCGGGTGCAGTCCGGGTGCGGGTCGTGGACGATGAGGAGATGGCCCGCGCCCACGAGGAGTTCGCCGGCGTCCCGGGCACGACCGATGTTCTGACCTTTGATTTGTCTGATCCAGAGGAACACCGGCCGCAAAGACCAAGTATTGCCGATGTCCAATCGGGTAATGTAAGGAATATATATGGTTTTGATTCGGATATTTTGATATGCCTTGATGAGGCAGAGCGCCAGGCCGGGCAACGCGGCTACCCTTTTGAGCGCGAGTTGTTGTTGTACATCGTCCACGGCATGCTTCATTGCCTGGGCTTTGATGACCACGATGACCGTGACTTTGCCGAGATGCACGCGATGGAAGACGCGCTGCTCGGCGCAATCGGTGTGGGGGCGGTCTTTCACCGGCCGCGTGAGGCCGGTTGAGCCGCGCCCGGAGGCGACGACTGTGAACGATTGGATCTGGCTCGGGATCTCGATGGCGGCCTTGATGGCCGGGGCCATCCTCTCGACATTGGTCCAGGCCCTTCGCGACCTGTCCCGCTCGGCGTTGGAAGAGATCGTTTCCCGTCGTGGCAGCCGGGCCGCGGCGGATCGAATCTCCCGGATCCTCGAAGACCTCGACGGACACGCCGCGGCGACAGCGCTGCCGAGAACGTTCTTCAATCTGGTGGTGGCCGTCTCGCTGGTCCTGTGGATCACGGCGGTACGGCACGCGACGGACCCGACGTGGCTCGATGGATTGATCGGGATCATCGTGGCGAGCCTGCTGCTGTGGGTCTTTACGACGGTGCTCCCGGCCAGCGTGGCCCGTCACGCGGGGGAGTCGACGGTCTACACCTGGAGCCGCGTGCTGCGGGTGATGTACGCCATCGGCCGTCCGCTGCGGCTGCTGGCATCGGGGATCGACAAAGCGGTCAGACGGCTGGTGGGCAAGGCGGACCAGACCCCGGCCCAGGCCGTGCAGGAAGAGATCCTGACCGCGATCGAGGACGCGCAGGTCGAGGGGGGTGTGGACGAGACCGAGCGCGACATGATCGAGGCGGTGGTGAAGTTCCGCGAGCGCACGGTGGCCCAGGTGATGACGCCCCGCACCGAGATGAAGGCCATCGAACTCAGCAACAACCTCGGCGAGGTGACCGCGGCGATCCGGGAGATCGGCCACAGCCGGATCCCGGTCTACACCGAGAGCATCGACCGCATCGTCGGCATTTTCTACGTGAAGGACCTGATGCGCTGGCTCGCGGGCGAAGGCTCCCGGGGCGGGCGCACCTTCGACCTCAAGAGTCTGCTGCGCCCGGCCTACTTCGTGCCCGCGACCAAGACGGTGCGTGAACTGCTCGCCGAACTGCTCAAGAAGCGAGTTCATATCGCACTGGTCGCGGACGAGTACGGCGGCACCGCGGGCCTGGTGACGTTCGAGGACATCGTGGAGGAGGTTTTCGGCGACATCCAGGACGAGTACGAAATCCCGCAGGAATCCAACGCCGAGGTGCGCATCAATCTCGCCGACAAATCCGCGGAGATCGACGCCCGCGCTTATCTCTCCGACACCAACGACGAACTGCGCTCCGTGGGGCTTGAACTGCCCGAGAGCGAGGAGTACGACACCGTCGGCGGGTTCGTCACCATGACCCTGGGCCGGATTCCCGGGCCGGGGGAGGCCTTCACGCACGCGGGGCTGAAGGTGAAGATCCTCAGCGCCGAACCCACCCGCGTCACGCGCATCCGCGTGGAGGCCGCCGCGCCGGTCGAGGCGGTGACGGATTGAGATACGTCGGCTTCGGCCGTGTCGCCTCGGATCAGGCTCTCCATCAAAAGGACAACGGACCCCCACCCCGGGAGGTCCGCCGTCCTGTGTGAATGGCTTGTTGTTGTCTACTCGCGGTGCAGATCGACCGCGCGCTCCAGCACGAGGAGATCGGCCCCGTCGGTGTGCCCGTCGTCGTTGAAGTCCACCGGCAGCTTGAACCAGCGGTAGATGTCGCCCGTGTCCGTCTTGCCGTCGCGGTTGAGGTCGAAGGCGTCGACCGCGACCGTGTACGTGAAGTCGCCGACCTCCGGGGGGAAGAAGAGGTTGGTTCCCGAGGCCCGCACCAACATCCGCCCGTTCTCGCGCCGGGGAGAGATGCGGTAGAGCCACCCGCCGCCGAACGTTCCCGGCCCCCCCTCCTCGGCATCGAGCGGGGCCACCCAGATCTCGCGGGGAAGGCCGGGCGGCGCGACCATCGCGACAAAGAGTTTGCTCTCGTCCTCGAAGACGGGCAGGCATGGCTGCGGCGGCACGCACGTCGTTGAATACGGTGCTCGCCTTACGACGACCGGATCTTCACCCTCGCCGATCACCGGTCCGTCGAGCACGATCCGCATCGTCTCGCGCTCGGTCCCATCGGGCCACAACTCCCGTGAAACCTCCGGCGAGGTCACGTTCAGATTCGGCGCGCACTCGCGTGCCCGCAGAGCGAAAGGCGCCACTCCGATCGCGCCGGAACCGAACTCGGCCCCGGAGCGCTGGTACACCGTTTGACCCATGAACACCACCGGGCCCGCCGCACGGCGCAGACCAACGACGCCCGATCCCGCCCAGCCTCCCGCCGGGTCGAGGTTCGCGTTCAACACCACCTGACCGTTCAGCCCCGCGGGAGCATCCATCAGGATGACGCCCTGCAAGGATCTGCCGATCGAGATCGCCCGTCCCTCCGCGATCGGGGAGGCGATATGCAGGATCGCGCCCGGCGATACGTCCACCCCGATGCGGCACGTCAGGAACCGGCTCAGCGTGGCTTCTCCCTCGAGGCTGCCGCCGATGAAGAGATGCTTGACCTCCACAGGGCCGAAGGGCCAGCCGAAGATCATGCCGTTGGCATTGCCGCCGATCCGCAGCGTGTTGACGTGCGCGGCCTGGAATGTGGGCTGAATCCCTGGTTCACCGAAGACCGATCCGTTCACCTGAACATTCAGGATGGTTCCGACCCGGCTTCGCACGCCCGCGACCACGAACGAGTTGGTGTCGTTCACCACATCGCCCAGAATCTCGATCAGGCCGATGTCCCCCAGGCCGTCGATGAGGCCCAGATGGTTGCCATCGATCTTCACCGCGCCGATCGACTCGCCGGTCACCGGGTCCGCGGCTTCGGCGGTCACGCCGCCGTAGAGATTGCCGGAGAGGTGGATGGTGCCGCGGATCGCGCCTGTGACATAGATGGAGTTGCCGGCCATGCCCTCCTCGGGGTTGCCGAGGTGATGAGCCGTGATCGCACCTTCATAGTCTCCGGCTGAGCATCCGACGTGACCGAGGTTGCCGTTTCCGCCGAAGGCGTTGGCCGCGATTCTCGCTCGTACCGAGGTGCCCGTTACTTCGCCGATGCCGCGCTGCGCCGAGATCGACCCGGGCGCGGGGATCGTGATTGGGCCGTTCGTCGCCACCGAGCCGATGGCGCCGACCGGGGCATGGATCCCCAGCGGGGGAGGAAGCCTTCCCGGTATCGCGTCCGATACAGCCGCGATGCGTCCGGCTCGGATCGAACCCACCGCCTCGCCCGCCCCGAGCGCGATCACCTCACCGCCCAGCGCGCCTCCGATATGGAAACGCGCGACGCGGCCGCACGCGATGCGTCCCGTGACATCGCCCGAGACCGCTCCGCTCAGGCGCAGGAGATGCACAAGCGACGATGGGGGGTTCAGCCCGGCGAAGTTCAAACCGGCGCTGGGCATGGGGCCGAACTCGACAGGCTCCCCCTGCCCCAGAACCAGATCAATCTCCGAGGCACCGACTTCCGACGGCGTGCTCGAAAAGGTGATCGTGCCGATGTTCGCCGATCCTCCCACCGAATAGACGTTGATCCGCGAGAGGCCGGGCGGGAAAGCGGGCAACCCCCCGATGGTCGCGCCCGGCGCGAAGTCCTGTGTGTGGACCGGCATCGGGCCGCCCGCCCAGTACTCCACTCGGACGACCTGGGCCAAGGACACGCCGCACCCGCACGCCGCGGCAACACACCAGACGAAGTGACGCATTGATAGACCCCTTCTCTTCTCTCCGCACCGACGCACTCGGTACCCATCGAGACACTCGGAGGGCGAGAACCGCCCGAGAACGAAGTATCCAGATTACACGGACGCGGCCGAAAACACAAGCCCAATTTTCGTGCTTTTTCGGATTCCCCTCCCCGGGGCATTCGGGGACGGTTTGTTCGATCCTGCCCGGAACACCCCACCCGACGGCGCAACAATCCGAGATGAAGCCCACGCGGAGCATCGTTGCCTGTGTTTCCGTGGCGCTGGTGCATGTCGCCCGTGCGGACCCGGGCGCTCCCGGTCAGTTTGCAGTCGGCCAGCGGAGCGTGTCCGTCACCCGCGCGGACAGCACAACGTTCACGGCCCAGGTCTTCTACCCCGCGACGGCGGGAGGGACGAATCAACCCTTCGCTCCCGGCGCGGCCCCCGCGCCGGCCGTCTCCTTCGGTCACGGGTTCTTCCAGCCCGTGAGCCGCTACGCCTCCACGCTGCGGCACCTCGCCGGGCACGGCTACATCGTGATCGCCAGCGAGAGCGAGGGGAGCCTCTTCCCCAGCCACGCGCGCTTCGCGTCCGATCTCTCGCGTTGTCTGACATTTCTTGAACAGCAGAACTCCGCCTCAGGCTCGTGGCTCGAAGGGCGTGTCGATGCCGCGCGCTTCGGCCTGAGCGGGCACAGCATGGGGGGCGGGTGCGCGATCCTCGCCGCGGCGGCCGATGCGCGGGTGAAAGCCCTCGCGCCACT
>DDSA01000273.1:4041-4243 GCA_002343715.1 Phycisphaerales bacterium UBA2402 | reverse complement strand
TTCGGCGGCGCTGGCGGCGATGGGGCTGGTGCCGGTGGCCATCGGCGGGGGGCACGACCTCACCTTCCCCTTTGTCCGCGGCGTGATCTCGCACCTCCGCGCGAACAAGCCCCCGGCGGTTTTCGAGGGCGTGTACGTCGATGCGCACCTCGATGTCCGCGAGACGGTCGGCAGCGGGATGCCGTTCCGCCGGCTGGTCGAG
>DDSA01000273.1:920-3805 GCA_002343715.1 Phycisphaerales bacterium UBA2402 | reverse complement strand
GCCGTTCCGCCGGCTGGTCGAGGACTGCGGCGCGAGTGCCCTTGACCTCTTCGGGTTCAGCCCGTTCGTCAACTCGCCGGCGCACCGGGAGTGGTTCATCGCTCACGGCGGGCGACTGCATGAAGGGTGGCCGGGTGCGATCCCGTCCGCGCGATCGCCGGGCGCAGCACGCTTCATGAGCGTTGATCTCGACGCCATCGACGCCGCTTACGCGCCCGGCGTGAGCGCCGAAAACCCCTGCGGCGCGATGCCGGGAGACGTCGCGGCGCTGGCCGAGTCCGCGGGGCGCAGTGATAATGTCGTGTGCTTCGACATCATGGAACTCTCCCCCCACCACGACCACGCCGAC
Source organism: Phycisphaerales bacterium UBA2402 (assembly GCA_002343715.1). GTDB lineage: Bacteria > Planctomycetota > Phycisphaerae > Phycisphaerales > UBA1924 > UBA2402. Next base: position 3,456 of record DDSA01000273.1, on the reverse strand, counting down.
CGGACCGCTCGCCTGGCGGCGCACCTGTTCCTCTCGTTTCTTCGCGGGTTCGCGCAGCGCGGGGGTTCAGCATGAATGCACACGCCACGATCATCCGCGGCGCCCGCGTACTCACCCCCGGTGGTGCCGTGCTCGGCGATGTGCGGATCGAGCACGGCCGGATCGCCGCGATCGCGGGTACGCTGCCCGTCGCGCCCGGCGATGCGATCGTTGAGGCGAGCGGCAGGGGGCTCCTGCCGGGATTTGTCGATTGCCACACGCACGCCTGCTGGGCCGGCCACCGGCTGGACGAATGGGCCGGGCGACTGGCGGGCGTGCCCTACCTCGACATTCTCAGGGCGGGCGGCGGAATCATGGCCACGGTGCGGGCCGTGCGGGATGCTTCACTGGCAGAACTGATAGCGCACCTCCTGGACCGTCTGACCCGGATGCTCCGGGGCGGAACGACCACGATCGAAATAAAGAGCGGGTACGGGCTGACGGCCGCGCACGAACTGAAGATGCTCCATGCCATCGCCACGGCACAGTCGCATTGGCCCGGCACGATCGTCCCCACCGCGCTCCTCGGGCACGCGATCGACCCCGATGTACCCGACTTCGTCGACCGAACGATCCGGGAAACCCTGCCCGCCGTGAGCGCCGAGTTCCCCGGCATCACGATCGACGCGTATTGCGAGAGGGGGGCGTGGAGCGTGGAGGATTGCGAGCGGTTGTTCGTCGCGGCCCGCGAAGCGGGGCACCCCGTGAGGGTCCATGCCGACCAGTTCAACAGTTTGGGCATGACCCCGGCGGCGGTCCGGCTCGGCGCGGTGAGCGTGGATCACCTCGAGGCCTCGACCGATGCGGACATCTCGGCCCTCGGCGGAGCAACAACCTTCGCGGTCGGCCTGCCGCTCTGCGGGCTGCACCTGGCCGACGGTCGCTTCGCCGATCTTCGCCGAGCGTCCGATGCGGGCGCACGAATCGCCATCGCCACCAACCACAACCCCGGATCGGCCCCCAGCGGTTCGATGCCGCTGGCCATCGGCGCGGCGGTTCGGTGGTGCGGCCTGTCGCCGCGAGAGGCGATCGACGCCGCGACACGGACCCCGGCGGCGCTGCTGGCGGCGTGCGGAGCGGAGACTGACAACCGCGGCGAGATCCGTCCGGGCGCGTGGGCCGATCTTGTGCTCCTGCGGCACACCGATGAGCGGGCGCTCGCGTACGAACTGGGCGAAGACCCGGTGGAAGCGGTCTGGTGCGGCGGGGTGCTGGTCCGCGGGTAAACGCCCCCCCGTGGAGCGGCTACTTCGGCGCGGCCTCGGACGGCTGGGCGCGATCCACGTACTTCTTGAACACACGGCGCACCAGGTCGTTGTAGCGCGGCGGCACCTGCTGTTGCTCGATGGCTCGCTCCACGCCCTCGGCCGCGCGGCGGACACCCTCGCTCAGACCCCCTGCGACCGGAGGCGGTCCGCCGTCGCGGGGCGGGGCCTCCCACTCGGCGAGAACTCGATCATGGGCGCTCGGCTGCGCGGTATCACGAGGTCGCGCATCAACCAGTTCCGTCGGCATGGTATCAAGATCGGGCCGGGGGCCGGTTGCGCGGGGCGCGCTCATCGGGCCTTTGCCTGTCCCGGCGTTATCGATCATGCGGCCCGATGGACTCTCGCCCAGTTGCCTCGCGAGTTGCTCCAGTTCGCGCTTCTGCTGGGTGGACATCCTGTCCATGAGTTGCCGGGCCTGCTCGCGCAGCCGGCGGGCTTCCTGCTCGGATTGCTCCGCACCCTCCGCGCGGCGGGACATGTTCTTGAGTGTTTCGGCGAGCTTGTCCAGGCCGCCGGGAGGAACTCCGCCGGGGGGCATCTCGCCGGGATTCGGGGGGGAGCCTTGCGGCGAGGAGGGCATCGAGTCGGACTTCGATGCGCCTCCGGGCGGCGGTGTGGCGGAATCGCGCGGCGTTCCGGGAGTTTGCTGGTCCGAAGGCTTCTGACCTTCGCCACCCGATGCACCTCGAGCGGGATCACTGGGTTGCGACGGCGGAGCACGGTTCGGATCAGTTGAAGGCCGGGCCTGTGGGGCGGACTGCTTTGTGCCGGAGTTGGGCATGCCCGCCGGCGCTGCGGGTGCATCGCCTTGCGGATCGGCCCCTTGCTTCGGTGCTTGATCACCGGGCTGGGGTTGAGATCCATCGGGACGGCGCTGCGCGGCACCGCCCGCCTCGGGCCTGACGGATTCCGATGGAACTTGTGGCGGCTTCTGATCGTTGCCCGGCTGCTTTGATCCTGTCGGAGTCGGATCTGCACGCTCGCCGGTCGAAGGTCGGCCATCGCCGGTCTGATCCTGACGAGACGGATCGGTCGGGGGTTTCGTCGAATCTGTCGGCGTTTCCGCGGCTCGCTGCCCGTTGGGGGGTTTCTGGCCGGGCGGCTGCTTCGTTGACGGAGCGGAGGTAGCGTCTCCTGACCCCTGGGACCGCGGGTCCGATTTCGGCTCTGTTGATGGTTGCTCGGAGGGGCGGCTCTCATCACGGCCCTCTCCTGCCGGTTGGCCTGTG
>DDSA01000273.1:0-570 GCA_002343715.1 Phycisphaerales bacterium UBA2402 | reverse complement strand
GGGGTGCCGGGGGTGGCGGGCTTGTCGGGTGAAGAGGGCGGCGTGGGCGACTGCGCACCGCCAGGTGGGTTGGCGGGTGTGCCCGGCGGATCGCGCGGCTCGCGCACGGAAGGTTGCGGTTCCTGCTGCCTGAGTTCATCCGCCGCGCGGCGGGCGGCCTCGCGAAGTTGCTCCAGTTGATCTCGCGAGCCTTCGGCCCGTGGAAGGTCCGCGGGCGAGGCGGAAGGGCCGGAAGGATGTTCGCCGACATCGGGTTCCGCCGCCTTTTCGGGTTGAACGGGAGGGACCTCGGGGGTCTGCTCGGGGGGATTCGGTCTGTCCTGCCCTTGACTCTCACTGTCGGCCTGTTCATCGGGCCGCGTTGATTCAGCGGGCTTTGTCGAAGATTCCTGTGCTTCCAGCGCTTCGGCCAGTTGCTCCAGTTCCGCGGCGAGTTTCTCCCGTTCCGCCGAGGGCAGACTGCGGGCGGTCTCGCGGAGGGTTTCGGCGGCCCGCGCGGCGGCGGGAAGGTCGGCGCGGGAGATGGCTTTGGCCAGTTCGCTCGCGGCGGCCTCGCGAGTCGCGGCGGCC
>DDSA01000023.1 GCA_002343715.1 Phycisphaerales bacterium UBA2402 | reverse complement strand
CTCGATCAGGCCGTACCCGTTCTTGAGGCCGTTGGAGTTCCACAGGCCCGTCACGGCGACGCGCTGAGTACGGCACCAGTTGAGGGCCTTGGCCGCGATGGTCGGGTTGATGATGGTTGCCAAGATCGATGTCCTTGCGCCGCCGGCGGCGCTGGTCCACGTCCGGCATACTACCTGACCGCGGGATGCCGCGGCTCATTCCAAGTGCCGGCTTGGCGCTCAAACTCGCCGATCGCCCGCTCGACCTCCAACATCTGGTCCTCAATTACGCGGAGCGTTTCGACCTGGCACGCGAGACGCTCGGCCCCGAGCGGCAGGATCGCGTTTGAGGAACACTGGGTCGACGCGTGGCGGGCCATCTCGGAGAGGCGCCAGAGCAAGCGCTCCAGAACGAGGAGCTCGCGGCGTGCGCTCATGGCGGCGGCTCCGACCGAGGGGCCGTCGCGGGTGGTGATGGAGGCGTGGCGGGCGTGGGCGCGACGTTCGCCGGGCGAACGACCACCCACCCCTCATGGATCATGCGGTTGAGTGTGGTGGCGATGGCCTGCCGAGCGACAGCCCGCCAGGCATCATGCACCGGCCCCTCCATCGAATCCCATGTCGAGCCGCGGCCATCGCTGGTCGTCACGCTCGCTGCCTCGCACATCGTCTCGTGACACCGCTTGGCGACATCCTCGATGAGCCCAGGCGGGACCGGCAGATACGGATTGTCGGACATCGCTCACTTCCTTTGGCATTGATGTACTTCACGGACCAAACTACCTCCTAATCCAAGATTATTCCACAAAATCGCTCTAGGCACTTGACAGACCGGCTATTGGTCTGTATACTACCTAGTAGATCGGCCCACCGGATTGCAGGTGGGAGGAGCCCGGCACAACGGGCAGGAGTCGAAAAATGAATCGCGAGAGCATTGAGAGCATGGAACGTCGCGCAAACGAGCTGGCCGCGATGGAACTCCTGGTGGAGCACAATGAGGGCACGTTCGGCTCGGCCGAGTGCTGTCGCAAAACCGGGAGCGGCGATCCGGCTTTTGGTCACTATCACATCTATGTCCGCGTCGGCGACGGACGCGAAAGGCGAACGGGGTGTGACCCGCAGGATGCACCCGGCTATGCCCGCGGATCGCGAGACACTCTCGCGGCGAGACAAAAAGAACTGCGAGAGCTTCGCGATTTGATCCGGCGCGCCAAGCGATGACACTTCTGCCCCACGTCGCCCGCGGGCGTGGGGCTCCTCGCGGGCCGTTGAAAGACGGTCCGCGGGTTTATGTCCGACTCCCCAAATACGTTGCTTGAGGCGGTGCGCTACTTCTCCGATTTGGATCGGTGCGAAGAGTTGATGCGCGAACTCCGCTGGGGCGGTCGCGTTCCACGCTGCGATGAGTGCGACAGCACCAACGTCGGCGAACTCACCACCAATGTCAAGCGTGCTGATGGATCGGTGCAAGTCGTGAAGTTGCTCCGCTGTCGCGACTGCCGCCGCAAGATTTACCCCAAGCGCGGCACCATCTTCGAGGACAGCCCGATCGGCCTGGATAAGTGGTTCGTGGCGCTGTGGAGCATCGCCAATTGCAAAAACGGAATCAGCACCCACGAACTCGCCCGCGCTCTGGGTGTTCAGCAAAAGACCGCTTGGTTTATGCTGCACCGCATCCGCGCGGCAATGGAAGTTGACGACGGTGGGAAGTTTGACGGTCCGACCGAAGCCGACACCACGTACGTCGGCGGGGCCGCGGAGAACATGCATGCGAAGCGGCGAGAGAAAGTCATCAAGGGGCGCGGCTCCGTGGGAAAGACCGCAGTGCATGGCATCCTGCAACGCTCCGGCAAAGACGATCCGAGTCAAGTCCGCGCCATTGTGCTCGCTCGCGAGGATGCTGAGACGTTGGTGGGCGAGATTCGCCGCGCCGTGAAGCCCGGAGCAGACGTGTTCACCGATGAGGCACGCACCTACTCCGAGTTGTACCGCACGCACGCCCATGCCGCCGTTGACCACGCTTCGGTCTACGTCATGGACAACGTACACACCAATGGACTCGAAAACTTCTGGTCTCTCCTCAAGCGGGCGCTCGGCGGTACGTACGTCGCCGTCGCGCCGTTCCACCTGTGCCGCTACGTTGCCGAGCAGGTTTTTCGGTTCAACGCCCGCAAGGGCAACGATTGGGACAGGTTCCGCGCGGTCCTGTCGCACATCTTCGGGCGTCGTCTCACTTACCGCGTTCTGACCGGCAAGGATGGCGCGGGCTTCATGGGCCTCGCCTGAAAGGACTCGCATGGCCGACAAGCCGACCGGGTACAACAAGTTTCTGTCGCTCGCAAAGAGAGTGGTCGCGGTTCCGAAGGAAAAGGTTGATGCGAGGATCGCGCAGAAGCGGGCCAAATCCACACGTCGTCCACCGAAGAAATGAGGCGAAGGTCTCATGTTGTTATTTCGCTCCGTTCTGCGTTTGGTCCGTCAAATACATTGATGCCCTTCCTTTTGTTGGGTGTTGAAGGTGGTGCCGCAGGCGACCGCTCGTTCTTGCCCCTGCGTGTGATCTGCCAGGTCCTCGGCGCATCGATACTGATGCGGCGGCGGTCGCGCTTGGCCCCGCCCACGAGCACCCGCACATCACCGCTCGGCGTCTGAATGACAACCTCGTCACCGAATGAGACGGTCATGGTCAGCACGATTCCTCCTGGATGAGTTCGACGATGATGATGACGCCGGGGCCGCACCCTTTGGCGTGATACCAGCGATCAACCGGGCCGAGGTGGACCTGGCCGTCGTCGAGCCAGAGATAGCCGCGGCGGCCCTCACGGCGCTTGGCCTCGTCGATGGCGGCGTTCCCCGACAGCTTGATCTTCGGCGGAGTGAGAGCGTCCAACACCGCCTTGACCAGGTTGTCCGCGTCGGGCTTGCTGTTCTTCCTGATGGGGCCGTCCGGATCGCACTTGCGGCACAACCGCTGGGGCCGATCAAAGAACGCCTCCATGCTGAGCCGGACGCCCCCGGTCCACGGGTCATCGGGGAATCCAGGCGTGGCTCTTGCGGCCAGCAACACGGCTGACCGCCAATACCGCGTCTCCTTCGGCGTGTACCGCTGGACGAACGCACGGCCCGTCGGGAGGGTGACGACGCGGTCACGGTGACGGGCCTGGGCGACGGGCAGGCCGGGGGCAACGATCTCAAGGCGCGTGGCGGTCAAAAGAGCACCTCCATCGCCGAGCGCTTCTCGATCGACACATGCCGATCACGCTCCTCGGGCGGGACGTGCCGCTCGCCGGCGAGGCGGAACGCTTCGTCTTCGTTGGACACCGGCACAACCTGCCCGTTCGCGTTGACCAGGTGGTTGTTCACGCTGGCCTGATGAGTGGCGATCGGAATGCCGTAGCGGACCTTCCACCGCCACAGAAACCACTTGCCGAACTCAGTTGGACCTGTCCGCTCGATCAGCATCCACCCGCGATTCTGGGGCGTGTAGCGGTAGATCTGGCAGGGAATCTCGATGCCCTGCCACGGCCGC
>DDSA01000055.1:3663-4153 GCA_002343715.1 Phycisphaerales bacterium UBA2402 | reverse complement strand
CGTTCTTCATCGCGGCGACGGCGGAAGCCGCCGCGGCATCGGTGCAGTCGTTGCTCGGGAAAGTGACGGGTTTACCGAGAAGTTGAGCTAAGCGCTCGGCGGCCGGTTTGAGTGAGTCGCCTGGCTCGAAGCCCTTGCCCTCGGGGCGACCGAGGTGGGACATGAGGACGGCGCGGCCGCCGCGCTCAGTCACATTTCGGATCGTCGGCAGGGCCGATGCGATGCGGCGGTCGTCGGTGATGCGGCCGCTCTCGATGGGGACGTTGAAATCAACACGGATGAGGACACGCTTGCCGCTGACGTCCACTGAGGCGATGGTCTTCTTTGGCATGTGTGTCTCCTGTCCGCGGGCGTGGATCAGTTGGCGCGGTCATCGATGATGCGGCCGATGGCGCTGCGGGCCGCCGAGGCACCGTCGCGTTCGATCTGGTCGCGCATCTGCCGGAGTTGAGTGGCGAGTGAGGCGTCGATGAGCTGGTCGCCGATGCGG
>DDSA01000055.1:0-3505 GCA_002343715.1 Phycisphaerales bacterium UBA2402 | reverse complement strand
GCGGCTCGGCGGTGAAGACATCGATGAGCTGGTCGCCGATGCGGAACTTGACGCCTCCGATCATGGCGGACTCGGTGTACGGGTAGACGACGACTTCCTTCTTGAGGGCCTGGCCCAGGCGCTCCCGCATCGAGCGCAGGTCGTCGCCGGTGAGCGGCTCGGCGGTGAAGACATCGACTTCGATCCTGCCGAACTTCTCCTGCACGAGGCTGTCGAAGGCGGCGGAAATGGCGGGCAGGTGCGGGAGACGGCCCTTGTCGTTGAGCACCAGGAGGAACCGCAGCGTGAGGTCGCTGACTCTGCCCGAGAAGATGGACTTCAGGCTTGATGTGCGGTCATCGCTTGAAATGACCCGCGAGGAGAGGAACTCGCCGAACTTCGCGTCGGCGCGGGCGATCTCGAGGATGTCCTCGAGTTCGGCCTGCGCGGACTCGACGGCGGCGCGGCCTCCCTCGGCCTCGGTGAGTTCGAGGAGGCTGCGGGCATAGACGCGGGCGACGGCGTCGGGCGGGGTGTCGATGAGGGGCATTGGTGCTGGTCCCTGGTGGGTTGGAGGGATCCGCGGTTCAGTTGCGAGACGCGGAGAGTTGGGCGAGTGATTCGTTCACGAGTTGCTGCGTGTCACCCGGGTTGACGTTGCGGCGGAGGATCTTCGCCGCCATGACGGCGGCGAGTTGGCCCGCTTCGTTGTAGACCTCGCTCACGGCGGCTCGCTTGGCGGTCTCGATATCCTTGATGGCCCGCTCTCGCATCTGGTTGAGTTCGGCATCGGCCTTGGCCTTGAGGTCCGCGGCGAGGGCGGCCTGCTGGGCGCGGGTGGTCTCGAGCATCTTGCTGGCCTCGGCGCGGGCGTCGGCGAGGCTCTTCTGGTACTGATCGAGGGCGTCCTTGGCCTGCTTGCGGGCCTGTTCCGCCTCTTCGATGGCGGAACGGATCTTGTTCTCACGGTCCTGCAGGCCGCCGAGGATCTTTGGCCAGACCTTGGTCGCCAGGATGGCGAAGACAAGGCCGAAGACCACAAGCGTGATAATGCCGGAGATCAGACCCTGGCTGATCGTCGGAATCACACTCGACTTTTCGTGCCCGGCCTCACCCCCGCCCGCGGCGAGCGCGACCGAGGGCCACAGGGTGACGGTCAGTGCGATGAGGTTGAACTTGGAGAGTCTGGCGAGGCGGGACATGGATCGTCCTTTCCGGGAGAAGCGTGTCGTCAGGAAAACGGGAACTCAAAGCCCGCCGCGGTCGCTTTCCGGCCGCGGCGAGACAGCTATCAGGCGATGACCACGAGCAGGCCGACGACGACCGCGAACAGCGTCGCGCCTTCGATGAGGGCGGCGCCCAGGATCATGTTGGTGCCGATGGGGCCGGCGGCCTCGGGCTGACGGGCGATGCTCTCGACCGCGCCCTTGCCGATCATGCCGATGCCCAGACCGCCGCCGACGACGGCGAGGCCGGCGCCGAGCGCGCCCAGGCCTCGGCCGAGAAGGCCCGCGGCGTTCGAGGTGGCGATGACATCGGGGCTGGCCGTCGCCTGCGCGGAGGCGAGTGAAGCGACGGCGGCGAGCGCGCCGGTAGCGAGGAGAGCGTTGCGGAGAATGTTCTTCATGCGGAGTGGTCCTTTCGATCGTTGGCCCGCGGGGGTTGCCGGGGCCTGGTTCATCACGAGTGACTTGCGGAAGCCTCCCATCGGCGGGGCCGGGGGAGCGTACAGAGGCCCGTTATTCACGCGTGGGCGTGCTCGTGGCCGTGGTGGCCCTCACCGTGCTCGTGGTCATGGTGGTGGCTGAGTTGCGAGATAAAGACGGAGGTCAGGAACATGAACACGAACGCCTGCAGGAAGCAGACGAAGAGTTCAAGAAAGTAAATGGCCACGGTGGCGAGTGAGGAGATCAGCGTGACGGGGACGCCGATGGCGTAGTTCATCGCCCCGGAGAGGCCCATGCCCGCGAAGCCGAAGAGCACCGCCATCAGGATGTGCCCGGCGGTCATGTTGGCGAAGAGACGCAGCGCCAAGGCGACGGGCTTGATGATGGTGCCCATGATCTCGATGGGGACCAGGATGATCCAGAGGTACGGGGGCGTGCCCGCGGTCAGGTGCTTGAGGTAGCCGCCGATGCCCAGCTCACGGATGCCGGCGATGTTGATGACCAGGGCCGAGATGAGGGCGAGTGCTCCGGTGACGAAGAGATTCTGTGTTGCCGTGCCACCGATGGGGGCTTCGTGGTTGGCGGCGGCCTCGCGGTTGATGATGTGGAAGAGGTCCAGGATGGGGACCAGTCCCAGCACATTGTTGAAGAGGATAAAGAAGAAGATCGTCCACAGGAAGGGCATGAACTTGTCCGTGCGGTCGCCCAGGAGGGGGCGGACGGTGTTCTCACGCAGGTAGTTGCAGATCACCTCGATCATGTGTGCGAACGGGTTGCGTGTGATGTACCGCTCGTTGCCCATCGATTGCGGGCCGGTGCCGATGTGCTTGGCGGCCCACAGGAGGACCAGGAGCGTGAGGATCGCGGCGAGCACGAGCGTCCCGGTCTGCGCGGACCAGACCCACAGATCGCCTGATTTCAACCAGGGTTGATTGGCCACGTGGGCCACCGGGTTGGGCTTGCCGTCGGCGGCGGCGAGGGTCAGAAACGAGGTCAACTGATTCATATCAGGAAACTCCAACCGGGGCAGAGTGACGGTGCTCCAGCGAGGCGTTCACGCGACGGAGGACGAGCATCGCCCACGCCGTTTCGATCACCAGGCAGAGCAGTCCGCAGAGCAGGAAGGCCGCCCAGAATGTCTTTGGGTCCGGCTTGTAGATGAACATGACGAAGAGGCCGTCGAACAGAGCCACACCGGCCCGAACCGCGGAAGCGACGAGGATGGCCGTAGGAATTTTGCGTGCTTCGCACTTGCTGATGATGCTCGTGAGGAGAAGCCCGATCAGCGCGGCCATGATCCAGCAACCGGCGGCGGCTGCGACGGTCTGAAGAGGTGTCCAAGAGGACGTGACGGAGTGCCAACCGCCCGCGGTGGCCAAGCCTAAACCCAGCACCCCCCCCACGAACGGCGCGGCCAACAGGCCCGCGATCAGCGGCATGAGTGAAACCCGGACGGGCAGGTGATGGGAAGGGTCTGATGAAGGCATGAACGATTGCCGAACACCGAGTTCGGCATGGGGGACAAGCGTAGGTCGGGTGCAGCGGCTTGTGTTGTGGTTCGGTCCTGAAAATTGGCGACTACAGACTGAACGATGGGCGCGTGATCGGCATTGGATGTGACTTGGGCCGCCGATGATTCATGGAGCATCCGCACCAGCAGGGTACATCAGTGGCGGCTCGATGCACGGCTCTTCGGGATCTTGCAAAACGCGGAGCGCGGTGGCCGACGAGTTTCAAGACGGATCGGATGTTGATAGGGTCATGCTCAACGCCGTGATGAGATAGCAGTGCGGCCGACGGGAGGTCGGGGCGCGTGCGAGGTGGACGGTGATGGCGCAGGTTCGGTCGGGGGTCTCGCC
>DDSA01000261.1:7864-8214 GCA_002343715.1 Phycisphaerales bacterium UBA2402 | reverse complement strand
CGAGGCGTTTCGAACTTCGCCTCATGCAGCCCACTCCCCGCCGGCACTTTGTCCGCAGGCATCGCTACCCATCGCGCGGGCTTGCCCTCCGGCGCTTCCAGCCGGAAAAACTCCGGCAGGCGCACGCGCCGCCCGCCGCCGTCCGCGACAAGCCGGACCAACGTTTCATCCCACTGATAACCAAACGTTTCGGGATCGTGCGCGATCGGCGTGCCGAACGCGCCCCAGTCGATCTCTCGCCGATCCTCTTTGCGCGTGCCGTCCGCGAAGAGGCGCCACGTCGAGCCCCCGCCCTGTCCGAACCGCTGCACGTACGCCGCGCCGGGGTCGATCGCGCCGCTGGGCGCATC
>DDSA01000261.1:7414-7631 GCA_002343715.1 Phycisphaerales bacterium UBA2402 | reverse complement strand
GTCGATCGCGCCGCTGGGCGCATCCCCGCCCGCGAACCACCGTCGCACCGGCTCCGTCAGCGCATCGCGTGTGTAGACCGTCAGTTTGTGCAGCACCACCGTGCGCCCGGCCTCGTCCACGGGGAATGCCATCGGCGCCGTGCGGGCGAACGTACTCGTGTCACCACCGTCGGTTCCGGTGCTCAACACCGCGGGCACCCACTGCGTCTCCATCTGG
>DDSA01000261.1:0-7211 GCA_002343715.1 Phycisphaerales bacterium UBA2402 | reverse complement strand
GGCACCCACTGCGTCTCCATCTGGAACGCCTTGTTTGGCTCCGACGGGCGTGAATCAAGCAGAAGCCCCGCCAGTTCCGGGCGCTCGACCGCCGCCTCGGTCCAGAAATACGGCGTGAAGAAGCACAGCGGCCCCTTGAAGTTCGCTGTGTTCAGGAACAGCGTCCAGCACTGGTCGCCCGTAGGCACGTCCTTCCCTGCGGTCGTCGGTTGCGAGTCCACCAGCGGCAGGGGTAGGTACCCATAGCCGAACAACTCACCGCACGTGCCCTGTGCGAGATTCAGCCCATCGGGCGGCCAAATGACCCACGGGCTCAGTTGCGCCACGGCGTACTTCCCCAACGGGCGGTCCCAATCCCGCCCCTTCCCCGCACCGGGCCCGTTCGCCCACATCGAGAAGTTCACCGCCACACCGCCCATTATGAACTTTGGTGTCGGCGTCGCGAAACGCGTATCGCGCCACCAGCCCAACCCACCCTCGATGTCCGAGTACAGGTCCTTGGGCGCCTCCCCGTCGAACTGCGCAAACATCCATGTTCCGAAGAGCCCCGTCTGGAACCGCGAGCCGGGATACTCCTCCAAGAGCGGCCACGCCGCGGCGTACAGCGAGAACCCCGCGTTGAACTCGCGTGGGGACCCCTTGACCGGCACCAACATGTACCCGGACATCTCACCATGAACCACGGCTGTCTCAGGGGCCTGGTTCTTCTGCTGGGGAACCTGGGTCCCGGGGCGCATCAGCCCGAGCATCGGCACCACGTGCTCGTGATCCACTACGAGGTTATCCGTATCTGGGTGAACGATATTATGGCGAATCAATGCCAACGGCTCCGGCTTGACACCGCACCCCGTCAACAGCGTGGATGTACATAGAACAGAGAAGAAATTCTTAATGTCCATCGATGTACCTCTCAAGGAACGTGAACGAACGCGAGCACCAATTCGGTTTGCATGATACACCACGGAGGATGTACTTAGACCTTGAGGATCGGCCTCTCCCGCCAGGCGGGGAACCTACGAATGGAGATCGTTGTGATCGGATCGTGTTTCGCACGCGTTGATCTCGGGTGGCACATCCGTTCGCGGCGTGGGTGTGGTCCACGCACTTGCGCACTGTTGGTCGCGGTGGGATCAACTATGCGAGTTTGAACTCGCGAGTGTCATCCGCCGTTGTTCGGACCACCGTCGGTTGGTTTCAAGGCTTTTCGTACTTCATCGAGCAGCCGTTCGACCTGGAACGGCTTGAAGAGCACGCTCTGCAGCCCCTCTTCGTGCGCTCGCACGATGGAGTGGTGAGGGTCGTAGCCGAAGCCTGTCATGAGGATGACGGGCACTCCCGGACAGTGCTTGCGTGCCGCGGCGAAGACCTCGTACCCGTTGTGATCGGGCATCATGATATCGCTGAGGACCAGGTCAAAGCCCCCGGGCGAAACACCCAGAGCGGTGATGGCCTCGCCCCCGTGCTCGCAGACGGTGACTATGCAACCCCGCATCGACAGCACATCGCCGATGATCCGGCGGATCTTGGACGCATCATCGGCGATAAGCACTCGCTTGCCGCGGAGCAGCGGATCGGTGGACTTGTCGGCGAGGGCTTTCTCTACGCCCAACAATGTCTGCGGCCCCGCGGCGCACTCTTTCACGCGGGTGCGGATCGACTCGATGTCGGCCATGATTCGGCTGAGATGGCTCTTGACCGAGGCACTCTCCGCGACGGTCTGCGTCTGGAGGATCTCGACCTCGTGGATGATGTCCTCGAGCGGCTCGTTGAGTTCGACCTCGACACGGCCCGCAACATTCTGATTGGTAGCGCTGCGCTCGACCACGAGAAGATTGAGCATGTGCATGGCGAGCGCGATGTAGCGGGCGAATATTTCGCCGAGTTGGCGGTCCTCTTCCGTGAAGGCCCCGAGCGTGAGGCTCTCGACGTTCATGATCCCGATGACCTTGTCGTGCACGCGAAGAGGAACGGTCAGCGAACTCTTCGCTCCTTCCACGCCGGGCAGGTAAAGAGTGTCCGCGGCGATGTTGTTGCAGACGTAACTCCGCCCGCTGGCCGCCACGTGGCCGCTGATCCCGTTGCCTTCGAGCGAAGGTCGGATCACGAAAGCGTCGTAGTCGGGAGGGAGGTTGTACCCGATCACCAGTTCCAGCTTGTTCGCTCGTTCATCCAGCAGCCGGATGGCGAAATGATCGAAGTGCAGGAGCGTGCTGGCGTACTTGATAATCTTCGTTTCCAGGAGTTTCAAACGCTCGTGCGCGTTGTGCTTTCGGACCACATCGGCGTCGAAACGCACGAGTTCGCTCCCGGCCTGGTCGATCGCATCGATCTTCTGTCGCAGACTGCGGGCCGCCGTGACATCCGTCACCACCACAACGACGCAGCCGGCGGGCACGCCAAGCCCTTCCGCGCCCGCGAGCGGCGAGACCAAAGCCTGGTACGTCTTGTCATCGTCCACGAGGAGCGTTGTGGAGGTCGGTGTCGGTCCCTCGTCGCGGGGAGCGACGCCGGGTGGTGGTGCCGGGTGATCCCGGTCATAACTCCGTACAGTCGCGGCGATGCGTTCCAGCATCGACCCGCTCAGTCTTCTTATCAAGTCGTTCGACCAGACCAGCGTGCCATCGCGAACGACGATCCCGACGCCCTCGCCGATGGAGTTGAGCAGAACGCGCGACAAGCCATCGATCCGGGCATCTGACCCGGTATCGCCGTTCGATTGTCTGTGGTCGTCTCCCCGATCGATCAATGCGTGTCTCTGCTGCGGGTCGCTGTGGTCGCGAGTCAGGTTCGCTCCGAACTGTTCAGCGACCTTTCGCGGGAGGAACCCGGACGGTTCGCCCGGGAAATAGTGTAGCGGGGGTGCCTGTGTCCGCACCGGAACAGGGGGCTTGGTCGGCCGGGTCCGATACGGAGCGGGTTTGGCAGTCTATAACTAAGACCCGAAACGCCGATGACTGGGGCTTCGATGGGGGCATCGAGACAGCGGGCTTGCAGGTCTTGGTGTTGGAGAAGGGGGGACGTACTCGTGGGATGTACCAGGAGACAAGCCCTGCGATGAACGGGGGCTGACCGGGATGGTAGTAGCCGAGCACCTCCACAAGTCCTTCGGACCGGTTCACGCCGTTCGCGGTGTCAGCTTTGAGTTAGCGCCCGGTCAGGTCGCTGCCCTGCTCGGCCCCAATGGCGCGGGCAAGACGACGACTATTCGAATGATCGTGGGATTCACCATGCCCGATCGGGGCAGAGTCACGATCCAAGGAGCGGATACAGCCACTTCGCCGGCCGCGGCAAGGCGCCAGATCGGTTATCTTCCGGAATCGACGCCTCTGTATCCGGAGATGCGAGTCCGTGAATACCTGTTGTATCGTGCCCGGCTGTATGGATTGCAGAGATCGGATAGAGGACACGCCCTTTCTCGAGTTCTCGAAAGATGCTGGCTCAAAGAGGTTGCCAACCGACGAATCGGGCACTTGAGCAAGGGATACAAGCAGCGCGTCGGACTAGCCGGGGCGATGCTTCACAATCCGCCGGTCCTGGTCCTCGATGAGCCGACCAACGGACTCGACCCGACACAGATCCGCGAGACCCGCCAACTGGTCAGGGAACTCGCCGCGGATCGGACGATGCTCGTCAGTTCGCACATCCTTCCCGAGGTGGCCGTGCTCTGCGACCGGGTGATCGTGATCAGCGGTGGTGTGGTGCGGGCTGATTCGCCCACGGAGCGTCTCGGCCGTGCCCCCGGCGACATGAACTCGTATGTCCTGCAGGCCCGCGTGCAGCGCGCGGCCGATGAGGAGCGTTTCGTCAAATCCATGGGCAATCTCCCCTTTGTGCAGGAGATCACACGGGACGGGACGCGTCGTCAGGAAGGCGAGTGGATCGAGTGGCGCATACTTGCCAAGGCCGGTTCGCCCGATCTGCGCGAAGCCATCGCGACTGCGGCGAGCCAGGGCGGGTTCCTGCTGCGGGAACTCCGCGGCGAGTCACCCAGCCTGGAACAGGCGTTTTTGCGGTTGATCGAGCCGGGCAGCGATGGGGGTACTTCATGAGGGGCGCGTGGCCGATTGCGCTGCGTGAACTCTCGGCCTACTTCCGCCAGCCGGCGGGATGGATTATTCTGGCGCTGTATCTGTTCCTCTCCGGCCTGGTTTTCGCCACGGGCATCCTGATGCCCGGCAAGGCCGCGAGCCTGCGTGACTTTTTCGCCCTCTCGGGCTGGCTCCTGCTCCCCGTGGCTCCGGCCATCACCATGCGTCTGGTGGCCGAGGAGCTCCGAGCGGGGACGATCGAGAATCTATTCACCGCGCCGCTCTCCTCGGCGGCCATTGTCCTCGGCAAGTACTTCGGCGCGTGTTTGTTTCTCCTGGCGATGCTGGCGCCAACGCTGGTGTACCCGGTGGTGCTTCGCTCGTTCAGCAGCCCCCAACCGGATGTGGGGCCGATGATCGCCGGATACCTGTGCCTGCTGCTCCTCGGCGGCCTGTACCTTGCCCTGGGAACGTTCGCCAGCACGTTGACAGCCAACGGCACGCTGGCGTTCCTGATCTCACTCTTCTCGATCCTGGCTTTGATGTTCGCGGGCTCGGCACCGCCCACCACGCCGGCGTCGATTCGCGCCGTGCTCGATTCCGTTTGGATCACAGCCCGAGTGCTCGATTTCTCCCGAGGTATCATCGATACATCTCATGTGGTTTTCTTTGTCACGGCATCAGCGTGGTTCGTCTTCCTCTCCATCGTTTCGCTGGAGGTGCGTCGATGGCGCTGACCGGTGTACGGGGGCGGGCGGGGTTGTACACCTTCATCACCACGATCGCGGTGACGGCGGTGGCGGTGGTGGGCATCTCACTTGGAGGGAGGTACAACGCGCGTTTCGATGTCACCGCCACAGGCAGCCAGCGGCTCGCCGATCGGACCAAGAAGGTGCTCGGCCTTCTGACGGGTCAATACGAGGCCGTTATCGCCGCTGATTTCACGACCATCGACCGCCGCGCGAAGGAGCGTCTCAGCGATGTTCTCGAAGAGTTCCGTCGGAACAGTCCACGTTTTAACTACACTCTGATCGATACTTCCACCTCGGCCGGGGCCGCGGCGTACAAGGACCTGATACGACGCTTGATCGCCAGGGAGGTAGATACCATCCGCCAGCAGGTCGCCGCGATCGAACTGCATTTGGGTGCGGTTACATCGCTGGCCACAAACTTGAGCGATGTTGTGTCGCCGCGGCTCCTTGACATCGAGGGGCAGGTGCCCGCGGCAACCGATGCGGGAAAAGCCAACCGTGACTTCTTCACACAGGAAGCGGCCAGGGCGCGCCTGGCCGCCAAAGACCTTTCGGCCGCCGCCGACAAAGCCGCCGCTGCCATCGGTCATGTCATCGATGGCGTTCCGGTCGCGCTGACGGATGAGGCGGCCAACGCCATCACGGCCCAACTGTCGCCGATCGTCGAACAACTCGCGGCCCTCGCGGGGGAACTCAGGCGCTTCGCCGAGATTCCCGACAACGCCGGTCCCGCGGCCGACAGCGCCAAGTCATTGATCTCACAGGTGCAGCAGCGTCGAGACCAGGCCGCGGTGGTGCTTGATTCCTTGCGGAAACTCCGACCTCCCGACTTGCTCCGTGTTGTAACCGCGCTGCGTTCAGGGAGTGCCGCGATTGTCATCGGTCCGCCCGGAGAAGGTCTTTGCGCACTCGACGTGACCGCGCTCCTCCCCTCGGGTGCCTGGCTCGACGCTGTCGGTGCGGCGAAGGCTGACCAACGCCGCCGTGTGGAAGAACTGTTCGCCACAGCCATCCAGTCCTTGCGTAACCCCCTCAGGCCCGTGGTGGTCATGCTGCACGCCGAGCCTCGAGAGTTCTTCGCCGATGTGCCGCTCCTGTCCTTGCTCCGCCAGCGTCTGGAGTTTCGCGGCATCGATCTCGTGGAATGGGCTGTTGTGGTCCGGCCCGATCCGCCCCGCCTGTCCGGCATTGACCCGGAGGGCAAACGACCTGTTGTCTACGCCAGCCTTGCTCCGGATTCATCCGCCTCCGCAGGTTCTCGCGGCCAACTGACCGGAGTCCAACGTGCCGAGAAACTTGCACAGGCGTTGGACCGCATCGCCGCGGAGGGCGGAAACCTGCTCATCTCGCTGAACCCGTCGATTGTTCCCACGTACGGCGAGCGTGATCCCATTGATTCAGTTCTTGCTCGGTTTGCGCTGACGAGCGAAACGGGGCGTCCGTTACTTCGTGAAAGTTTGGCCGCGGGCAACCGCACGATCGACACTGATGTGATCGTGCAGGTCGAGGACGAAGGAGCCCACCCCGTCGCCGCGGCGATCCGGGGTCTTCCGACGTACATCGCGTGGCCCATCGCGCTTGTGGAAAAGCACGCCGCGGCGGACCCAACTCGAGTCACGGTGACACCGCTTTTGACCGTACCCGCCGGGCCCAACCTCTGGCTCGAATCGCAGTGGCTTCGGATCTGGCAGACGCCCCGTGAACAGCGATCCCTGCTCGCCGATGCCGCCAAGTTCGATGAGGGACGCGACAGCCGTTGGCCCGGAGGGGCCGATCAGGGTGGAGCGGTGCAGCGGTGGGTGATTGCCGCCGCGAGTGAGCGGTTCCTGACCGGCCGTCCTTCGCAACGGGCGGTTATCATCGGCAGCAATAGTTGGTTCATCGATCCGGTGACCTCGCGACTCACGGCTGTGGAAGGCCGGCGCGTCCCTGCGAACCCCGGGAATCTAGAACTCTTTGAAAACGCCGTGTACTGGCTCGCGGGACAGACCGAACTCATCGCGCAAAGTCCGGTCGCGCAAGCCGCGCCGATGGTTCTTCCCATCGGTGAGTCGCAGGCCATGAGGCTTCGGCTCGCGCTCATACTCGGCATGCCCCTGCTCGCCTTGCTTGGCGGCGCGTTGGTCAGGTTGATCCGCGGCTGAAGACAATACAACTGGCGTCTCTACTCGGCAGCCATCGGGCGAAGAGAACCATATGGCCCTTGCGATGCCGAGGCCATAGTCAAAAATACCCGTTGCACGCCCCTTGTAACCCGGTGTGATTTCGTGTAGGCTGAGCGGAAGTCTTCGTACGATTCTTCAGTCTAAAACAACAGGACATCGGGGTACATCCCATGACCACACTCTCCCCTCCGCCCGCCATGAAACTCCCAAGCACCTCTCGTCCCGGCCGCACCGCGGCGATCCCCCGGCCGGTCGGGGCCGCACTC
>DDSA01000175.1:797-2822 GCA_002343715.1 Phycisphaerales bacterium UBA2402 | reverse complement strand
ATGCGCGGCCAGCGGGCCGAAGCCGCGGCACGGACCGATGCCCAGCGCGAGCGGCACGCCGCGGAGGAAGAGGCCGCCAAGTCGCGGGCGGCCTTGCGGTTCATCGAATCGATGTTCGCCTCGCTCGATCCCAACACGGCCAAGGGACGGGACGTGACGGTCGCGGAGATGCTCGATCCGGCGGTCAATCAGATCGCCGACGCCTTCGCCGGAAAGCCCGTCCCGGAGTCGATGGTCCGTTCCGTGATGGGGCAGGCATACTTCCATCTCGGGCAGTACCCCCAGGCGCAGCGCGAGCTTGAGCGAGCGCTGGAACTGCGCCGCGGGGCCGGTGTGAAGGACGATGCGGAGACCTGGACGCTGCTTCACAATCTCGGTGCCGCGAGGATCGAGCAGGATCAGTTGGATCAGGCCGGGGAGAGTCTGGACGCGGCGCTGTCGGGCCGCCGGGCGGGTCTGGGGGCGGAGCACCGCGACACCCTTGCGACCCGCGGATTGCTGGCGTACCTGCGACAGTTGCGGGGTGATCTGGAAGGTGCCGTCGCCGACTTCCGCGGACTGGCGGCGGTGCAGGAACGTGTCCTGGGCCGCACGGACAAGGACACGATCGACTCCTTGCTGAGCGTGGCCGATGGGCTGGAAGACCTCGGTCAGTTGGATGATGCCCTTCATGTATCGAGAGATGCGGCGGAACGGGCGGAGACGGCGCTGGGGCCGGAATCCGGGGCCGCGCTGACCGCGCGCAGCATCGAGGGGGAGACTCTCAGCACCCTGGGCCGCAAGGATGAGGCGGCGGCGGTCTTCACCCGCGTGGTCGCATCGAAAGAGCGTGTCTACGGGCCGGATCATCCGTCCACGCTGGTAACCCTCGACATGCTCGCATCGGTGCTGGGAAGCCAGATGAAGGACGACGAGTCGATCGCGCTGCACCGGCGAGTGGTGGAGCGGGCCGTGGCGGGACTGGGCGAGCGGCACCGGGCCACGCTCTCGTACATGAACAACCTGGCGCAGGCGCTGCGGCACGCGGGTCGTCTCGACGAGGCCGAACCGATCTACCGGCGTGTCGTGGAACTGGACCGCGAGGTGAAAGGCCCGCTCGACACCTCGACCCTCATTGGACAAAGCAACTTCGCGCTCCTGCTCAACGCCAAGGGCAACCACGAGGAATCGCTCGAGCTGTTGAGCGGGGCGCTCGCGGGGTTCAAGCAGACCCTGCCCGAAGGGCACTGGATCATCGGCACCGCGGGCGTCAACCTCGCCGAGCCGCTGATCTCTCTCAAGAGATGGGAGCAAGCCGAGGGCGTGCTCCTGGAATCGAACTCCATCCTGGAGCAGGCGCTGGGGTCGGCACATCCCCGCGCCGGTCATTGCCGGGCCGCGCTGGTTCGTGTGTACGAAGGGTGGGGCAAACCGGACCAGGCGGAGCGATGGAAGCAGGCACCGGACGAAAACAAGAAGCCCCCTGGCCCCGGCTGAACTACGGGAAAAAGACGGTTGACTTCTAAGTAAGTGAACGCTAACATGTGGTGCCGCGGTCCGCTTTGGTCCGCGTTCTGGAGGCGGTGCCGATGACGATTCAACGTGCGTTGCTCCGATCGATGTTGTGGACGCTTGGCTTTGCGGCGCTGGCTGGTGTGCTGCTGGTCTTGACCCCGCAGCGCTACCTCACCGGGCGACTCTTCCTCACCGGGCTGTGGTCCGCGGCCTCGATCGGGATAGCGATGTCGGTGGCACGTTTTCTGGTTTTAGAGAAAGGCGGCGCATCCGGACTGATCGGTCTTGGGGTGGTGGTGGTGTCGTTCGTCACCGGTCTGATGGCGATCTGGATCGGCCTGGTGTGGCCGGGCCATGATTGGCGCCTCGGTCTGACGGCCCTGGTGCTGCTCGGCAGCGGGCTTGTCGCGGCGGGCATGCTCCGCCTCGCCGCGGCGGGGGGGGGGGGTGTTGTGGGGGGGTTGTCCGGCGCCGCGCGCGCGCGGGCGGGCGCCCCCGGGGGGGGGGGGGGGGGGCGCCGGCCCCGGGGGG
>DDSA01000175.1:0-650 GCA_002343715.1 Phycisphaerales bacterium UBA2402 | reverse complement strand
GCATGCTCCGCCTCGCCGCGGCGGAGTGGGGGCGTTTCGCGGGTCGATTCGGCGCGCTGATATCAGCCGTGGTATTCCTGCTCGTCACGCTCGCCATCTGGGGCGAGCAGATCGGCTTGCGCGATGATTCATTGCGGATCGGTATCACCGCCTCGCTTCTATCGCAGTTGGCCATCGTGGCGATCGCGTGCCTGATCGGTGGGCGAGACCGGCCACGATGGATGGTGGTCCGTGCCCTGGGCCTGGTGTGTTCGCTCGCGGCGTTTATCATCGGACTGAACGATGTTTGGAGTGAGATCAGAGCGCTGAATACAACGTTCGTGCAGTGCGTCATCATCGCCTGCGTCGCGGGATTCTCGAACCTGGTCATTCGATTCCCCCTGCCGTCATCGCAGCGATGGCTCGCCTGCGGTGCCGCGGTGTCCGGGCTGCTGACAGGCGTGAGTTTGTCAGCATTGCTGCATGTCTCTGGCTTTGAATGGGTATCTCCCAGCGATACGCTCGTCCGCGTCTCGGCGGGGTTGGGCATCATCACCGCGTGCGCGACGCTCGCGCTCGTGGTGCTGTACCGCATGAACCGGCGCGTCGGCGCCGCGGCCGGAGCACCGGCCGTCGGGATCGGATCGGTGCTGCTCACCTGCCCCAGGTGC
>DDSA01000072.1:2740-3177 GCA_002343715.1 Phycisphaerales bacterium UBA2402 | reverse complement strand
AGGAGGAAGAATCGCCATCTTCACTTGTGACATCAGAGTACCGATCGCCAACATTCACTCATTGGGCGGGTCCGGGTATAGATCCGGCCAGTCCGGCTCCATCTACTTCGGATCTTCCGCGATCACTATTACTCGACAGCCCGTTGGTGGCGAATATCGCGGAGGTGACTTCTTTCAACTCGGACTGGCGGCGACCAGCACAAACGGGAGTCTTTCGTATCAATGGCGCCGGCGCAACACTCAGGGTGAGTTCAATCCCATTGCCGAGAACGAGCGCGGTATCTTCACCGAAGTGAACAGCGACACGCTCTTCATCGCCGGATGGGATTGCCGGGGCGCGGGTGTGTACGACTGCCTTATCTGCGATTCCTGCGGTTGTTTCCCTAGTGCGCAGGTCACCCTGGGCACCATCCCCCCCGGCGACTTCAACCAGGACG
>DDSA01000072.1:0-2483 GCA_002343715.1 Phycisphaerales bacterium UBA2402 | reverse complement strand
CAACCAGGACGGCGGCACCGACGGCGCCGATGTCGAGGCCTTCTACGCCGCGTGGGAAGCGGGCGAGGAGTCCGGCGACATCAACCAGGACGGCGGCATCGACGGAAGCGATGTGGACTTCTTCTTCGCCTTCTGGGAGCAGGGGTGCTGAGCGGGTCCAGATCTGGACTCTCGACCGGGTCGGCAGTGATGCCCACCGATCCCGCCGGCGGTTCGAACGATCGTGATCCGTCGCTGCCAAGGATAACATGAACTGCATGCACGGGCTTGACCAGACCGAGTTATCAAACGCAACTCGCCACGTGTGGGAGGAAGCCGTGGCGGCAGCGGGTCCGGCCTCGTTGCTGGTCGCCATCGGCACGCGTCTGAGTGATTCGCTCGGCGCGAAGGTGACGGCCGAGGACGTCCTGCAGGAGGTGCTGATCGAAGCCTGGAAAGAGCACGATCGATTTGAATGGCGAAGCGTGCGGGCGTTCCGCGCCTGGCTGCTCACGCTCGCCGATCGGCGGATCGCCGATCTCCGGGACCATTTCGACGCGAAAAAACGTGGCGGAGGCGGCATCGGTGTTCGACCGAACACCGATCGCTCCCGTCTCGCGCTGGTCACGGAACCTCGCACCTCGACCACGCCCAGCCTCATCGCCTCTCAAACGGAGCAGGCCGAGGCGATGCGTGCCGCCATGCGTGCGGTGCCGCAGGAGTACCGCGACATCGTCCACCTGCGTCTCTTCGAGGAACTGACCTGCGCGGAAATCGGACACCGGCTCGGTTTGGGTGAGTCCGCCGTGCGCCATCGTTTCCGCCGGGGGGTCGATGCATACCGACGCGCGCTCGCTCCTCTGTTCTCGACTCTATCCGTTTCCGCGACGATTCCGCGTTCGAATTCCGCTCCTCAGGAGTGAGGCGATCGATGCGCGATCCACCCGACAACTCCGGGACCGGCGGAGAGAACGATCAGGCATTCCTCGACTTCGTGCTCGATGCCGCGCTCGAAGCCCTGCAGCAGGGGGTGGTTCCCGATCCCGAAACGCTCGCCGCGGGCAACACTCACCTGCTGGACGCCGTTCGTCTCCAGATCGCCCACGCCGAAACCGTGGTCCCGCGATCGGCCCGCGCACGCGACACGTGCGCCGGCTTCGAGATCGTCCGAGAGATCGGCCGCGGCGGCATGGGTATCGTCTATCTTGCGCGACAGGCCCGGATCGGCGGCCGTCTGGTGGCACTGAAAGTTCTCTCCTTGCAGTGCGGCCGCGGTGCGAGAGAACACTTTCGGCGCGAAGCCGAGTGCATCGCGGCCATGCGCGATCCCGGCATCGTCGCGGTCCTCGACGTCGCCCTCGATTCCGACCCGCCGGCGTACGCGATGGAGTGGGTCGAAGGTGGGAGCCTGGGGCACCTGATCACTCGCCTGATCGCGCGCCCCGCCGGGCGGTCCATCGCCGATGAATGGGCATCGCTTGTCGCGACTCATTCTCGTCCAGATGGACGTTTCGGTGCGGTTCCCCGCCCAACGTACGCCCAGTGGATTGCGGGAGTCGGGCTGACGATCGCGCAAACCCTGGCTCGCGTCCACCGGTCGGGGTTGCGGCACCGCGATGTGAAGCCGACGAACATCCTGATCCGCGGCGACGGGACGCCCGCACTCAGCGATTTCGGGCTTGCCCGCGCCTCGAGCGATCACGGGTCCGTCAACACCGGCCGCTTCCACGGCACACCCGTCTATGCGCCGCCGGAACAACTCCGGGGCGAACCGGATGATCCTGAAGGCCGCGGGGACGTCTTCGCCCTCGGCGCGACGCTCTACCACGCGCTCGCGCTGCGGCCTCCGCACGATCTCGCCGATCCGGAGGCCGCGCTCGCCGCGCTCAAGTCGAAGAAAGTCGAGGGGCTTGGCCGGTGCTGCCCCGACTGTCCGGGCGACCTCGTAACCATCATCGAGAAGGCGATGGCGATTGAGCCGGGCCGCCGCTACACCGCCGCGGAACTCGCGGAAGACCTCGCGAGGCTTCTCGCGCTGCGCCCGATCTCCGCACGACCGGCGGGCCTGCTCGAGCGGTTACGGCGCGCCTACCAGCGTAACCGCACCGCATTCGCCGGCGCGTGGCTCGGCGCCGCGTTGACTGGTTTCCTCGGTGCCGCGCTGGGCGGCTACATCTGGTACGCACCGGCATGGGCCGAGGGACAACGCCGCGAGGCCCGCCTCACGCTCCTGCTCTCCCAACGCATCGGCACGATGGGCGCGCAGGTCGTGGGCGTGAACGTCGCTACTTCGCCGCGCTCCGAGCCCGATCTCGTCGCGGCGGATCGGGCCATCGTCCTCTTCCGCCGCGCCCACCGCGCTGTCCCGTGGCGGAGCGCATGGGGCGATGAGGCTCTGGTCCTGAGCGCCGCCGCCGATGTGCTCCGCCGCGGCGTCGGGCCGACTCCGTCGGCGCTGCGCGCCGCATCGCCGACGGCCGCGCTGTATCTTTCCAGCCCGACGG
>DDSA01000063.1 GCA_002343715.1 Phycisphaerales bacterium UBA2402 | reverse complement strand
GCCCCCTCCGGACGATCCTCCCGAGGAACCACCAGAGGACCCGCCCGAACTCGCGCCCGACGACATCCCGCTGGACGCCCCGGAACTCATGCCGGACGAAGCGCCCGAAGAGCTCATGCCCGAGGAGCTTCCGCCGCCGGAGCTGCTCATGCTGGACGTCATGCTCGAGCCCGAAGAGCTCGAGGACATTGAACTCGGGGTGTCGCTCGTCGGCGTGCTTCCCGAACCGCTCGATGACATCGGCCCGCTGCTCGACGGCGTGTGCGTCGTGCCCGGTGTGTTGCTGGTGAACGCATCGGTGGTGTAGAAGGTCAGCGTCGGCGTGCCGCCCGGGCCGGTCGTGTAGATCACATCGCCGGTCGTCGAGTAACTCGGCGGCATGCTCGGCGTGCTGGTGGGCGTTGAGTACGTGCTGTACGACGAGTCGGGCGACTCCGACGGCGTCGAATAGTTGCTCGAACCGCCACCTTGCGGGGCGCGGCCCGTGGCCCACACCGGGATATAGAGGTAGTAGCGGGTGGGGCCGTCGCTCATCGTGCGGCCTCCTGGGGCTTGGGATTGGGCTCGTACCAGCCCTGCGTGTTCACGGGTTTGCCGCACTCGGCAGACGCGGCCGCGACGGCGTCGGCGAACTCCATGCGCTCGAAGACCTGCAGTTCGCTGCCCGGCGAGCAGTTCACCACGCGGAAGCGGTGCTTCTCGAAGTGCGGCTTGAGAGCCTCGAATCGGCGGGCCAGCGAGTCATAGAGCACGTTGTTGTGTCGGATCGCGTTGGCCGCCCGGTTCTCGGCGAAGGCGTACTTGCGGTCCTCGGCCATCTTGAAATCGCAGCCCAGCAGGTACACCGTCGAAAATCCGAGGTAGTGCAGGAGGCGGAGTGCCACGAGCATGACCGAGCGCTTGCCGGTGATGCCCAAAGAGTCTGGGTTCTTGGCGTCGTTGCCCCACGGGACGCTGTCTCCAGTCAGGAACCGCTCATGGTCGAAGTGATCGGCGCGGCGGAAGAACATCACGCTGGGCATCTGCCGAACCCTGAACGCGCTGTTGCGCATCGCGCCGTCGGGGCCTTGGATGCGGAGCCGCTTGTCCCACATGCATGTGGGCACGAACTTCAGGATGCCCGGGTCCTTCCAGCCGGTGTCGATGAACCGACCGGGATCGTCAACGCACGTCCACAGCGTCGGGCGATGCACCGCCCAGGCGTTGTTCACGGCCATCGTGACGATGCCGCGCTTGTTGAGCGCCGAGAGATCGAGCCGCGTGAGCGACGGACCCGACAGGATCAGGAATGCCGAACGCCCGCGGTAGAACCCGCCGAGCGACACGGAGTCGAAGTCGGCGGTGTAGAGACGCAAGCCATCACGCGACGGCTTTCGCGCCTTCAGCCCGGCCTGGAGCGCCGCGATGTCAGACTGGTTCTCACGCACCACAGCACCCCCCATCACTGCCACCCTTGAACCGGCCGACGATGAACCGACGCTCCGCCCGCGGGTTGATCACGGTGGCGACACGACCGATGCGATCGAGCCACCAATCCAGCGGGCGCACCGTCGGGTGCAGCCCTTCGCCGGCGACGGTGGTCTTGCTGGGACGGGTGCAGATCGAGAACACGAAGTGCCCGCTTGGCTTGGCGACACGGCGCATCTCTGCGAGCACCGGGTCCACGTCCTCGGGGAGCAGATGCTCGAGTGCGTCGAAGCTCGTGACGACATCCGCGACACCCGCGTGCAGCGCGGTCTTGTGCATCGGGCGCACGAGGTCGGCATCCGGGAACGCGAAGTCCACACCCAGGCCGTCGATCCCCAGCCGGCGCAGGTCACGCACGAGGTCGTTGCGGCCGCATCCGAAGTCCACGACGAACCTCGGCTTGAACTTCTGGATGATCGGAACAGCGATCTTGCCGTGGTTGGTCGAGCCGTACGTCGAGCCAGGTTTGGCGGCCAGCGCCACGTACTTGGCCCGCTCCTTCTCGCGGCGTGTGTCGAGTGTGGTTGGGAACGGGGGGGTGGTCATTCGGCACCTCCGATGTAGAGGTTGAACTTGCGGTCCTCGTCAGCGGGGTCGGCGATCTCGATCAGGCTCATGGCCTCGAAGACCCACACCGGCTTGCCCTTGCTGTTGCGCTCGCAGGTGAGCTGCACGCACACGCCCTCGGGAATGGGCACGAGCTTGGGTTTGAGCGACCGCGCGGGTGGGCACTTGGGGAGCACGCCCGGCAGCTCGCACACCGGCCCCAGCCCGAGCAACCCACCGAAGCCGGAGCCCGGCTCCGAATCGTTCATGTGGTGCGCCTCGAAGCGGTTGATCGCCAGCCGCGTGGGGTCTTCACCGCCGCTGGCGAACTGCGACGACAGGCCACCCTCGATGGCCACATACCGGAGATAGGTCTCGCTGCCGGGGTTGCCGTCGATCTGGGCTTCCACCCACGGATAGCGCCAGCGATTGCGTTCGGTAGGGATCGCCTGGGCAGCGCCGAGGATCGCGGTCACGCGCCCGGGCGACGGACGGCCGAGTTCAAGGACCGCCCACTTCTCGCCGGTGCCCTCTTCCTTCCAGAGGATCGGGATGCCGCCCATGGGCGTGCTGGCCAGGACAGTTTCGTCGGCCGCGAGTTCGCAGGTGGTGTCAGTCTCGTTGGTGATGAAGACCCGCGCCACCGTCACACCCGTGAGCACGCAGCGCCCGAGCTTGTTGGGCTTGATGGGCTGGAGCGCGACGACGAAAGCTGGACCGGCAGTCTCCTCCGTGGCGATGTCGCCCGTCAGCGGCGTGCGGCTCTGGAATGTCCGTTCCTGGTCATCCTCGCCGGGCTCGACGAGCACGCCGGTGATTGCCAGCGCGTGGTACGGCTCGATCTCTTCGCCAGACTCGTTGCGCACCAGCACGATGCCGCGCTGCGCAGACTCGACGAGCGGGCCCGCGACGGCTTCGCCACGACCCTGACGCCGGCGCAGATCAACCGCCGCATCGACGAACGCGTTGTACGCGCCCGCGGGGAGGCGGAGGGGATCACCGGATCGGACTTTGCGAAGTTCGTCAGGCATGGTTGAAGGGACTCAGATCCCCAGTGCTCCAAAGTTGGCGTCGTCGTACACACGCTCGACGTAGGCGGCGATGGGCTTCTTGATGATCGCGCCGGACCCGGTGTCCTCCGCGTCGGCGTAGCGGACCCACAGGTACTCCCACCCCTTCTTGTTGATGCCGGTGAT
>DDSA01000102.1 GCA_002343715.1 Phycisphaerales bacterium UBA2402 | reverse complement strand
AGCCGGCCAGCCCGTCGATCTGCGCGCGCTTGATCTCGGCGTCCCAGTACGCGCCCTTGACGAGTCGGATGGTGATGACCTTGCCGGTGCGGCGGGTCCAGTCGATGATCCTCTGGGCGTCCTCGGGCCCGCTGCGCAGGTAGGCCTGAAGCACGAGGCCGCCGGTGAAATCAACCTGTTCCATGCAGCGCTGGAAGAGCTCGATGGTGAGGTCCTTGAGGGCGTGGTGCTCCATGTCAAAGTGGACGTGGACACCCTTGCCCTTCGCCGCGTTCAGGATCGGGACCAGCCGCGTCATGAGGTCGCGGATGGAGCCGTCGGTATCGATCGGATCGCACCGCGCCGACAGGGCCGAGATTTTGATCGAGACATTGGTGCGGGGGATCGGGCCCAGGTGATCGCTTTCGAGCAGGGGCTGGGGTTTCCACGCCGCGACGCTCGCGGGGAGGTTGTTGACGAGGTCCAGGTACTTCCGCGCGTACTCATCGGCTTCGGCATCGCTGACGCAGGTTTCGCCGAGGAGGTCGACGCTGAAGGCGATGCCGTCGTTCCACAGGTCGCGCAGGCCCGGCAGCGCGCTCGCCGCGTCCACTCCCGCGATGAACTTGCCCGCCATGCCCTTGATCTGGCCAGAGGCCGTCGCCGCCGCCGGGCCTTTGAGCAGGTTGCCCGCCTTGAGCAGCGCGGCGAAGGTCGGCGGCACGGTGACGCCCGGCTGGGACAGGTAGTCGTTGAGGTGATCGAAGATCGCCTCCGGGCTTTTCAGCATCGGGAAGCAGTCGACGAAACGGAAGACCTGCACCTTGAAGTTCGGGTCCTTCATGGACCATTCCATGAGAGCGTCGCTGTAGAACTTGGCGGAGAGCAACCCGGATTTGTGGGCGCGCGCCCGCGTCAGCATCTCTCCTCCCAGCGCCGAGATGCGGGACTCGTGCCCGCCGGTCGCGTGACCCGACCCGCCGGTCGGGGGCGAGGAGCCTGCAACAATAATTTTCTGAGGGACGGGCTTGGGCTTGCGGGAGAAGAGGGCCATGCGGCCCGATCGTACGGGAGCCGTCCCCAGCCGGGGCGCCATCGGAACGGTTCCAGGTCCAAGATAGCCCGGCCTCAATGACTCAACGACCTCGGCAGGATTCGAACCTGCGACCCCCGCGTTCGAAGCACGGTGCTCTATCCAACTGAGCTACGAGGCCAACAACCGTCCGTTCGTACCGAAAACTCGACTTTCATGAGCATCGGGCTACCGGCGGGAGCCCAACGGTTCGTGACTCCGCCGACATCCCGAGCCGGAGGGTATTCCGTTCACTCGCCGAGCACTTCGACGCTGGAATACTGATCAAGGTTGCACACGACCAACTCTCCATCCGCCTTCCGGATGGTCAGCCGATCCACCCAGAGTTTGTGGTCCTTGCTGTGAGCGTACCACGAGCCGGTCTTGGCCTGCGCGAAGGCCACCACCTCGCCCTCGATACTCGTCGCCATCACCCCCGTGAGCCGCGGCACCTGCTGCGTCACGCGGACGCGCTGGCCGGGTTTATAGGTCTGCATCATCGTCATGCCGCAAGCGTATGACATGGTTTCACGCGAGGCAGGATCAGGCCGCGTCTTCCATGACGCATCAATGCGACGAGTCGGTTCAGTTTATTTTCTCCTTGCCTGCAAGATGACCGCCCCCCGCCCGCAAGCCTACCGCTGCGAGTTTCAGCCCGCGGGCTCCAGAACGTGCGTTCTGGCGCGGGCTTAGCCCCGCACCCCGGAACAGATTGATTCCGGGCCGCCAACCACTCTCCATGCTCCACCGACCCCGCCGGAGGGGGGTCGGTGGCATGTTTTTGGACACCCGCAGCCCGTTCAGCGTTCGTAATACTCAATCACCGAAACGCCCTGATAGGTATACTGCCTGCTGGCGTACATCGAGACCGAGCGGAAGTTCCGGGGCGGCTCGTCCCAGGCGTCCAGATACATGCGGATCATGCCCGAATCGGCCTTGACCCATCGGGCGTGTCCGTCGGCGAAGCCCGCGTTGTACCCCTCGGTCGCGTGGTTGTTCCACGAGTCGGGCCAGTTGTTGATGCCGTCGCGCCGACCGATGTCGTCCGAGATCGACTCGTCGTTGTCGTTGTCGATGAAGAGCATGGCCCGATCGGGGAAGAGGGCCGTGGAGGTCGTCTTGAGGACATGCTGGGTGCGCAGTGTCTGGAGGTCCGGGGCCTCTCGCTCCGACCACCCGAGTTGCGCACCGACGGTGCCCCGGTTGTAGCCCCAGATCACCTGCCCGTCGGGATACTTGCCGGCGCTGAACCAGCCGCGGACTTCGTAGGAGTGCCCGCCCCCCTCGTCGTGCCGGTCGCGGGCGGACCAGAAGGTGTCGCGGATGAAGTCACGGCCGTAGGTGGCGGAGACGTCCTCGCCGCTGTCCTCGCTGAGCGAGAGTTCGGGCCGCACGCGGTTGCGCGTGGAGGGGCAGAGCGCCACGGCGTACGAACCGATGTAGTCGGGGAAAAACCAACCGATGTTGTCCTCCCAGTCGAAGAGCGTGGGGATGAAGACGCCTTTGCGGGTGTCGTTCGCGTACGCGGTCGCGGCGATGGCGAGTTGCCGCACGTTCGAGAGACACCGGGCTTTCCGCCCGCTCTCGCGCGCCTTGCCCAGCGCCGGAAGGAGCAGGCCGATGAGCAGCGCGATCACCGCAATGACCACCAGCAACTCGATGAGTGTGAAGGCCCGGCGCACGGACAAGGATATCTCCCGAGCGGCCCTGTAGGGGCCTGAGGGGCGGGTGTGCAGGTTGTTCGGTTCCGGCTGTTACCCGGAAACTCAGGGCTTCTCGAACCCCTTCGGGTAGAGGTACGTGCCCTTGCGTGAGTCAGGCTTGGGGATCTCGACGGCGATGGGGTGGTCCCTGGCGTAGGCGTCCTTGCGGATCCCGGTCACCTGCCATGAGACGTCAACGCCCGGCTTCGAGGTCTTGATGATGAACGAAGCCGGATGATCGGCGTCGATACGGCGGGCGATCTTGGCGAGCACGAAGTCGTCCGCGGATTCGTCGATCACGGTGAGTTGGTAGCGGAAGTTCTCGTTCAACGCCGCGAACCACGCCGGCATGGTGACGGTGGCGAAGCCGGCCCCGTCGGTGGTGACGATGCCGTCGTAGATGTTCTTGAGTTCATCGCTCTCGACGCAGGCGTGCAGGAGTTCCTGATTCTCAGGATCGAGCGGATGGTCGATGCGGAAGTACTTGGTGAACGCGCTGATCTCCCCGCCCACGGTCAACTCCATCAGGCCGCCCAGGTGTTCCGGGCGTATGGTCGGACCGGTGGTATTGATGCAGACGCCGCCCGCGGCCATGATGATGAACTGGTCCGCGCCCGTGGACTGCGTGGGCGAGTTGATCTGACGCTGCGAATCCCCCCAGACGAACGTGCCGGGGTGGAGCGCCTGCGAGAACTTGCCCGCGGCGAACGAGTGGTTTCCGGTGGCGAAGATGGCAAAG
>DDSA01000243.1:440-2925 GCA_002343715.1 Phycisphaerales bacterium UBA2402 | reverse complement strand
CCACCGGAGCGGCCACGTCACGGCATTCCGAGAAGCAGAAACCCGACTGCCCAAACGGGAGAATCCAGTTCTCGACTGCCCAAATCGAGCGGTGCAACCAACGCCCGTCATCGGTGGGTGACCACGGGTGAGAACGTGGGTGAAAAGACGATGCCGCGTAAAGGTGTTGCAGGAACGTTGGAGGTCATCGGGAATGACGGATCCGGAGTATCGGAAGGATCGGTTGTATCGGTTCGATGGAACGGTGTTCGTGGAGGTGGAGCCGTCCGGGGAGCGTAAGCTGCCCGTGACGGATGAGGCGGTCCAGGCGGTGAAGGCGGTGCGCAAGGCGGCGCAACAGGCCATCGGTTTGCGGCCCGAGCTGTCGTTGTGCGCGTCGGCGATGCTGCTGGCCGCCGCCGAATTGCCCGACATCGCCCAGCGCGTGAAAGCGCTAGGACAGCGCGTGTACGGAGCCTGACCGTGATCAGGTAGTTGATGCGCGCAAGGTGTGGGGATCGATGTCGGGTGAGGGTGTTTTGTGAGGTGCGCGTCTGTCCGGGCAAGGGCAGGTCGCGGGTGCGGGGTCTTTCGGACTTCGGCCCGCTGACGAGCGCATCGCCGACCCTCCAGCCGGTGGCAGGTTGGGGCGCGGGGTCGGTCGGCCGAAAACCCTCTCCGTTCCGTTCGGAGAGACGAGCCGGCACCGCAAGGTGATCCGCTTCGCGAGAAGTGCGCCGTCCGTCCGAAAAGAGGGGCGGCGTAGCGCGTAAACGCTCAAGTACGCCGTGAAATGCGCCAATTGGGGCGGTCAGCGCCGCCCCTGGCATCGACCGTGGGGTGCGAATGACAAAATCCGCAAGGGGAACGGCCGGCGAGGGCCGGAAAGCCGGTGGCGGCTGGAAAGCCAGCCTCGCGGCGGTCCTGAAAGCCCACAACAGCGCCAAAGTGGACGGGTCGGTGGCGAGCCACGCCACCCGCGACAAGCGCGCCGACGTGCTCTACGCCGGCTTCAAGCTGCTGCGGGAGCTGGGCTACAAGCTCGACACCGTCTACAGCTTTCGCGGCAAGCACATGGCAGTCCTCGCCAAAGCCTGGGAAGCGCGGGGTCTCTCGCCCTCCACCCTGCAAAACAACCTCAGCACCTTTCGGGTGTTCGCCGGCTGGATCGGCAAGGCCGGCATGGTCGAGCGGACCGACCGCTACGTCGCCCCCGGCGCCGCCGCGCGCACCTCGATCAACGCCCGAGACAAGTCCTGGACCGCCCAAAACGTGGACGTGGCGGCAAAGCTGGCCGAGGTCGCCCGAAAAGACGCGCGTATTGGCCTCCAGGTGGCCCTACAAGCGATTTTCGGGCTGAGGGCTAGGGAGGCCATGCAGTTGCGCCCGCACGTCGCCGACAAGGGCTCCTATTTGGCCCTGACGGTGGGCACCAAGGGTGGGCGGGACCGGGTGGTGCCCATCGACACCCCGGAAAAACGCGAACTGATCGACCAAGCCAAGACCTTCGCCGCCGCCAAGCTCGCCAGCACCAGCGACCCGAACAAAACCCTGGCCCAAGCCAAAAACCGCTACTACCACGTCCTGCGCTCCTGCGGCATCGCGCGGGCCAACGGCATCACCGGCCACGGCCTGCGCCACGGCTACGCCAACGACCGCTACCGGCAGATCGCCGGCCAACCCTCCCCGGTGCGCGGCGGCACTCCCCCTGACCGCGACGCGGACCGGGCCGCCCGCCTCGAAGTCGCCGAAGAGCTCGGCCACTCCCGCGAATCGGTCACCACCCACTACCTGGGGCGGTGATTTCTGATGAAAAGCAGATGATTTAATTATTAATTTATCGGACTAATCGTTTTGTCCGGCGTTCCATCGAAGGGGCTTTAATGCTCTTTCCCCTCCATGATGGCGGGAATATCGCGCATACCGTACAGCACGCGCACCGCCTCGACCCCATCGGCGCACGGACGGTAAAAAATCAAAAACCTCTCGAAATCCGGGACCGGCCACATCCGGATATCTTCCAAGCCCGGCTTGGCGAACGGTCGGGACACCCCCATCAGGGGCATGTCGGCCAACCGTTCGAGCGCGGCTTCGACAGCATCGACGAAGCGCAAAGCGGCTTCCGGGCGCTCGGTCAAGAGATACTCGAAATGTTCGAGCATGTCCCGCTCGGCCAACTCCAGCCAGCGAACGCGACGATGCTTCACGGCGTCCCGCTTTCCTTGGCCTTGATCGCCCGCCGGGCGCGCTCGCGCAACCGCTCGAAAAACTCGGGGGTCACCTCCCGGGAACCGCCCCCTTCCAAGGCTTCTAGCAGCAGCGATTCCAGCTTTTCCCGATCCTTGCGCTTCTGGTCGTCGCGGATCAAGTCGCGAATGTAGTCGCTCGCCGTGCTGTACGCCCCCCTGCTGACCTGGCTTTCGATGAAAGCCCGCATCTGCTCGGGTAGCGAGATGTTGAGTGTGGTCACGGTTGTTCGCCTCTCCTGAAAGCCTTGCTTGGATCA
>DDSA01000243.1:0-109 GCA_002343715.1 Phycisphaerales bacterium UBA2402 | reverse complement strand
AGCTTCCCCATGCCTCGGACCGTTCGATTTCCACCCTTCTGCCGAACCGTCTTTTGTCTTTTCGGGGGCTGTCCCGCCAACCGTTCCCGTGGTCGCCGTCGGTGGAACT
>DDSA01000242.1 GCA_002343715.1 Phycisphaerales bacterium UBA2402 | reverse complement strand
CCACCGGAGCGGCCACGTCACGGCATTCCGAGAACCAGAAACCCGACTGCTCAAACGGGAGAACCCAGTTGCTCGACTGCCCAAATCGAGACTTTGCAGGGATGAAACGGTGCGCGTCTGTCGGGATGCGGGCAGGTCGCGGGTGCGGGGTCTTTCAGATTTCAGCCCGTTGACGAGCGCATCGCCGACCCTCCAGCCGGTGGCAGGTTGGGGCGCGGGGTCGGTTAGCCGAAAATCCTCTCCGTTCCGTTCGGAGAGACCAGCCGGAACCGCAAGGTGATCCGCTTCGCGAGAAGTGCGCCGTCCGTCCGAAACGAGGGACCGCGCAGCACGTAAACGCTCAAGTACGCCGTGAAATGCGCCAATCGGGGCGGCGCCAGCCGCCGCTGGCATCAACCGTGGGGTGCGAATGATGAAACCCGCAAAGGGAACCGCCGGTGGCGGCTGGAAAACCAGCTTGGCGGCGGTCCTGAAAGCCCACAACAACGCCAAAGTCGATGGGTCGGTGGCGAGCCACGCGACCCGCGACAAGCGGGCGGATGTCCTGTACGCCGGCTTCAAGCTGCTGCGGGAGAAAGGCTACAAGCTGGACACCGTGGAGAGTTTTCGCGGCAAGCACATGGAAGTCCTCGCCAAAGCCTGGGAAGCGCGGGGCCTGTCGCCCTCCACCCTGCAAAACCACCTCAGCACCTTCCGGATTTTCGCCGGCTGGATCGGCAAGGCCGGGATGGTCGAGCGGACCGACCGCTACGTCGCGCCCGGCGCCGCCTCGCGCACCTCCATCAACGCCCAAGACAAGTCCTGGACCGCCCAAAACGTGGACGTGGCGGCGAAGCTCGCCGAAGTCGCCGCCAAAGATGCCCGTGTGGGCCTCCAGATGGCCCTACAAGCGATTTTCGGGCTGAGGGCAAGGGAGGCCATGCAGTTGCGCCCGCACGTCGCCGACAAGGGCTCCTATTTGGCCCTGACGGTGGGCACCAAAGGCGGGCGGGACCGGGTGGTCCCCATCGACACCCCCGAGAAGCGCGAGCTGATCGACAAAGCCAAGACCTTCGCCGCCTCCAAGCTCGCCAGCACCAGCGACCCGAACCGGACTTTGGCCCAAGCGAAGAACCACTACTACCACGTCCTGCGCTCCTGCGGCATCGCGCGGGCGAACGGCATCACGAGTCACGGCCTGCGCCACGGCTACGCCAACGACCGCTACCGGCAGATCGCCGGCCAGCCCTCACCGGTGCGGGGCGGCACTCCCCCCGACCGAGACACCGACCGAGCCGCCCGGCTCGAGGTCGCGGAAGAACTCGGCCACTCCCGCGAATCGGTCACGACGCACTACCTGGGGCGTTGAGCGTCAACGGAAGGTGTCGGATTTTAAGGTATCTGATTTCGTTACGAATTTATCGTACTTATCGTTTTCGTCCGGCGTTCCATCGAAGGGGTTTTAATGCCCCTTACCCTCCAATGATGGCGGGAATATCGCGCATACCGTACAGCACGCGCACCGCCTCGATCCCATCGGCGCACGGACGGTAAAAAATCAAAAACCTCTCGAAATCCGGGACCGGCCACATCCGAACATCTTCCAAGCCCGGCTTGGCGAACGGTCGGGACACCCCCATCAGGGGCATGTCAGCCAACCGTTCAAGCGCGGCTTCGACGGCATCGACGAAGCGCAAGGCCGTCTCCGGGCGCTCGGTCAGGAGATACTCGAAATGTTCGAGCACATCCCGCTCGGCCGGCTCCAGCCAGCGAACGCGACGACGCTTCACGGCGTTCCGCTTTCCCTGGCCTTGATCGCCTGCCGGGCGCGCTCGCGCAACCGCTCGAAAAACTCGGGGGTCACCTCCCGGGAACCGCCCCCTTCCAAAGCGTCCAGCAACAGCGATTCCAGCCGCTCCTGATCCTTGCGCTTCTGGTCGTCCCGGATCAGGTCGCGGATGTAGTCGCTCGCTGTGCTGTACGACCCTCTGCTGACCTGGCTTTCGATGAAAGCCCGCATCTGCTCGGGTAGTGAGATGTTGAGTGTGGTCATGGCCGCTCGCCTCTCCTGAAAGCCTTGCTTGGATCATTATGGCAATTATTGCTAATAATTGCCAAATTCCTTTTCCTACCGTCCGCGCCGAAGCTTCGGTATGCCTCGGACCGTTCGGTTTCCGCCCCCTTGCTGAGCCGTCTTTTGTCTTTTCGGTGGCTGTGCCGCCAGCCGTTCCCGTGGTGGCTGCCGTTTGTTGCCTTTGGGGAGGGTTTGGGAGGGGGCTACTGCACCCCTCCCAATGGACGTGACGTGAGCGAAGCGAACACATTTGTTACACCCCGTCGGAGTTATCCACAGGCTTGGTCAAAATTTGACCGCCCGGTTTTCGAATACAGGGTTTTTAAAACTACAGGGGTACTACAGGGTAGGTGGCGAAAAAGCTATTAAATACAATTATTTGCGTTGAATCGGCAAGACCGTTTCAGCGTAAAAGCAAGACCGTTTCAGCGTAATTTTTACTTTTTCCAAGACCGTTTCAGCGTAGCTAATCTCCAAACTCCCTGTTCCCTGTGGATAAAATTGACCTACGCTTTCCTGAGCGCGACAAAAGGAAAGGCAACATGAGCGACGATGATTACGATCTCGACAAGCTCGCAAAGCAAGCTCTGGCGATAGAGACGGAAGAGGCAAAGCAGGCCGGGGTCATCGGCTTCATGGCGCGCACTCTGACCCAAGCCACCATGCCGCACAGCAAGTCAGTAAACAACGAGTTTACGCGGCGTAACGGAGCTTTTGAGCTAACTATCTTGTCGCCTTCTTCCATAGGCTTGCCCTATGGATCAATCCCACGCTTGCTGCTGTCG
>DDSA01000223.1 GCA_002343715.1 Phycisphaerales bacterium UBA2402 | reverse complement strand
TCGTTCGCCGAGCTGGTTGAGGAGATATTCGCCGATGCAGCGGCGTGCGTGCGGTGCTACAACGAAGCCGCACGTGGCGACAGCGGGGCCCGTGTGAACCCGCTCGCGGCCGAGGGGCGCATCGAGGTTCCGCTGTGGCGGATCGCGCCGGGCAGCGCGCGGCGGCGCGTGTACGCCGATGAGCGAGGCTCGATCGACGCGTCTGCCCTCGCGCCGCGCGCGTTGACGATGATGTTGCTGCTGCGCCGGTTCGCGTGCGATCTGTTCATTCACGGCACGGGGGGCGATGCGTACGACCGCGTGACCGAATCATGGATCGGCGCGTGGCGTCCGGGCTGGCGTCTCGCTCCCACATCCATGGTGACCGCGACACGGTACCTGCCCTTCGACCGGCTCGGGCCGGTGCCGACCCCGGGCGAGATCGGGGGCGCTCGCTGGCTGGCCCACGCCGCACGGCACAACCCTTCCCTGCTCGGCGATGCCGCCGCGGCAAACACGAAGAGCCAGTTCATCGCCCGCATCGCACAGGCCCGCGCGCACGGCGCGGACCACCGCGCCTTCTATCGAGACATGCATGAGTTCCTGTCCGTGGTCCGTTCGCGCAACGCGCCGGCCCTCGCCGCGATCGACGAGAAGGCCGCCGCGATGCTCGCCCAGCGCGACCGGGCGGCAGTGGTCTTTGACCGGACCTGGCCCTTCCCGCTCTACCCGGAGTCCGACCTGCGTGCTCTGCTCGACGAAATCGATCAGGCCTTTCCATCGGCGCGTTGAAAGCCGGGAGCCGTCGCCCCCCGCTACGCTCGTGCCGCTGTGGCGACCGCCGGTCCAACCGTGCCGCGCACGCTCGTTCCCGGGGCGCGGGTGTCGCTCGTCCTGCTCATCCTCATCAACCTCATCAACTACATCGACCGGTACATCCTGTCCGCGGTCGAGCTCTTGATCCGCGATGAGTTTTTCGGCGGGAAAGAGACGGGCGAGCACTGGTACTCCAGCCCGAAGTTTCTCATGGGTTCGCTGGCCCCGGCGTTTCTCGTCACGTACATGATCGCCGCGCCGGTCTTTGGCTGGCTGGGGGATCGGCACAACCGCTGGGTCATTATCGGCGCGGGGGTGCTGCTCTGGACGCTCGCCACCGGATGGTGCGGCCTGGCCGGTGGGTTCTGGGTGCTCTTCGCGGCCCGAATTTTCGTCGGCATCGGCGAGGCGGCGTGGGGGCCGATCGCTCCAACGGTCATCTCGGACATGTTCCCCGTGTCGCGCCGCGGGTGGGTCCTGGCGTGCTTTTACCTGGCGCTGCCCGTGGGGAGCGCGCTGGGGGTCATCCTCGGCGGGCAGGTGGCCGCGTGGTTGAGTTGGCACTGGGCCTTCTTCGTGGTTGTGCCGCCGGGGATCGTCCTGGGCCTGTGGGCCTTTACTCGGCGCGACCCGCCCCGCGGGGGGGCCGATCCGGGGGCGACCACCGCGAAACCACCGCTGCGTCAGGCGCTTCGGGTGCTGCTGCGAACGCGCAGTTACGCCATCAACACGCTGGGCATGGCGGCCATGACCTTCGCGATCGGGGGCATGTCCTTCTGGATGCCCACGTACATCCACGAGTACCGCCTGGCGGGAGGCACGGACGAGGCCGGACGGGCCCAGCTCGCCGAGATCACCCGCACTTTCGGCGGGATCACGGTTGTCGCGGGCATCGCGGGAACCCTCATCGGCGGGTACCTGGGCGACCGCCTGCGGGCGAGATTCAACGGTGCGTACTTCTCGTTCTCGGGCATCACCATGCTGGCGGCCTTCCCGATGTTTGTGCTGGTTTTGTACCTGCCTTTCCCCGCGGCCTGGTACGCGATGTTCGGGGCGATTTTCCTCGTGTTTCTGAGCACGGGACCGACCAACACCATCATCGCCAACGTCACACATCCGGCGATGCGGGGCACCGCCTTCGCCGTCAACATCTTCGCCATCCACGCCCTGGGCGACGCCATCAGCCCGCCCATCATCGGGTTGGTCGCCGATCGCTCTGGGAGCATGAACACCGCCTTCGGTCTGGTCGGGGGCGCGATGGTGGTGGCCGGGGTGCTCTGGATGGTGGGGGCCAAACACCTGGAGCCGGACACCGCCGCGGCCCCAGGACGGGTGTAAACGAGACGATGACATCGACTTATCATTCAGCGATGATCCGCGGCCGCTGCTTGTACTTTGCTTTGGGGTGCATCCCCGCGTGCGGTGCGGGATGGGCGCAGGTCGGCGTGCAGTTCTGCAATACGTTCACGCTGGGGACGACCGCGACCGATCAGCACGGAGAGACATTCTCGGTTCAAGGGCTGAGCGCGCTGGCGCTTCTGGGTGAGTCGCCACCGGGTGTGGCGCACTTCATCGCCGCGATGGACAACTCGAATAAGGTGGTCTTCATCGACGTGATGACCGATCGTGACGGGTGCATCACCGCGGCGTCGATCGTGCGGGGGCTGTCGCTCTCGGTCTCGATGGATTACGAGGGGATCGCGTCCTTCGGCGGGCGCCTGATCCTGGCCGAGGAAGGAACCCCGGCGCTGCACGAGTTTGATCCTTCAACGGGTCAACGCCTCGCCGTCTACGCCGCGCCGGGGGTCTTTTCTGCTCGGAGGGCCAACTTCGGCTTTGAGTCCCTCGCCGGAGACGACACGCTCGGTCTGTGGACGGCCAACGAAGAGGCCCTGACGCCCGACGGCCCTGTTTCAAGCCCGACGACCGGCACGGTGGTCCGCCTGCTGCGGTACGCGCCATCCGGCGGCGGGTTTGTGCCCATGGAGCAGTACGCCTACCGCTGCGAGCGGATGCACGGGGCGGCGATCAGCGGCGGGCGCAGCGGTGTGAGCGACATGCTCCTGGTCCCGCGGGCATCGGGCGACCCCGTGCTTCTCGTGCTGGAGCGTTCCTTCGCGCTCAACCTCTCGGGTTTGTTCGAGAATCGTCTGTTCACCGTTTCGTTCTCCGGCGCAACGGACGTGCGAGACGTTCCCGGCCTGATCGGACAGGTCTTCGTGCCCGCGGCCAAAGCCCACACCTGGACGGGCCGGCTCAATGCGAACATGGAAGGTGTTGCGCTCGGGCGTTCGCTGGGGTTCGGGCGGCGCTCGCTGGCGGGCATCGTGGACGACGGCGACCCCATCAGCGTGAACATGCTCGTCGGGTTCTCCCTCTCGTACAGCGCGTGCATCGCGGACTACAACGAGGACGGCGGCGTTGATGGTGAGGATGTATCAGCCTACTTCGCTTCGTGGGAAGCGGGAGATGACGCGGCGGACGCGAACGAGGACGGCGGCCTCGACGGGGCCGATGTGCAGCGGTTCTTCGAGCGTTGGGAATCCGGCGGCTGCGAGTGACGGTCAGACCGGCAGCGAGCGGCGGAGTTGCGCTGCCCGGTCGGCGATGATGTCGGCGGCACGGTCGATCTCGTCGGCGTTGGTGTCTTTTCCGATGCTGAACCGCAGCGATCCGTGGGCGACCTCGGGGGGAACTCCCATCGACAGCAGGACCGGGCTTGGTTCAAGCGAGCCTGAACTGCACGCCGCGCCCGCGGAAGCGCACACACCCCGCTCGCTCAGCGCCAGGAGCAGGGCCTCGGCCTCCAACCGCGGGAAGCCGATGTTGGTCGTGTTCCACAGCCGACGCGTGGATTCGCGCGGGCCGTTCACGACCGTACCGGGCACGCGAGCGAGAATGGCCGATTCAAGCCTGTCGCGCATCGATGCAAGCATCGCGCGGGGCGCTGGATCGGCGAGCCAGGCGCGGGCCTCCTCCGCCGCCGCGCCAAGGGCGAGGATTCCCGGCACGTTTTCAGTCCCGCCGCGGCGGCCCAGTTCCTGGGAGCCGGGAATGACAGGTCTCAGGCGGATACCAGACCGAACCCAGAGCGCCCCCGCACCTTTCAACCCCCCGAACTTGTGCGCCGAGACGCTGAGCAGATCGCACGGCGGACCCGGCGCGTGTCGGTGCGACAGGATGCCCTCATCGCCGCGGGCATCGGTCACGGGTTCCTTGCCGATCCACTGCACGGCGTCGCAGTGGAATGGAACGCCGGCGGCCCGGCACGCGTGGTGGATCGCCTCGACGGGCTGGATCGCGCCCGTCTCGTTGTTCGCCCATTGAATGGAGACCAGCGCGGTGTCGGGCGCGAGCAGCCCGGCCAGGGCCTGGGCGTCTACCACGCCGCTGGCGTCGAGAGGGGCGTAGACGATGCGAGCGGCGGCGATCTTCTCGAGTTCCTCGGCGAGGTCGCGCACCGCGGCGTGCTCGGTGCGCGCGGTGATGATGGCGGGCCGGTCGGCGTCGCGCCGCGTCCCCAGCAATCCACGGATGGCCAGGTGGATGGACTCGGTGCCCCCGGAGGTGAACGTGATCTCGCGCGGGCGCACGCCCAGGAGCGTGGCGAGGCTCTCGCGGGCGAGTTCAATCCCGTGTCGGGCGGCCTGCCCCGGGCGGTGGATGCTCGACGGGTTGTGCCACAGATCGAGCGCGGCCCGCTGAGCCGCGGCGAGCGCGCCGGCGCAGGGGCGGGTCGTGGCGTTGTGGTCGAGATAAATGATCCGCAAGGGTAGCGGAACCGGCGGCGGTTCAGCGCTCCGCGCGGGCCGCGAACCGTTCCATCGCACGCAGCGTCTCGTCCGAGACGTGATGCTCGATCCCCTCCGCGTCTGTGTCGGCGGTGGCGGCGCTGACGCCAAGAGAGCGGAGGAACGCCAGCACGATGCGGTGACGGCGGCGGGCCTCCTCGGCGATCGCCCGCCCGTCCTTCGTGAGGAAGACCGACCGGTAGGGGAGCGCCGTCACCAGCCCGTCCCGCCGCAGCCGCCCGATGGTGCGGACGACCGTGACGTGCGACACCCCCAGCGCCAGGGCGATGTCCGTCACGCGCGCCTCGCCCCGCTGGTCGATCAGGTCGGCGATCGCTTCGGCGTAGTCCTGCGCGGTCTCCGCGGCGTGATCGGCCCGGACCCGGCGGTGCGAGGCCGCGGAGGAGCGTGTCGCGGGGCGAGGGGAGGCGCGGCGTGGCATGCCCGAAAGTATAGCAACCGCATCAAAAAGTAGCAACTACAATAAAATGAAGCCGTTGCTTTAGAATGTAGCATAGAGTACAATAACAAGGATCCATGGCGCTCGCCCGTTCAACGCGGGCCGGGGCTGGGGACCACAGGAGACCAATGGTGACACAACTCGGCTGGAATCTACTGGCGGTCGTGCTGGGGGTGGTTCTCGCGCTCACCGCGGGGTGCGACCGTCGGACGGCAAGCCGCGGCGACGGTCGCATCAATGTCGTCTGCACCACGGGCATGGTGGCCGACC
Organism: Phycisphaerales bacterium UBA2402; assembly: GCA_002343715.1. Taxonomy (GTDB): domain Bacteria; phylum Planctomycetota; class Phycisphaerae; order Phycisphaerales; family UBA1924; genus UBA2402. The sequence goes on along the minus strand of DDSA01000223.1, from coordinate 4,086 downwards.
TGGTGACCCGTGTGGGCGGGGATCGGGTGGCGGTGACGTGCCTGATGGGCGAGGGCGTGGACCCGCACCTGTACAAAGCGTCCCCGGGAGATATGCGACTCCTGGAGAACGCCGATCTCATCTTCTACAACGGGCTTCACCTCGAAGGGCGCATGGGCGAGGTGCTGGAAACACTGGGCCGGCGACAAACCGTGGTGGCGGTGGCGGAGGGGATCGACGCGGCGAAACTGCTGGTCGATCACGATCAGGGCGGACAGCCCGACCCTCACATCTGGTTTGATGTCATGCTGTGGATGAAAGCCGCCGAGCGCGTCCGTGGAGCGCTCATCACCCACGACCCCGAGAGCGCAGCGACGTACGAGCGCAACGCCGCTGAATACCTGGCTCGGTTGACCGCCCTTCATGAAGAGGTCGCGCGGGAGGTTGTCTCGATCCCCGCGGAGTCGCGCGTGCTGGTCACGGCCCACGACGCCTTCGGGTACTTCGGGCGGGCCTACGGAATCGAAGTCCGCGCGGTCCAGGGCATGAGCACCGACAGCGAAGCGAGCCTGAAGGACATCAACGACCTGGTGGATCTGCTCTGCGCCCGCCGCATCAAGGCCGTGTTCATCGAGAGCAGTGTCTCGGCGAAGTCCGTCGAGGCACTTGTCGAGGGCTGCCGCGCCCGGGGGCATGAAGTGGTCATCGGCGGAGAACTCTTCAGCGATGCGATGGGCGCACCCGGCACACCCGAGGGAACCTACGAGGGCATGGTGCGGGCCAACGTCTCGCTGATCGTGGGGGCGCTCCGATGATCGAGGGCGATGCGGGCAAGGACGGCGTGGCCGTGGAGGTTCATGATGTCACAGTGGCGTACCACCGCCGCCCTGTGCTGTGGGATGTCGATGTCCTCATCCCGCGGGGACGCCTGGTGGCCGTAGTTGGCCCCAACGGTGCGGGCAAAAGCACACTTCTCAAGGCCATCCTCGGCCTTGTTCCGCTCGCCAGCGGAAGGGTCGAGATCTTCGGGCACAACCTCCGCGGCGCACGCGGCCTGCTGGGCTACGTTCCGCAGCGGGAGAGCGTCGATTGGGACTTCCCGGTCAGCGCCGCCGATGTGGTGCTCATGGGCCGGTACGGCCGGCTGGGGTGGATCCGCCGACCCGGCCCGGAAGACCGTGCCGCGGCGGAGACCGCCCTGCGAAAGGTCGGGATGATCGAGTTCGCCCGCCGGCAGATCAGCCAACTCTCGGGCGGCCAGCAACAGCGGGTGTTTCTCGCTCGGGCGCTGGCGCAGGACGCGGCTCTTTACCTGATGGACGAACCGTTCGCGGGTGTCGATGCCTCCACCGAGCGGGCGATTGTCGATGTGCTCCGAGAGATGCGGGCCGCGGGGAAGACCGTCGTCGCCGTTCACCACGACCTTCAGACCGTGCCGGAGTACTTCGATCATGTCGTGATGCTCAACATGCGACTGGTCGCCGCGGGGCCGGTCGCCGATGTGTTCACCAGGGAGAACCTTCTCAAGACCTACGGAGGCCGTCTGACCATGCTGGAGGCCGCGGCGGAGGCGGTTCGAGCGGGGGCGTGACGATGAACGATCTACTCCGGCTCATCACGCTGCAGGACGCGACCACCCGGACAGTGCTCCTGGGCGCGGGGCTGCTCGGGCTGGCGGCGGGCGTGGTGGGCACATTCGCGGTGCTGCGGCGGCGGGCGCTGGTGGGTGATGCCATGGCCCACGCGGCCCTGCCGGGAGTCTGCCTCGCGTACTTTGTGGTGGGTGAGCGATCGTTCGGGGCGTTTCTGCTCGGCGCTCTGATCGCGGGGCTGCTCGGGGCGTGGTGCATCGTTCTGATCAGGGCGCACACGCGGATCAAGGAAGACGCCGCCATCGGGATCGTGCTGGCGTCGTTCTTCGGGCTTGGCATCGCCCTCTCGCGGATCATCCAGAATCGGCCCTCGGGGAACAGGGCCGGGCTTGATACATTCATCTTCGGCAAGGCCGCGGGAATGACGTCGGCGGATACGAGGCTGATCGGGATCACGGCGGTCACGATCGTCGCCTTGACATACCTCTTGGCGCGTGAGTTCGGTCTGCTCTGTTTCGATCGCGCTTTCAGCGCGTCGATCGGCCGCCGCGTCATACTGCTGGACCTGATCCTGATGACCCTGATCGGCGTGTGTGTGGTCATCGGTCTGCCGGCGGTGGGGGTGGTGATGACCGCGGCCCTCCTCATCATTCCGGCCGCCGCGGCCCGCTTCTGGACCGACCGCCTGTGGGTCATGATCCTGCTCGGCGGACTGTTCGGCTCGCTGAGTGGGCTACTCGGAGTCGGCGTCAGCGCGCTGGCCCCGCGTCTGGCCGCCGGGCCGGTGGTGGTGCTGGTCGCGGCGGGAATCTTCGTCGTGTCTCTCATCACGGCCCCGACGCGGGGCCTCCTTCCGGCGTCGGTCCGGCGGTGGCGGCTCCGCAGACGGATCATTCTGCAGAACCTTCTCCGCGCGATGCACGAGGCCAACGAACGAGGCGAAGTCGAAGTGACCGAGGCCGCGCTCGCCGCCAAACGTGCATGGACGACGGATCAACTCGCCTCGGTCCTCGCGCGGGCTGCGCGGTCCGGCCTGGTCGTTCACGGCCCGATGGGGTGGCGGCTCACACCCCGGGGTGTCGTCGAGGCCGCCGCGGTCGTTCGCACCCACCGTCTGTGGGAGTTGTACCTGATCGAGCACGCCGCCATCGCCCCCGACCATGTGGACCGGGATGCGGACCAACTGGAACACATCCTCCCGCCCGATGTGCTGGCCCGGCTCGAAGAGCAGTTGGCGATGCGAGAACGTCTGCCGCCCAGCCCCCACGCGATCCCCGTGTACGAAGGGTCCGCGGCCCACGGATAACAGAACCATCGGAGATCGTGATGAAACTCTATTTCATCTTCCGGAGCGCTCGATCAAGATGTACGAAATCGGGGGGCGGTCATGCCCACTGAGAGCGAATGGTGGATGCTCCTCATCGCCGTGCTGTGCGCTGTGGCCTGCGCTGTTCCCGGGTGTTTTCTCGTGCTTCGACGTTTGTCCATGCTGGGCGACGCGATTGCTCACGCGATTCTTCCCGGCATCGCCGTGGCCTTTGTCGTGACCGGTACGCGGAGCGTGTTCCCCATGCTGATCGGGGCCGCGGCGGCCGGGCTGCTGACGGCGATCCTGTCGGCCTTCCTCTCGCGCCGGGGGAACGTGCCCGAGGACGCCGCGATGGGGGTTGTTTTTACGTCGCTCTTCGCGCTGGGCGTGTTGCTCATCACCATCGCCGCGCGCAGCGTGGACCTCGACCCCGGGTGCGTGCTCTACGGTCTGATCGAGTTCGCTCCGCTCGACCGCGTCGTGGTGCTGGGGTTCGAGGCCCCGCGGGCGGCGTGGGTGCTGGGCTGCGCCGCGGCGGTGAACGGTGCGCTCGCGTGGGTCTTCTTCAAGGAACTTAAGATCACGAGTTTCGACGGTGCGCTGGCGACGACATTGGGGATCTCCGCGGCGTGGGTTCATTACGGCCTCATGGGCGTCGTTGCGGGAACCACCGTGGTGAGTTTCGAGGCGGTGGGATCGATCCTTGTGGTGGCGATGCTCATCGGCCCGCCCGCCGCGGCGCATCTGTTGACCGATCGACTCTCGGGCATGATCTGGATCGCCTCCGGGCTTGCTGTGGTCTCGGCGGCCGCGGGGTTCATCGGTGCGTTGTGGCTGAACACGTCGGTGGCGGGCATGATGGGTGTGGCGGCGGGAGTGATCTTCGCCCTGGCCGCGGTCCTCGCGCCCCGGCACGGAGCGGGGGCGAAGGCCCTTCGGCGCGGCGCGCTCTCCTTGCGGATCATGAGGGAGGACGTGCTCGGGATGCTCTACCGCGCGGGAGAAGTCCGGCCCGACTCCCCGCTCGCCCGCGAGACGATCGCTCGCGCGATGGGCGGCGGCCTGATCGTGCGGGCGGCGCTGTGGGGGCTGGGGCGGGGCGGGCTTGTCGTCGAGGGCGCCGGCGGGGTGCGCCTCACCCGGCGCGGCGAGGAAGATGCCCGGCGTCCGGGGGCGGGGGAGCACCTGGGGGGAAGGTACCTCGCC
>DDSA01000074.1:6507-6656 GCA_002343715.1 Phycisphaerales bacterium UBA2402 | reverse complement strand
GCGGCGCGTGGCGTTGAAGCGACTGGGGGTCGGCGCGATGTTCGGCTCACGGGCGAGGGACCGCTTCTCTCGTGAGGTCGCCGCGCTGACCCGGCTCTCTCACCCCAACATCATCCACATGCTCGGGGCCGAGATCATCGACGATCACC
>DDSA01000074.1:6066-6307 GCA_002343715.1 Phycisphaerales bacterium UBA2402 | reverse complement strand
GGGCCGAGATCATCGACGATCACCCCGTACTGGTCACGGAGTTGGTCGAGGGCGAGGCCATCGATCGGGCCGCGGACAAGGCCTGGGCCGCATCGGGCTTGGCCGCGCTCCCCGCCGTTCTGGACCTCTTTGTGCAGGCGTGCGCCGGCGTCGCGCACGCGCACAGCCGCGCGGTCATTCATCGGGACATCAAACCATCCAACGTGCTGGTTGATGCCGCCGGGGTCGCGCGCGTGCTCGA
>DDSA01000074.1:4915-5823 GCA_002343715.1 Phycisphaerales bacterium UBA2402 | reverse complement strand
GTGCTCGACTTCGGCATCGCCAAACTCCTGGACAGAGGCACGCCCGCCGTCACGGCGACGGGCTTCGTGGGCACCCTCGCCTACGCCGCGCCGGAGCAACTGGAGCGGGGCGCGGTCCCCGATACCGCGGGCGACATCTACGGACTCGGCGCGGTGCTGTACCGGCTCTTGTCCGGGCGCGACGCCATCGGCCCCGAAGTCGCCCCGGCCGAACTGGTTGATCGAGCCAGGCGGGGCGAGTTTCCTCCCATCGTCAGCGTGCGTTCCGGCCTTCCGCCCGATGCGGAGTCCATCGTTCGCTGCGCCATGAGCCCCGATCCGGCGCAACGCTACCCCACGGTCGAAGCGCTGGCCGCCGATGTGCTCCGCCTGCTGGCCGACAAGCCCGTCAGCGCGCACGCACCCAGCGCGCTCTACAGGCTCCGCAAGTTCTATCGACGGCACACCCTGGGCACGACGCTCGGCCTGTCGCTCGCCGGAGCCATCATCGTGTTGAGCATCATCTCGACCATGCAGGCCGCGCGGCTTACGGCCCAGCGCGACCGCCTGATCGCGGCGGCGGAGACCGAGCATTCGCTGCGCGACGCGGCGGAACTCGCGCAGCGGCTCATCGCGGAGTCCGCGCGGGGACATCAGGACACGGCGAAGTTTCTCATGGAGATGCTGCGCAACGCGGTCCGCCCCGAGTTCGCCAGGCCCGAGGATCTGCAACGAAAACTCGCGGTCTGGGCCGGCAACCGCATCGACAACGGCGCACTGGCGGCGACCCCGGAGGCGGAGGTCAGCGTTCGGGTGATCCTCGGGCAGATGCTCAGGAACGCGGGCGAAACACGGCCGGCCCATCAGCACTTGCTCGCCGCGATCGCGCAGACCGCGGCGTTGCACGGCGAGAACAGCCCCGAGTTCGA
>DDSA01000074.1:3542-4663 GCA_002343715.1 Phycisphaerales bacterium UBA2402 | reverse complement strand
TCCACGATCATCGTTGACGAGAAGGAGACCGCCGCGATCTTTGCCGAAGCGTTAGCCCGGGCGGAGAACGCCTCCCCGGCCGAGCGAGCCTACCTGCTGAATCGACTCTCGGACATGGCTCGGTCGATCCAAGGGGATCTTCACGGGGCCGAGGTCTCCGCGGCGCTGCTCCGGTCGCTCGAGTTGAGCGCCGCCAACCCGCAAGGGTCATACGGCAAGGTCGTGCAATCCCTGTACGATGCCGCGTGGCTGCATCTGCGGGAAGGGGAGTACGACCAGGGACGGGCCATCCTCGCCCGGGCTTTGGAGTTGTTCGACGCCTCGGGGGGCATTGACCCGGTTAGCCACGCCGATCTGGTGACGCACAACGGTTTCGCCGCACTCTACAGCCTGGCGGACGAAGACGGCGTGATGCACTACAGACGGGCGGTCGATCTCTTCACGCGGCTCCGCGGCCCCGACGACAGCAAGACCATCGGGTGCCAGGCGAGATTGGCGGTCTGTCTTCAGCGGCTGGGGCGCCACGAAGAAGCCCTGCCGCCGCTTCGGCTGCGATTGGCGGATCTGACACGACGCCACGGCGCGGGGACGCGTGTGATCGCCCAGCAGCGATTCCGAATCGGGGCGGCTCTGCTCGCGATGGGCCGGGATGAAGAAGCGCACCGCGAACTCATGCTCGCGATCTCACGGGGCAAGATCGGCACGCCGAGTGAGTCGGTTGACCCTCCCGTGGCCGAGGCCCAACTCAGGACAGTGCGCGAAGCGCTGCGTGGTTGTGAGTACCGCATCGCGGCCTCGCCGTGCCTCATGAATGGGCTGGGAGACCAGGGGTGGCTGCTCGATCTCGCCCCGCGCGATGTTCCACCACCGAACGATGATAAGCGCAAGGCCCTGACCGACTAACCTCGAATGGTCGTTGCCTGTACGGGAGCATGCAACAGCCGCGGGTCAACCGGCGTACAGAGGGGGCCGGCGGCGTTCGCCGTTCGGATTTTATATTTCGGGGTGCAGCACAATGACGCATCAGTTCACCGTTCGAGTCGTGGCGGCGTGGGTCCTGGCCGCGGCGGCGGGGGCGCAGGGCCCCTTCTCCGGTCATCAGGTTCATCGGGTCACGGTGC
>DDSA01000074.1:2648-3316 GCA_002343715.1 Phycisphaerales bacterium UBA2402 | reverse complement strand
GATCAGAAGCAACTGATCGTGGCCACGAATCTCTCCGAAACGGTGTGGAACTGCACTCCCGGCGTCGGCCCCATCGATATTCAACTCTCGCCCGAGAAGCGACCCGCCTTCGAGGCATGGGCCGATGAACTCGGGTTGGAGCGTCGCCTGCTCATCCCCGATGTGCAGGTGCTGATCGACGCGGAACGCGAGCAGATCGAGCGCACCCGACGGCAGAGGAATGTGGACTGGTTCACGACCTACCGCACGCTCGCGGAGATTCACGCAAGGCTGGACGAACTCGCCGCGGCATTCCCGGAGTTGGCGACCACCTTCGTCGCGGGTCAGACGCTCCAGGGGCGCGACATCAAAGGCATCCGGTTCACGGGCCCTGAGTCCCCCGGCAACCCCCGTGCCCAGCGGCCGCAGGTGATGTTCGAGGGGCTGCAGCACGCCCGCGAGTGGATCAGCCCGGCGATGAACATGTGGATCGCCGACCGCATGCTGGAGCAGTACGCGGCGGATGCCCGCATCCGCGCGATCGTGGACACGACCGAAGTCATCGTGGTGCCCGTCATCAACGCCGACGGGTATGTGTGGACCTGGGCTTCATCGAACAACCGGCTGTGGCGCAAGAACCGGCGCGACAACGGCAATGGCACCACCGGCGTCGACCTCAACCGCAACTG
>DDSA01000074.1:2222-2410 GCA_002343715.1 Phycisphaerales bacterium UBA2402 | reverse complement strand
GATACCAGTGGGGGGGCGAGGGGGCGAGCACGGCCCCCAACAACGACACCTACCGCGGCACCGGCCCCTTCTCCGAGCCGGAAACGGTGGTCACGCGCGACTTCATCTCGTCCTTGCCGCGACTCAAGGCGCACATAGATTTTCACTCCTATTCCCAGTTGATCCTCTCGCCCTGGGGCTACACGCGC
>DDSA01000074.1:1107-1977 GCA_002343715.1 Phycisphaerales bacterium UBA2402 | reverse complement strand
CACCTTCATGGCGTCTGATATCTACGCCGTCCATCAGAAGACGTATGTCGGCGGCCCGGCGTACACGACCATCTACCCGGCCTCGGGCGTCGCGCCCGACTGGGTCTACGGCGACCGGGGCGCGCTGGCGTGGACCATCGAACTGCGCGACACGGGGCAGTTCGGGTTCATCCTGCCCGCCGATCAGATCATCCCCACCTGCGAAGAGAACTTCGCCGCGGTGCTGAGCCTGTGCGACTTTGTACGCACCCCTCTGTGGATGAGTTTGCCCGTGGGGACACCGCCTTTTGCCGAGCCCGAGACGCACGCGCCCGTGCGCGTCAGCGTGAAGGACGGCATGGGCACGCTCGATCCGGGCACGGTCATGCTGCACGTTCGGCCGCACGAGTCCGAGGCATTCACCGCCATACCGATGACGGTCGAGTCGGGGTCTCTCTTCGCGGGTGAGTTACCGCCCTCGCGCTGCGGCGACACGCTGGAGTACTACTTCACGGCTCGTTCCGCCGCGGGGCAGAGTGTGACCTATCCGGAGGGCGGCGCAGTCCTGTCAACGCGCATCGCGGCCCGCGCGACGGTCTGGGCCGACACGTTCGAGACGGATCGGGGTTGGAGCGGGGCCGATGCCTCCGACACAGCCACCGCGGGCCGCTGGCAGCGTGCCGACCCCGAGCCGACCGCGGCTCAACCGGGAGACGACAGCGACGACCCCGGCGTTCTCTGCTGGATCACGGGCGCCGCGGCGGGGGCAAGCGTGGGCGCGAACGATGTGGACGGCGGGACCACGACCCTCACCAGCCTCGGTTTCTCCGCGCTGCCGCCGCCGTTCACGCGTGTCTATGAGACAGGCATCTCGTACGCCCGCTGGTACAG
>DDSA01000074.1:590-802 GCA_002343715.1 Phycisphaerales bacterium UBA2402 | reverse complement strand
GTGACCGAGAACGCCGGCGCGTGGGTCCGGCGCACGCACCGCATCTCCGATCCCATCACCGATGCGATGCGCCTGCGCTTCATCGCCCGCGACCTTGGGGCCGGCTCGATCGTCGAGGCGGGCGTGGACGATGTGAAGGTCGAGTTGATCTCCTGCCCCATCACCGGGGACATCAACCGCGATGGCGGGGTCGACGGCGGCGATGTGGAGTT
>DDSA01000074.1:0-322 GCA_002343715.1 Phycisphaerales bacterium UBA2402 | reverse complement strand
GCATCGACGGGGCCGATGTCGAGGAGTTCTTCCGGGTGTGGGAGCGGGGGTGAGCGGGGCGCAATCGCGGCGTGCGCAAACATTCGATCAATGGCAATACGCCCACACACCGGCCGCTGTGTTCCTATTGTGGGGCCATATGAACACACGCTGCGCAGTGTTTCTGGGGCTTGGTGTATTCCTGTATGGATACGGGTGTGAGCGAACGGCGACTCCGCCTTCGTCGCCCGCGGCACCGGCGGCAACGGACAAACCCGCGCCCGCTCCCGCGCCCGCGCAGGCTCCGGCCGTAACTCCGCCGGCAGTATCCGTGCCCGCGACC
>DDSA01000051.1:2062-3166 GCA_002343715.1 Phycisphaerales bacterium UBA2402 | reverse complement strand
CCTCTGGACGGGTCGTACTCGAAGGTACGCAGGCCCACCGCCAGTTTCGTGAAAACGAGTTGGATCACGTCCTCGGCATCGGCCACCTGCAGGCCGCGAGACCTGCAGAATCGGACCAGCAGGTCGCGGTATTGCAAGTGGAACTGCTCCCACGCACCGACATCACTCCCATCGCGGACGCGGGAAAGCAGGGTGACTCGTGTGGCAGCGGATAGGGATCTCATACGGCCGTGCTGCACAGTGTACCAGAGAGAGCCTCGTGGCCCAAGCCTTTGCGCGCGCGACAATCGATTCTCTGTACTGGGACTCAGGGAAAACTAGGGCATGACCTTCCCAAAGCGCCCAAAATGAACCAACGGCGCGATCGGGCGCGCCGTGGTTCACATCGTTACCTTTTGTTCGCGCCCCGGGATGGGCGGATCGTCAACCCCCGATCAGACCGACCCGGACCCGGGCGATCTGTCCGGCTGTGACGGCGACCGGGCTGCGGCCGCGGCCCACATCGGGCTTCGCCGCCACGACCACATACCGACCGGGACGAATATCGCGGAAGGTGAACCGACCACCCTCGCCGGAACGGGTCTGGGCCACCACCCGGCCGTTCTCGGTAAGCAGCTGCACCGCCGCGCCGGGCACGCCGACAGGTCCGTTGCTGCCGCGGGCCATGACAGCCCCGAGAATCCCGCCGGTTCGGGGCGCGGGATCGGCCTGAACGGTCTGCGTGAACGTGAACCCGATCGCTGCGAGAATGACGGCGATCATGAGTCCAAGACGGGAACGGAATGTCATACGTCGGCTCCTTCTGGGCTTTGCCCTGACGCCGATCACCCTGGTGTGGCCCACACCAACATCAGAGTCACCGGTACTTCCACCGCGAGAACCGCGGCGACCGCGAGTGGTCTCAGTATACAAACTCCATGAATGCGGATGTATTGCGAGTCCTGAGAAAATTAACAAAGCCCGCCATACGAACATGATACAAACTCATCGTGAGTCCAACCTTCGTTTGTCGTGTTCAATGTGCTGCGATCGGGTCGCACGAGACTGATACCGTCCAGTCGCATGGCCAAGCGAGACAAGAAAACCGACCGGAACAAGGCTGGG
>DDSA01000051.1:1613-1833 GCA_002343715.1 Phycisphaerales bacterium UBA2402 | reverse complement strand
CGCCTCATTGCGCTTGCATCGCTGCTCGTCGGATGCCGCTCGACGGACCTCGCGCGGACGGTGGAACCGGTTCTGGAGCAGCGAGCGACGGCGGCGGGGGTGCCCGCCGACCCCGAATCGCTGCGCGTGCAGGTGCTCGTGACCGAAGTCCGCGCGGGGACCGGCACCGCGCCGACGCTGATCCGCAGCGGGTACAGGGTCGATGCGGAGTACTTCTACC
>DDSA01000051.1:1197-1408 GCA_002343715.1 Phycisphaerales bacterium UBA2402 | reverse complement strand
CTTCTACCCGGCCAGCACCATCAAACTGTGCGCCGCGGTGGCGGCGATGCAACTGCTCGAGGACATGCGCCGCGCGGGGGCCGGGGTGGGCCTCGACACCCCGATGCGCATCATGCCCCTGTTGCCCGGCGAGCCGGTCCAGGAACGGGACGAGACCAACCCGCCCCGCTTCGACATCACCCCCGGGCATGAGATACGCTCGCTCTGCCTG
>DDSA01000051.1:586-962 GCA_002343715.1 Phycisphaerales bacterium UBA2402 | reverse complement strand
CTTCAACCGCCTCTACGACCTGGTGGGGCACGATGAACTCAACCGTCGCATGCACGATGCCGGACTCTCATCGGTGATCATCAATCACCGTCTGTCGGACCCGCGGGCGATCCCCGATCAGCGTGCAACGCCGGCCGTTGAACTCCTGACCGCGGGCGGCGTGCTCGAAGTATCGGCCCGGAGGAGCGAGACGATCCGACGCACCGCCGGTGTCCCGGGCTTGAACGTCGGCAGGGGGTTCCTGAAGAACGGTGCGGTGATCGAGGAGGGGACGGATTTCTCCGGGAGGAACCGGATCTCGCTGCGCGACCTGCAGGACCTGCTCATCATGACGGCGCGGCCGGACATCAACCTGGGGCAAGCCGCGAAGATCGCC
>DDSA01000051.1:0-378 GCA_002343715.1 Phycisphaerales bacterium UBA2402 | reverse complement strand
CTGGGGCAAGCCGCGAAGATCGCCCTGTGCGAGTCTGATCGGGAGTTTCTGCTGCGGGCGATGAGCCAATACCCGGGGGATTCGCAGAACCCGCGTTACCCGCGCGAAACCTACCCGGACGGTTACGCCAAGTTGTTCCTACAGGGGCTGGCGCGTGTCATCCCGATCGAACGCATCCGCATCACGAACAAGGTCGGTCAGGCGTACGGGTTCACTACCGAGAACGCCTACATCGAAGACCTGGGCACGGGGCGCTCGTTCTTCCTGACCGCCACGATCTACACAAACGCGGACGGCGTGCTCAACGACAACAAGTATGAGTACGACACGCTGGCCGAGCCTTTCATGGCGGACCTGGCCGAGGCCGTGGCGCGGCGG
>DDSA01000250.1:2159-3805 GCA_002343715.1 Phycisphaerales bacterium UBA2402 | reverse complement strand
GGAACCACCATCGGCTTGGGGTGCTCGCGGCTGAGGTTGCCGCCGGGGTTGAACGCGCCCCACCAAGCTGCCGCGTCCACGATCGCCTGCGGTGGGTCCTTCTCGGGCTGCCACACGCGTGGCGGCATCTCGCCGGTCTCGAACACGATGAGCCGGGCCATGAACCCGTCGCTCATGGCGTCGGGCGTGAGCGCGTGCTTGAAGTGCTCGGGCGCGGTTGTCGCCAAAAGCGAGACGCACGGCTGATCGATCACCTTGTTCCGCTTCGCGTCGGCGTAGGCCTTGCCCTTGAAGACGCTCCGCGCCGACGAGTACATCTTCATCAGCGTGGAGATGACGTTGAACAGGTGCGGGGCCTTCTTCGGGTCGCCGATGGTGCGGAGCCAACGCCCGAACTCGTCGATCTGGAAGAGGATCGCGGGCTCGGCTTCGACGGCGGTGACCAGCCCGGCGTCACTGGCGAGGTCCTCGTTGCCCTCGAGCCCGTTGAGACCGGCTTTGAACAGCACCGCCTTGTTGATGAGCCGGGCGTTGTCTTTGCCCGAGCCGGACCCCGCGAGACACACGACGTACAGGTTCGTGCGATTGCCGCGCTCGTCGCGGACCTTGCGCCCCGCGAGCACGGCCTGCAGGCACATCGCGCCGGCGAGCGCGAGCATCGGCTGCCAGCGGTGCGCCGTCTCCCTGTTGAACGCCATAACCTCGGAGATGAACCCCGGCACCGCGAGGTACCGTTCGGGAAGCGGGCCGGGATCGACCGGCGTGTCCTCGTCCGGTGCTGCCGTGTCTTCGCTCGGCTTCCCCGGCGCTGCCATGAATCCCGATAGGTCCACGCCGCCGAGATCCTCGGCCTTCTGCGCATCGCGGAGCCAGCCGAGCGGACGGTCGTGCGGCTTGTTGGCGGCGTCGGTCACCTTGTGCCGCAGTTCCTTCTCACTCCACGGCGGATCGCACCGCGGGTTGTACCGATCCCACAGAAGCGAGAATGCCGCCTCGGGATCGAGGCCGAACCCGTGCACCATCGCGGTCGCGGCCGTGTACGTCTGGCTATGCCCCCCCGAGCCGGAGATTGCTGGGGGGATGCGGTCGAGGTACGCCGCGGCGCGGCGGAGCACAGCGTCGCCCGCTGGGAAGCGATCGTTTTGTAGTGACATTGGCTGTGAAACGATCGCTTCTCTGCGCCCGTGCCGCGCCTCGGACACGGCCTCGGCCAGCGCCGCGACAGCAGCGGCCAGTTCCCCGGCGTCGACCACGGCGGGCTCGCCGTCGAGCGGGTCGTACGGCTCCCCGCTGGGGTGGATGCTCGGGCCGACAACCGTCTGAGCCCCGGTGCTCCGCAGTTCCACGATCATCTTCTTCGACACCGGGTCTTGGTGCTTGCGGGTCTTGATCCCCTCGCAGATGTACCACCAGTGCGACGCGGGTTTGCCGGGCCGCCCGGACGTCGCCCCCGTCGGCGGTAGGAAATTGGGCGCAAGCGCCACCGCCTCCTCGCAGTCGAGGTCGACATCCACCAGCCACCCGCTCGGTTCGCCCAGCAGCACGCCAATGTTGCCGGTGCCGTTGAAGTGCGCCGGCAGTTCGCTCTCGGAGAGCCGCAGGTCCGTCCACCCCTTGAGCACGGGGATCTTCTTCCGCGCCGGCAC
>DDSA01000250.1:1606-1853 GCA_002343715.1 Phycisphaerales bacterium UBA2402 | reverse complement strand
ATGGAGGGGCCATCGCTCATCGCTTATTCGTTGTCCTCGCGGCGGCGGATGGTGGCGCCCATGATCTTGAGCGTCTGCGCTGCGGTCTCGCGGTCGCGCTTGCTGGCGCGGTAGTCCAGCAGGCGGTCGATCTCGATGACGGGCTTGATCGCCAGGTCGAAGCCGTACGTCCCGGTGGCCAGGCCCGCCGCGTGGCCGATCGCCCGCGTGCATGAACTCGCCCGGTGCGTGCCAGCGGCCGCGATCA
>DDSA01000250.1:0-1320 GCA_002343715.1 Phycisphaerales bacterium UBA2402 | reverse complement strand
GAGCCGATGCCCTTGGTGTCGTTCTTGTCGATGGGCGCGGAGGCCACGTGGCGTCCGAGCAACTGCCCGTCCTTGTCGGTCTCTTCGATCGTGATCGTGATCATGCGGTACTCCTTGTTCAGAAGGGGATTTCGTCTTCGGGGATGCCGTACGTCATGCCCGCGGGCTCCGGCGGCCGGTCCGGCAGGCCTTCTTCGCTGTCAAGGCGCGGGGGCTTATCGCCGAGCACGTGCTGCGTGACGCGCTCGAACTGGTCGCCGGCCTTCTTCTCGACGGTGATGGAGAGCGTCGGGGCGAGCGCGCCGGCCTTGGCCATGTCGACCGCCTCCTCCGTACCGCCGGGCACCGGCTCGACCGAGCGTGCCCGCCACCAGGCCTCGGCCTTGGTCCGCGCGTACCCGGTGTGGTCGAAGCAGACCCACTCGCGGAAGAAGCGATTGAAGCCGACGCGGTACTCGACGCGCATGGTCAGCGGCGCGGAAGGGTCGCTGCGCTTGTAGTGCACGTGGTACGTCGTCTCGCTGACGCGGTGCTCCTCGCGTGTGGTCTGGCCGCTGAGGATGCCTTCGGTGCTGGCCTTCGCCTCGTGCTGTTGCCTGTTGGGCTCGGGGAACTGGTGGCCGCACTGCGGGCACGTCTGGTAGCCCGCCGCAATCAGGGCCTGGCAGTTCGGACACTCCTTCGCGGGCGCTTCGCCGTCGCCGCGATCGTCGGTGGCGATGCGGATCGCGTCCACCGGCCCGTGCCGTAGCACGTTGCCGCCGAAATCGAGCACGAGGCAGTCCGCCTTGCCCGGGTGGAGCCGGAAGCCCCGGCCCACCATCTGGTAGTACAGGCCCGGGGACATGGTCGGCCGAACCAGCGCCACGCAGTCGATGTGCGGGGCGTCGAAGCCGGTCGTCAGCACGTTCACGTTGCACAGGTACTTGAGCCCCCCCTCCCCGCCCGAACGGAAGCGGCCGAGGATCGCTGCCCGCACGCCGTCGGGGGTGTCGCCGGTCACGAATCCGCACTCGATGCCGTGTTTGGTCTTGAGCACATCGACGATGTGCTGCCCGTGACGGATGCCCGAGGAGAAGATCAGCGTGGCGCTGCGGTCCCTCGTGTGCGCTGCGATCTCGGCGCACGCGCCCTCGACCAACCCTTCCTTGTCCATCAGGTCCTCGACCTCGCTGGCGACGAACTCGCCGGCGCGGACGTGCAGGTCGTCGGTGCTGATCTTCTGCAGGCCCGCCTTGGTCTTGAGCGGCGACAGGAATCCCTGCACGATCAGCTCGCGGACGCCGACCTCGTAGCAGACGTGGTTGAGGATGTTCTCGG
>DDSA01000024.1 GCA_002343715.1 Phycisphaerales bacterium UBA2402 | reverse complement strand
TCTGAGCCATGATCAAACTCTTCAGTTGATTTCTTTGATCCCTTCTTGCGAAGGGTGGATCTCAAGAGAAGAAGACCATGTTACCCCGCGAACGCACGCCTTTCGGCACGCCCGCGGGGCGGTCTCCGCCGGACACCTCAGGGGTGAGGCATCCGACGCCCATCGACCGGCAGGCCGATGGGATTTATTTGGCTTTACTCGTAGCGACGCACCGGAGTTTGACATCCGATGCGCCGTTTGCACGAGAGTATTCCGCCCCGCCTGTGAAGGAACGGGGCCGACCATCTGTTCCACGCTTGCCTTGCGGCTCGCTCTGGCTTGTACGGGCCTTTGGACAGATTCTTTGGATCGTGCCGTCGCACTCCGGTCGAGGAGATGGCCGTGCAGGCCACGCGACGACACCACACTCTCGTGCGGCATCCCAACTGTTCACTTGTCAAAGAGTTGACCACCCATCCCGGCACGACCACCATCGCGTCTTCAGCCGGATTGCTCCGGTCTCGCCGCGTCTGAATGAGCCTCGCCGAAAAATCGGTGGGAAGAGATACTAAGGGGCATGCCCATCGAGGGTCAAGCCCCTATGCCCTCTTTCCTTGCTTTTTTTCAGCAAGGGTTGGCCGGAGCAGAACAATCCGCAGGTTATCCACGAACGTCTAAGGCGTGCAAAATCCTAACGCCATCCGCGACTGCCTGTTGACGATCAGGATCAGCAATGAACATTAGTGCTTACCCGCCGATGCCGGGTCATTTCGCAACGCCCGCAGCAGTTGTTCGGCTTTCTCGGGCTTGACGGTGCCCCACGCGACCCCGCTGGAAATTTGTTCCGCGGCATCGGAGCCGGACATGAGCATCTGGTTCGCGTCCGCCGCGGTGATGCTTCCTTCCGCAACATACGCCGCGAAGTCGCGCTTTGTTTGCTCCTTGGCCCGAACTTCGCAGATTTTTCTGATGCTGTGAACGATGAAGATGATGACGCCCAGAAACCCGATCCCCAGAACAAGGATCAGGCCCTCATCATCGATACCCGCCAGGGTCAGAGGTATGGTGTTATTCATGCCGATTCTCCGGGTGTATACGGAATATAGAACCCCGAACTCCGTAGGGTTGGATTTCTTTGGGGATTCGGGGACGCGGCTTTCATCCGATGGCGGTGCATCCGCCCCGCGTGCGGAGGCGATTTATAAGTAGTTCTCGGTCATCGGGAACGCTCTATGACGAGCACTCGGGACTGATTGCACCGCCCGTACGGCCGGGGTGAGCGTGCTGATCACGGTTCGCGACCGCGGCGCGTTGGCATCGACGCGTGCGTGTGGTACAGTTCCTTGCGGGGAGTGCCGCAACGGCGCGGCCGAACGAAACGATCAACGAAGAGAGGTGTGGCGAGCGCATGGCGGATCATGGGCGGAGCGAACCCGGCGACAAGGAGCGCGTGCGCGATGCCAGCGACATCGTGCGCGTGATGGGCGAGCACCTGGCGGTGAAGCCCAAGGGCCGCGAGTACGTCTGCCTCTGCCCCTTCCACAATGATCACAACCCGTCGATGCGGATCGTGCCTTCGAAGCAGATTTATTACTGCTTTGTCTGCGGGGCGGGCGGCGATGTCTTCACCTTCGCGATGAAGTTCCACAAGATGGAGTTCCGCGAAGCGCTGGAGTACCTGGCCGAACGAGCGGGGATCACCCTCACGCCCCGGCGTGAGCGGGTGGATGGCGAAGCGACCGAACTCGGCCGCAAGGACCTGCTCGACGCGTGCGAGTCCGCGGCGAAGTTCTACGAGCAGATCCTGGCCCACCCCGAGCACGGCGCCCCGGCTCGGGCGGTGGTGGCCGCGCGCGGCATTAGCCCCGAGATCGCCGCGGCGTTCCGGGTTGGTGCCGCCCCGGACAAGTGGGACGGTCTGGTGCTGACGGCGGCACGCCGGGGCATCCCGCGCGAGGCGCTGGTCGGAGCGGGGCTGGCCAAGCCCCGTGACAACGGCGATGGGGCCTTCGACATGCTCCGCAACCGCCTGGTCTTCCCGATCCACGACAAGGCGGGGCGCATCGTGGCCTTCGGCGGTCGCCGCCTGAAAGAGCAGGACGAACCCAAATACCTGAACACCCCCGAGACGCGCCTCTTCAACAAGTCGGCGACGCTGTACGGGCTGCACGCCGCGGCGAGGGCGATCCAGGCGGACAAGACGGCCCTCATCACCGAGGGGTACATGGACACCATCGCGTGCCACCAGGCGGGGTTCCGCCACGCGGTGGCGACGCTCGGGACCGCGCTGACAGCGGAGCACGCGGCGATGCTCCGACCCCTGTGCGACACGGTGATCCTGCTCTTCGACGGGGATGATGCGGGCCGTCGCGCGGCGGATCGCGCTGTGCCGGTCTTCTTCGCCGAGCCGCTTGACGTGCGCATCGCCACGCTGGGGGCGCACACCGACGCGAAGGATCCCGACGAGTTGCTCAAGCGCGATGGTGGGATCGAGGTCTTCCGGCGAGTGCTGAGCCGGTCGATGGACCTGCTGGAGTATCGGTTCGCTCGGGTGCGGGCCGGGCTGGCGGGCGCCGGCGTCGCCGCTGTGAGCAAGGCCATTCTCGCGGAGGTCGAGGCATTGGCGGAGATGGGCCTGCGGCGCGTCGAGCCGGTGCGCCAGCGGCTGATCGTGCGGCGGCTGGCCGAACTGGGCGGGTTGGACGAAGCGACGATCCTGCGGGTGCTGCCCGCGGGCCGCGCGGAACGTAGTGCCGAGCGAGAGTCTCCGATGCAGACACAGGACGCGCCGAACCTGAACTCGGGCATGCTGGGTGTGGAGGAGTATCTGCTCGGGTGCCTGCTCTGCGACGGCGCGCTGTGGGGGTGCTTCGGCGAGCGGGAAAAAGACTTGATCGCCCCGGGCGCGATGCGAATCGCGGCGCTGCGCCCGGTAGCGCAGTCTGCGCTCGAACTGGGCGAGGATGGCGAGCGTCCGGCGCTGGGGGCGGTGCTGGCGCGAGTCGATGATCCGGCGGCACAGGCCGCGGCGGTCGGCCTGACTGCGCGCATCGACCGAGAGACCGAGTCGAACGAACAACGGCTTCGCCTGCTTTTTCGCGAATGCGTCAATCGCGCGTTATTGGACAAAGAGCGTGAATCGCCCGTGATCGAGGCGAAGGTGAGCGTTGCGGAGCGTTTACAGCGGCTCAGGGAGAAACACTCGGGGTTGCCTGCGGATCGCAGAATTCTGCCGCGCAGGCAGTCTTGATGGCCGCGGCCATCGAATAATGGAAGAGCGAAGAGATCACGGATCTGGGGGGCGGGGTGTTCACAGCCCCGAACGGATGGGTAGGGTGGGTCGATGGTGCAACGCGGTTCGTTTCTGAGCGACAATCGTTCGATCGTGGGGTCGATCGGGTCGCGCCGGGCGCGCCGTGGTGCGGGTGAATGAGGTTGGCGGCGTTCCGGAGGGGCGTCGGTGGAATCGCAAGGACAAGAGGCGAGGAGTCGAATGTGGTCGGCGATCTGCACCCCGCGGTGATTGAACTGCTCAACGTGGCGCGACGGCGCGGCTGGTTGAGTTACGAGGAGTTGAACAACACCCTCCCGGACGAGATGGTCGACCAGGCTCGCCTGGACGAGCTCCTCGTCGCGATCGATCGTCTGGGCATCGACCTCGTCGACGAGATCGAGTACAAGGCGAGGATGCACGAACTGGCGAAGGAGCGGGGCGAGGCCCCATCGGTCCTGGCGAAAGGCTCGGCCCTGCTCCCCAACGTGTTCCGCGCGATGAGCGTGACGGGCGGGCAGCGGCAGGGGCAGTCGGCGCGCCTGATGCAGCGGCTCAGCGAGCCGGATGCGGCCGGGGTCGCGGCGACGGAGAAAGACCCCGAGGCCGAGCAGTTGGAAAAAGACCTGGCCGAGGTGGTTGCCGAGGAGGCGGCGGGCAAGGGGCTTGACGATCCGATCCGCATGTACCTCGCCCAGATGGGCTCGATCCCGCTCCTGCCGCGTGAAGAAGAGGTGCGGCTGGCGAAGAAGATCGACACCACGAGGATGATTTTCCGTCGCCGGTGTCTCGAGTGCGATTACGTGGTGGCCCAGTGCGCGGACCTGCTGCGCGGCGTGGCCAAGGGCGAACTGCCCTTCGACCGCACGATGCGAACCAGCAACGCCGATGAGCAGGCCAAGAACCGCATCCTGGCGAGGATACCGACCAACGTGCCGACCATCGAGCGACTTCTGGGTCTGAACCGGGCCGATTGGGACGAGGCCGAGCGTCTGCGTCTGGCCGGTGATGAAGTATCGGCCCGGCCGCTCCGTGAGCGGATCGCGTCCCGCCGCCGCCGCATGGCGGCGCTGACGGAAGAGTGCAGCCTGCGCACGGGGCGCATCATCCCGCTCATGCGGAAGTTGCGGGCGATCGCCAAGAAGATGACGGAGTTGGAGAGCGAGTTGTGGGCCGCCTCTCACCCCGAGGCGTTGGAATCAGGGAACGTGCCGCGGCGGTTTATCCGCTTGCGCCGCATGCTCAAGAGCGAGCGGCGTCCCCGCACCCATTCCCCCGAGGACCTCGATGTCATGCGAGAGGAACTCGACGGCCTGCGGGGCCTGGTGTTGCAGGAGCCGGCGGAACTGGCGGCCCGGGTGCGGGACCTGAACACCGTGTTCTGGGAGTACGAGCAGAGCAAGCGGGACTTGTCGGGCGGCAACCTTCGGCTGGTGGTGTCGATCGCGAAGAAGTACCGCAACCGGGGCCTGACCTTCCTCGATGTCATCCAGGAGGGCAACACGGGCCTCATGCGCGCGGTGGACAAGTTCGAGTACAAGCGTGGGTACAAGTTCTCGACGTACGCGACGTGGTGGATCAGGCAGGCCATCACGCGGGCCATCGCCGAGAACGCCCGCACCATCCGCATCCCCGTGCACATGATGGATACGATGAGCCGCATCCGCGGCGCGCAGAAGACGCTGCTCCAGGAAAAAGGCTATGAGCCGAACATCGAGGAAGTGGCGGAGCGCACGGGGCTGACCACGGCCGAGGTGCGCAAGGTGATGCGAGTGGCACGTCAGCCGGTGAGTCTCGACAAGCCCGTGGGCGAGGGAGACGACAGTTACTTCGGCGATTTCATCGAGGATCAGGCCGTGAGCGCCCCCGCGGACACCACCGCCCAGGACATGCTCAAGGCCAGGATCGAGAACGTGCTCAAGACGCTGACCTACCGCGAACGGGAGATCATCAAACTCCGGTACGGCATCGGCGATGGGTACACCTACACCCTCGAGGAAGTGGGCCGCATCTTCAAGGTCACCCGGGAACGCGTGCGCCAGGTGGAGGCCAAGGCCATCCGCAAACTCCAGCACCCCGTGCGTGCCCGCAAACTCCAGAGTTTCATGGAAGGCGCGAAGGTCAAGGACCAGCGCGGCCCCGAGCACGGCAAACTTCAGCCGGGCCGCGCTCCCGCACCACCGTCCGGAGATGAAAGCGTGCCCGCACTCGAAGACGAGGCCGATCTCGCGCCGGAGTTGCTCGGCGCATCCGTTGATGAGGCGGGGGCCGAACCGGGGTTGGTCGTCGAGCACCCCGGTGAAGCGACCAGGGAGAACACGGCGGGCGAGGCGGGGTTGTAGGGGTCGTTCACGTTCCCGGCCACGCGCAGGCGGGCCAGTTCCGCATCTCGGGCGCGGACTTCCGCCCGGTACATCCAGATGGTGTGCAGGATGCGCGTGACGAGGATGGCGGACGCGAAACCGATGATGGTGGCCCAGACCAGGTCCAGGCCCCACCGCTTCAAGAAGAACTGTCCACCGAGGGCGATGACGTACAAGAGGGGCGAGAGGCAGGCCCGCTCGAACTGCACCAGGGTCGCGTCCTTGACAAAACTCATCCCCCTGTAGGCCACGGAGCGCACCAGCCGGGGGGTGTCGCGGGGCATGTGGTTGGCGATCCAGTGCAGGAGGTAGTACACGGCCACGTCCGACACGGCATCGGTGATGAAGGTGATGATCGTGATGGCCGCCCAGTGACGAACGAGGAAGACGGTCTCGGCGAGGTGGGCGACGATGGCTGTGGGGATGAGCGCGAGCAGACCCGCCGCGATGATGTTCACGTTCACGTTCACGATCCGGCGGTCGTACCACTCGAGGATTCGTCGCACGTTGC
>DDSA01000147.1:7982-9781 GCA_002343715.1 Phycisphaerales bacterium UBA2402 | reverse complement strand
CGGGTGGTGGCTCTCGGGCTGCGGCGGGAGCGTGGCGTGAGGCAGGTTGCTGGCCGCGTGCCAGGCGAGCGCGGCGGCCATCACGCGGTCCCCGTGCGGGATCCGCGCCAACTCGCTCGCCGGGTCATCATCGCGGCGTACGCTGACCAGGCGGCCGCGCCGGTCGTAGTGATAGGTGAGGCACTCGGCCAGGCTCGCATCGCTGTGGACCCGCATCCGTCCAGAGCGCAGCGCCCCGGCGTAGTCGGTGAGCAGGGCCTCCCGCGTGCGCTGATTGGACCGCCAGCCCAGACCGGCGCTGTCCGCGGCGTGCTGATCGCGCCGCGCCATCTCTGTGGATGCCACCCTCCTCTGCCAGATGCGCGGATACCCCAGGTCCAGCAGGGTCTTGACGCACGCCTCTCCCTGGCCCCCGTTGACCTCGGGGCACAATATCGCGCGGCCGAACCGACCCCCGAACCAGGCCCCGGCGATGGCCGCGATGCGGGCCGCCTCGTGCGCTCCTACCAGGGGCGATGCGTACTCGGCGATCATGTCCCCGCTCTCGACATCCACGACGGCGATCGTGGTGTTGCTCGCGCCCACCCCGGCACCCACATCCATGCCCATCACGTAGCCGCGCTCCTGATCGGGCCGGGTGCGTCCCGCATCGGGGTCGATCCACAGCGACCAGACGCCGCGCTCCGCATCCTCGCGGAACACGATCCGCGAGACATCGCCTCGCGTGATAAGCGCATCGCGCCGCCCATCGTGGTCGTCGATGTCGATCGCCCCCCTCCACACCGGCTCCAGCGACCTCGAGCGCAACTCGCGGATCATCGAGCGCGCGAAGAACCCCGCCGCCGCATCGCACGGGATGGCCATGTACTCCTGCCGCCACAGCCACTCGGGCATCCGCGTGCGCTTGGCTCGCACCTTGCGCATCTCATCCGCGGGCAGATGGTCGTTGTCGAAGGTGGCCGCCGTGTGGGCGGCCCATTCGGGGAGGCTGCGGGCCTCCGCGTCGTCGAAGATCGCATCGAAGTCGGGACCGACCGGGTTGGGCGTGCCCAGAAGCAAGGCGCGCCCCCGGTAGTCGATCAGGGTCGGCTCCGCCGCGGCATCCCCCCACCGCCGCAGTCCCGAGACCAGGCCAGCCTCATCGACGATGATCTTGTAATATTTGCGCCCTCGCCCGGCATCGGGCGAGGCGTGCAGGCTCCACAGGTCGATGGTCGATCCGTTGATGCACTCGATCCTGTGCTCGGAATCGTTGATTTTAGAGGCCAAAGGCGCGCAGATGGATCGCAGCATGCGCCACGCCTCGACCATGTACTTGTACTCGGGCGTGAACCAGCCGACGCTGTACCGGGGCGTAGCCAGGACGCCCTCGATGCCCAGGTGCGGGATGCCGATGGTCTCGATGACCCCGAACGTGGTCTTGCCGTACCGCCGCCCGCACCGCAGGATGCGGTGCCTGGTGCGGTCGCGGGCGATGCGCATCTGCCCGGCGTGCGGCGCGGGCATGACGATCTCGACACGCCTCATGGCTTGAACGCCTCGGGCGTACGCCAGACGATCTCGACCCCGCCGCTGTGCTCCTGCTTCTGCACGGGCGGCCCGTCCGTGTACTCCAGGAGCCGGTTGGCGATCTGCACCGCCTGTGTAGTCGGCTGTCCCTCCTCATCGCGGGCCCGCAGGGCCTCCCTCCACACCGCCAGGGCCTGCTCCCGCATCGTCCTGCGCTCGGGATCGGTCGCGTCGATCTGGTCGATGATGTCGATCAGCGCGCGGATGACATTCGCGGCGGGTCTGCCCCT
>DDSA01000147.1:2644-7774 GCA_002343715.1 Phycisphaerales bacterium UBA2402 | reverse complement strand
CGACATTCGCGGCGGGTCTGCCCCGCCGCGCCGCCTGCTTGGGGCCTTTGCCCCTCGCCGCCTGGTTGCCGCGTCCGAACTTGGCCACGTCCATGACCTCTGGCCGACCTCGCTGCATCCGTCGAGATCGGCACCATCCACACCATCTCTACGCGCCGCGTCCCCTCAGACGCGCGATCCCGCCCGTCGCCGCCGGTGGCCTGGTCTCGAAGCCCCACATCCCGTGATCCCGACCCAGCGCCCGCATCCCGTCCTCGAACACCATGCGCTGCACCCAGCGTGCGCCCTGGTGACTCTCATGGACATTATCCCCGCTGGTAGACTGGTTCTCGGCGCTGGTATACCAGGTCAGTGGCTGGTCCCTGGTGCGCAGCCACCCGTCCCAGTAGGCACAGTCGTACTCCACGGCCAGTTCCCGCAGCACGGCGTTGACCGCCTGGGTCGTGCTGTCGGACGACGATGTGCGGATGCGCCCCTCGATGAGCATCATCGGCATCTCGCCCTGCAGCGCCAGACAGTGGTTACGCACCGTGTCGATCAGGTGCCGCATGTTGGTCCTGAATATCTCCATGTCGGACCCGTCTGTGTAGTTGGTGCCGGGGTTCTGCGTGCTGGAGTTCAGATTCTGCCCCACCCTGAAGATGACATGAGTGGGGCCTGCCACCGTGCCGTAGGAGCAGAGTGCGCCGAGATACGACTGGGCCAGTCCGTTGCTGCAGACGGGGACCAATATCTGGCCGTCGCGGTTGTCGTCGCCGCCCAGCATCGACGCCAGATCCACGGCGTTCGCGCCGGACAGGCCGACGCACGAGAGCAGCCAGCCACTCGAGTACCACGTCGATGATGTCGGCCTGGTGTACCAGGCGTTCCCGAGCAGGAACAGTGATTCCGCGCCGGCGTTGGTTCCGATGCTCCTGGCCATGACTCCCGGCTCGCCGACGCCCGTGCCACAATCGACATTCACAGACTGGATCGTGTCGGGGTTCGCGCTGAAGTCCGGCGCGACAGGCGTGCCTGTAGGCACGCCGAAGTTTGTGCCTCCTGTCGTCGTGGATCGGCGTGTGCCGATGACCTCGATGTTCGAGGCCGGGCTGCTCGCGTGCGCTCTCCAGATCAGTTTTGCGCTCGCCTGCTGGCTGCGGTGTATCGCGGGCGCGACCCCGAGCATGGTGTACCCCCACGGGGTCGTGACACCCTGCTGATTCATCCTTCCATGCGCGTTGTAGATGCTGACCGGGCTGCCGCCCGTGCCTGTGCGAGTGCCAGCGCCCCAGGCGATGTCGAGATACTCCTGCGGAGAGAAGTCGTTGCGGCCTCCGACGCTGTTGGCCGCGGGGCTGCCTGAGCCAGGCCCGAACAGATTGGGTCGGTCCGCACCAGTGACCGAAGTGCTCGGAGTGATCGTCGTCGCTGTGCCACCGGCGATAGATGCCGCCGTCTGACTCTCCCCATGATGCGTGTTGTTGCCGGAGCGGTTTGCCTGCGATGAGCGCCCGAGCCAGTGTGATACCTTGTTCTCGGTCGGGATCGGAGGCTCCCACGACTCCCAGATGCCATTCGTCGCGTTGCCTTTTTGCGCGTTCTCTGCGGTCATGCTGTCGCCGATGACCAGGATCGACGCCAGGACGTTCGGGTTCATGATCGACGCGAAGAACGGCGCGAGTTTATAGTGGTTGCCTAGCGGCATCTATCCTCCGATCGCCCAGAAATCGAGCCAGATCACCAGGTCACACAGATCGACACACCCATCGGTGTTGATATCGGTCAGCCCGTCCTGCCAGTCGCGCACGAACGCCTCGACATCGGAGCCATCGACACCGCCGTCCTGGTTCCAGTCGATCGCTGGAGGATCGGCGACCCAATCGCACTCACCCGCCGCGATGATGCACACGAGCAGGGTGAGGATCATCACATGGTCCCCATGAGCACGGCCAGTCCGCTGGCCGTGTACGAGCCGCCGATACGTCCGGCGACGATGATCTGGTCCCCCGCCGCGGCCTCGAACACCACCTGGGCGATCGAGTCGATACCCGCCCCGGTGCCGGTATCGCACCCCAGGAGTTGCGCGTGCGGGCTGAGCGTGTGATCCGCCTTGAGCGTGATGGTGTCGGCCCACCGCCGCGGCGCGCTGCCCGGTCCGAGCAGGTCGTCGGGGACCAGCACGCCGCTCATCGCAGGCACGGACACCAGCCCGCCCTGGACATCGCACTCGAGCGCCGCGTGGGCGATGCGGCTCTTGCCGCTGGTGCCCGCCTGGCGAGCGATCCAGACCCGCATGGTCGCGGTCTTGCCGTCGGCATCGCTCGCGTGCTGCACCACCGCCGCCAGCACGACGTTGCACCCCGCGGGGAGAGGGTCGCTGACCAGGATGCCCGTCGCCGGGTCGCTCTGCCACTCGGTCATCGAGTGGCCGTAGGTCTCCCACCCCGGGAGTGATCCCGTGGCGGTGAGCATGTGCGGGCCGCCGATGGGCACCAGCGGCGTGCGTACGCTGGTGATGGCGACGGCTTGGACCGGCAGGTTGGGTCGATAGGGCATGTGCGGGCCTCGATCGGCCCCGCATCGCGCGTCCCCATGAGTCTAGGCAGGTCTGCGGTACACCTGCTCATCGGCCACTACCGCCGATCGGAGCGTCTGCACCCGCCACATCACGGCCCCATCCTTTGCGTACTCGGGCCAGACGATCACGGTTCTGGAGTCCCTGGGCGGCCTCTGCCTGGTGACGATGGCGACGATGCCGGGCCACAGGTGCCACTCGCCGCGGTGCAGCCAGGCGGCCCCAATCACGTCGATGCTCGCGCCGATGGCCAGCGCCGCCCTGAGCCAGGAGGCATCGGGCCGGGCGGTAATGATGGAGACCGCGGACCCATCGACGAGCGCCGCATCGACCAGCGGGCGCAGGCGGATGGCCTCGGGCGTCCTGGTGCGCGCACCGTGCGGCATCTCCATCTACACCATCCCCAGGCGCACCCCCAGCACGGCGATCCGTGTGCGGCCACGCACGCCGAGCACGCGGCTGATGGCCGCGATGTGGTTCTCAACAGTGTCGCGGCTGCGGTGCAGAGCCGCGCCGATCTCGGCGGACGACATGCCGCGCGAGAGCAGCACCATGACCTCACGCTGTCTCGCGGTGAGTGATTCGGCACGGCGGCGTGCCTGCTCGACCTGGGCCAGCGTCATCGAGGCCTCCCGTCCGAACCTCGGAACTTTTTTCGGCTGATCTGGCTCGGCGCGGCGGATGGCGGCGCGGGCTGGTTCTTCGGCGCGGCGGATGGCGGCGCGGGCTGGTTCTTCGGCGCGGCGGATGGCGGCGCGTACTGCTGCCAGCACTCGCGCCCCCGATCCGTCAGCCTCCAGGCGTCCGGCCCTGGACGTGATGGATCGCGCACATTGGCTTGCTGCTCGACGAGTCCGTGGATCGTGTGCAGTCTTGCAAACGAGTCGTACGGCATCTGACCCGTGGCCAGGCGGACACGCTCGATCAGCGTGTGCCCTGCGAGATAGTCGAGCGGGTGCTCCTGGTCGTGTGCGGCGAGCACGGTGATGATGCTGCGGGCCACGGGGTCATTGGTCATCATCTCGCTGGCGCGTAGGTCCACGGGCATGGGTCTGTCCTGGTGCGCTCTCCCCGGCGCTGCGGGCCTGCACGATCAGTATATCCAGCACGCGCCGGATGTTGTCCTCACTCACATCCCCAGATGTACCGCTCTCGATCGCGCTCAGTATCTCCATCGTCACGCCGCACAGGACGGCGGCTCGGCGCAGCGGCAGTCGTCCGGCCAATCTCGCCGCTCTCACGCGCTCGCCCAGCGCCGCATCAGCGGCAGAGACGGCACGCGAGCGGTAGCCGTCGATCCTGCGGTCGATGACATCGAGGCTCTCCTGGCTCGGGCGATGCCCGCACGGGCACGCGGGACGATCGCCCACGAGTCCGTACCATCCGATCCGACGCTCGCACTCAGGGCACACCGCATCAAAGTACGCTCGCATCAGACCCCCCGATCCATCCACGGCACGGCGACACGGAGCGCGGCCCGTGCCCGGTCCCTGATCCTCCCGACCACGCCGCGATCCTCCCGGTCCCCGCACACGTCCGCGGCCATGCCCTCGATCTCCATGAGCGCGGTCGCGTACACCTGCCGATCCATCGCCAGTGACGCCATGAGCGTGATCTCCTCCGGGCTGGCCTGCCTGGTACCAGCCGCGATCTGCTCCAGTCTGCGCTCGTGCATGTCAGCCTACCTCACGTGGCACAATGATCTCAGCGGTCGATCCACGCCGGACGATGTGCAGCGGGAGACGGGCGTACTTCTCCCAGAGCCGCCGCACGCGGCGGAACTCGCGGGTCTCAACCCCCTTGACATCGACGTACCAGGCCTGCACGGTCGCCAGGTCGATGACCAGAAAGTCCGGGCGGTAGACCGTGTCCTCGCCGAGCCTCACGGCGGGCTGCTCGACGACCTCGTACATGCCTCCGGCGTGCAGAGTCTGCGCGTACAGCATCTCGGCCTTCGAGTCGTAGGTCCGGCCGCGCCACCGCCGATCAGCCGCAGGCGCAACGCCGTACTTTCCGCGCCGAAGTCGTCCGCCGCCTCGCATCGCCTCCTCCAACGTGTTATACACTGATCGCTCTCCTTGTTCGTCGGTTCCCCGGTTCCCCTACCGCCCACCATGCTCCACGAAGTCACGGGCGCGATTCACCTTCGACATCAGTTCTGTGTTTCCGCCCGCATCCGGGTGCGCCTTCTTGGCCGCGGCGTGATATACGTGCGGCAGATCGGCGGGCAGAACACTCAGTACGTCTGGGCTACCGACCCGACACAAGTACCGCATCGCATCCTCAATACTCGACCACTCGGAAGCGGCGCTACCGCCGCCCGGTGGGCGCGAGGAGAATCCGCGGTACTGCTCATCGCCCTGGGTGCAGGCATACCGATCGATCGCCCGCAACCGTTCGAGCGTCATGGCGATCAAATACAGATTCACGAACCAATCCGCGTGCCCGCCAGCGGTGAAGGAGAGCGGCAAGACACCGCTCTTCCGGAACGTGATTCGCACCGTACTGTGTATCGGCTTGGCCGATGAGTACGGCAACCCGGCGTTGCGGGTCTGATCTGGTCTGAACCCGGT
>DDSA01000147.1:0-2460 GCA_002343715.1 Phycisphaerales bacterium UBA2402 | reverse complement strand
ATGAGTACGGCAACCCGTCGTTGCGGATCTGATCTGGTCTGAACCCGGCTTCGATCACAACATCGGTCGCGCCGATCCGGCCCAACTCGTAGCGCAGCAGCGAGAAGGCGCGTGTGTGTGTCGCGTCCTTGATGCACCCCTTCCCCAGCGGCTTCCACGGCGGCTCAACCGGCATGGCCCGGAACATCATGTCGGTCACGGCTTCCTCCTGATCTCGTATTGCCACGTGAGATTCTCGCCCGCGGGCGGCCGCTCGCCACGCGCAAACGCGCGGCAGACGTACGGCCGACCGGGTGCGCTGACGGCTTCGGCGACCGCGAACGCCAGCCCCCACGGATCATCGGTCTCCGCGCCGATGACGATCCGCACCACCGCGACCTCGCGCCCCAGCGCGAACGCCTTGTCCGCTATGTCGATGACCTGCTGCGACAGCCCCGCGATGTCCTCACCCCGCCAGTGTGTGCGGTCTGTCATAGCGCCTCCTCGGGTCTGCGGATTGTGATTACCCACACCCACGGGTTCGAGGCCCACGAGCCGGGTCCGTTGATTCTCTCCCACAGGTCCGCGTACCACTCACCCGGCGGCACTCCGGCGTCTGACGGGTAGCCTTCCGCGATCGCGTCTGCCTTTGTGATGTCGCGCAACAACTCAACCCGCACCGTCTCGATGATGAGCGTGAGGCGGGATGCCCACCGCGGCATGTGGATGGGGCTGCACCACAGAGGTTCGCCGATGGCGTTGCGGTTGCGGCTCGGAAACCACTTGCCGGGGAGAATCCCGTTCCGATACGTGCAACGACCATCGGCCGCGTACTCGATCGCGTACCACGGTTCGTGACCCGATGTGACGCTCACTACCCGGGCCCTCTCTCGTACCCACAACCGATCGCCTGGGACGCCGTATGGACATCGGGGCATCGCGTCGGGGGTGTAGGACCGCACAACGCCAGACCGCACTCGCGTCCCCCACAAGGGTGGCTGTGGTTTCAACGCCCGCCGCGTCTGCGTCTTGTGCCCCGCCATGATCGCCGGCAGCATCGCGGCGGAGAACAGAATCGGGCGCTCAATGCTCATCCGTCCATCCTCCAATCGCTACACAAAGTGCAGAACGCATACGCGACAACCAGCGGGTCCACTCCGTTGCCGCCGATGCGGAGCAGGTCGCCAGCAGACATCTCGGGTGTGGCCAGCGCATAAGCCACCACTGAAACCCCGGACTCAATCGCGGGCATGAGGGTCGGGTCCAGACCGCCAGCAACCAACTCAGCCCATCGTCGGTAGTCGTTTCTTGCGGGAGGGCAAAGAGGTGGACCGCCTGGTTCGGCAACTGATCTTCGTGGGGTCGGTCCCGGTCCAGGTGCGCAGGCCCGTTCGCGCCCTTGTAGTCCCGCGAAGCTGGCGATGCCCATGAATCGACCGCTCCGTTCAGGCTGTCCGTCGCGTTCGTGTGATTGCCGCACGCTTCCGAGTCCTCCGCCCGGTCGCTCGGCCAGTTCAGCGCCGCCGTCCGCAGCGTCGGATTGGCCTCTGGTCCATTGCCACCGCTCGTGTTGCGGTCGTCCGTGCCCTGCGCGGTCGGCCAGCTCTTCACGTCGTTCCGCAGGTCCTTCGCGCCGCCCCCCGCCAGGCTCTTCGCCGATGCGACGCTCGGGCTCGCCCGCCCCTTCGCGTTTGGTGTCGCCCACACCTGCGCCACCGACTGCAAGTCCACGCCCGTCGATGACCCCCGAGTGCTCTTCTTGCTTTCCTTGTTTTCGGGCCCACGCTCGCAGGCGTTGGGGGTGGGCCACGAGGCAGAAGACTCGCTCTCTCTCATGCGAGTTGCCAAGTCCTGAAGACGTTGCAAAGAGCGGCGGCGCGATGTCGAAACCCATACCGCAAAGTTGCTCTCCGAACTCCCGAAAATGTCCGCCGGTAAACCACTCTGGAACATTCTCGAAGAAGACCAGGGCGGGCTCACACTCGCGGATGAGCCGCACGGTGTGGACGAGGGGGCCGTCTCCATCCCCGTGACTGCGTTCGTCGCTGTTGCCTTTCCGCTTCCCCGCCGACGAGTAAGGCTGGCACGGCGGGGATGCGATGAGCAGGTCAGCGCACCCCCGCAGAGGGCGGGCGTCCAAGCGGCTGACGCAATCGCACCAGAGAGGTGCGCGATGTAGGGTCGCGTTGCCCATGCGCGCCAAGAGAAGGGCCGCCGCTGCGCTGTCCCGTTCAGCATAACCCACGGATCGAATCCCGATTCCGAAAGCGTCGGCCCCAAGCGCAACTCCGGTGTCGAGCATACCGCTCCCGGAGAAGATGCTGAGCGTGCGGAGCATGGGGCGTTCATCGTCAGCCACACAGACGACCGCCTTCCATGCTGGGGCGTTCTGCGGTTTCCATCGTTGTGCTCCTGTGTGCGTGGTCAGACTTCCAAATCCCGCCCGCCCCATCTCTGAGGCGGGGGCAAGAGGGGGTGGGT
>DDSA01000104.1:41887-44601 GCA_002343715.1 Phycisphaerales bacterium UBA2402 | reverse complement strand
GGCCGGCGCGTAATAGGAATGCAGGATTCGCGTAAACCGGCTTTACTGTCGGAACTCCAGCCTGCTTCTTTCATCATCATGCATCGCCAAATCCTCGAGGACCAGGCCGCCCTTTACGTGTCCGGAGCCATGACGGCTCCGGAGCGCGAGAGCTTGGAGGTCGTGCTTGCATTCCACACGGAGCTGCGGGCGGCGGTGGCGCGGATGGAGCAGGTGGCGGCGGCGGTGGCCCTGGCCAAGGTTACCGGCGAGGTGGAACCGTCCGCGCAGCTCAAGCAGCGCATTCTGGCTGCGGCCGGACGTTCGGCGCGGGCGGAGAGAGACTGCTTGGTCGTGACCACGCCGACCGGCATGGTGGAATGGGTGAACGCGGAGTTTACGGCCATGTGCGGCTACGAGCTGGCCGAATTGAAGGGCCGCAAACCCGGGACACTGTTGCAGGGGCCGGACACCGATCCGGCGGCCGTCGCCCGTATCCGTGCCGCCCTGCACGAACGCCGGCCCTGCCGCGAGACCCTCGTCAATTACCACAAGGACGGCACAGCCTACCGGGCCGACATCCGCATCAGCCCGGTGCTCGCCGAGGAAGGCGAGCCGCTGTGGTTTGTGGCGCGGGAGCGGAGGCTGCCTGACGTTTCCTGAGCGGTCAGAGGCCCCGCGCGAGCCGGGCGTGACGCTCGATGCCGGCGGGCACGGCCTTCAGCATGTGCTCGTAGTCCTTGGCAAACTGGGCGTAGGCGGGCGTGAAGCAGTGGGTGTTCAACGTGGCGCGCCGCCGGTAGGGCACGTAGTTGCCGAGGTGCCAGCCGACGTTGCGGTAGATGCAAAAGTCGCCCGGGTTGAGCACGAGTTGCACGGCGCCCGGCATGGCCTGGCAGTAGCGCAGGCAAAACAATTCCAGCTCCTCGTCGGTCCGGCGTTTGTCCTCGTCCCACAGCTCCTGCTGGGTGGTCGAGGCATAGACCCTCATCTCCTCCGGCGTGTTGTTCACGCGCTTGAAGCTGCGCGGCACATACCACGTCGAGGTGTCCTCATAGAGCGGACAGTTGACCTGGTTCCAGAGGCGAAAATCCGTCGCGATCTCCTGCCAGCGGGCGTCGCCGATCTCGGCCTGAAACTCGGCTTCCAGCACATGGTCGCGCCAGTCGCGGTGCCACTCGGTGGACCACGGACGCTCGCGCGGGTGGAAGAGCAGGCAGGCGTCCTCGGTGGGCTTGAGCGTGTGCTCGGGCGTGAGGAGCGTCTGGATGGCCGCGACGAGGCCTTCAATCTGGTCGAAATCGCGGAACGGCTGCAAGTCGAGCTCGCCGGCGTGGGCCTTGAGCGGGGCGAGGCGTTGCACGCGAGGACCGTGCAACCGCACGGCAATGTCGTGGGCCTTGGCGGCCTCGCGCCGCAGATCGCGCAAAAGCCCGGCGGGAATTACCTGCCGGATGATGAAGTAGCCTTGATCGCGGTAGAACTGGCGGTCGGCCTCGGTGATGGGGGCGATGGACATGATAAAGGGTGATGGATGTTTTGGCCGTCAAAGACCGGTGCCCAGTGGAAGCTGGGCTTTCCGTTCACCCCCGTCCAAGGGAAACATGGCTGAAAAATCACTGCGCGATGCGGGCGTCACTCAACGGCCGGCACCCGGGACAGGTCGAACTTGAGTTCGCCGCGGGATCCATCGCG
Organism: Phycisphaerales bacterium UBA2402; assembly: GCA_002343715.1. Classification (GTDB taxonomy): domain Bacteria; phylum Planctomycetota; class Phycisphaerae; order Phycisphaerales; family UBA1924; genus UBA2402. The sequence goes on along the minus strand of DDSA01000104.1, from coordinate 42,927 downwards.
TCGCCGCATCGTCACGGTGATCTGCAGGCGGTTGGGGTCGGGTGAGTGGAAACGTGCCGGGCCAAACACCGCCTCGCGCTCGCCCAGCGATGTCAGCGGCCACTCCAGGCGCTCGTCCTTTTCTTCCCAGCCGCGCAAGTCGGCGTGAAAATGTTTGAGGCGCAGGATCAGCGAATCTCCTTCCTCGCGAATCACGAGGATTTCATAGAAGGCCGGGCCTTCCGGTCCGTCCTGCCGGAACACGCCCACCATGGCACCGTCCCGGGGTGGTGCCCAGATTTCCTCCGCCATACCGCCGGCGCCGGGGCCGCGCCAATGGCCGGCGAGCCATGCCACCGCTTCGATTTTGGCGGTCGGGACGGAGCTTGCTGCGGCTGACCATCCGATTTGGCCGAGGACCAGCAGGCAGCAGAGGATGCACCGTTTCATGGCACCAAGGTGGGGTAACCGCACGCGCCGGACAATCTTTCAATCTACGTTCCGACGGGCGGATTGTCGGGCGGGGCGGGCAGTTTCAGTTCCCAGTAGCCGACATCAATCCAACGGCCGAACTTCCAACCCACCTCGTGAAAGTGTGCGGCTGGGCGGAAGCCTAGACGGGTGTGCAGCGCGATGCTGGCGGGGTTGGGCAGGGCGATGCCGCCGATGACCGTGTGCAGGCCCATTGATGCGAGGCGGGCGAGGAGCGCCGTGTAAAGCTGTGTGCCGAGCCCCCGGCCGGTGGCGGACGGATCGAGATAGACGGTGGATTCGGCAGCGAAGCGGTAGGCGCTGCGGGTTTTCCAAGGACCGGCATAAGCGTAGCCCAGCACGCGTCCGGCCTCGTCCCACACCAGCCAGGGGAAACCGGCATCGGTGGTCAGACCCAGCCGCCGCGCCATTTCCTCCGGCGTCACCGGGTTTTCTTCAAAGGTGACGACGGTCTCCGTGATGTAGTGGTTGTAGATGGCGGCGAGCGGACCGGCATCGGCGGGGGGGGGGGGGGGGGGCGAGCCGGGGGGAGGGGGCGACGGGGGGGCGCGGCCCCCCCCCGCCGGGGG